>CAZHCI010000014.1:12052-26122 GCA_964530905.1 uncultured bacterium
CGGCGTCGCGCTCCGGGCGTGGACCTTGCTTCTCGTCCTGGCCGGCTGGGCCGCGGCCGAGAGCTGGACGGTGCAGACCGTCGCGGTCCGCGACCTTCGCGAGGCCCAGTCGGTCGCGGCCGACCTGGACCGCCTCGGGTTCGACGCTTACACCGAGTACACGATGTGGCGCGGCCGGCAGTACGTGCGGGTCCGCGTCGGCTGTTTCCGCGACCGTGCCGATGCCGACGTGTTCGCGTCCCTCCTCGGCAGCTGGGCGGTCCGCGAGGCGGCGGTGGTCGAGCGCACGCCGGGAGCGCCGACGGCCGGCTGCCTGGAGCGCGATGTCGGCTTCGTCGCGCCCGGCGCATGGCGCCAGCGTGGTCCCGGCGTCGCGGCGTTCGAGGTCGAGGTCGCCGGCGTGCCCGGCGTGGTGCGCTACCAGAGCGGTCGCTGGCAGCTGCTCCAGGCGCCCGCCACCGAAGCGGTCGTGGATCGTCGGGGCGACGGCCGAACGTTCGTGCAGGCGCGCGGGACCCCCTGGCCGTTCGTGGCGCTGCGCGGCACGGAAGGCGACGACCTGCTGCTCTGTCACGGCACCTTGCTGGCCGAGGCGGACGGAGCGGCGATCGTCGAGCACGACGGCGTCGTCGCGTCCTGTCGACTGGCGCCGCCGCGCGGGGGCGCATCGTGAGGGTCGTGATCGTGACCGGGATGAGCGGGGCCGGCAAGACCACCGCGCTGCACGCGCTCGAGGACGCCGGCTTCCTGGCGGTGGACAACCTGCCCCCCAGCCTCTGGCCGACCCTCGCGACGACCGTCCAGGAGGCGGGCCACGAGGCGCTCGCGATCGCGATCGACGTCCGTGGCGCGGCGTTCCTGGCCGCCGCGCCGGCCGCGCTCGAGGACCTCCATCGCGCCGGATTCACGCCGCAGGTGGTGTTCCTCGACGCCCGCGACGAGACGCTGGTACGGCGCTTCTCGTTCACCCGGAGAACGCATCCGCTGCAACGCGGCGCGCTGGGCGAGGACCTGGCCGCCGAGCGCGACTCGCTCGAGCCGCTCCGCTCGCACGCGGACCTGGTGGTGGACACGACCTCGCTCACCGAACGGGACTTGCGGACGCGCATGCAGCGGCTCTCGGGCGACGATCGCTTCCAGCTGCGTCTCGTCTCGTTCGGCTACAAACGCGGCGTGCCGACCGACGTGGACGCCGTCCTGGACGTGCGCGGCATGCGGAATCCCTACTACGACGACGCGCTTCGCCCGCTTCCCGGCACCGACCCGCGCGTGCAGTCGCACGTGTTCGCCGACGGTGGGCTCGAGGCGTACGCCCGGCTTCGCGACATGGCGCGCGAGCTCGCCGAGGCAGGACGGCGCGCGGGACGCGGCGGCTACGCGGTGGCGATCGGCTGCACCGGTGGCCAGCATCGCTCGGTCGCCGTCGTGGAACGGCTCGCGCACGATCTGGCCGACGCGTTCGCGGTCGAGGTCGGGCACCGGGATCTGGCGGCTGCGCTGCACGAGCATCGAGGGGCCGCGACGGTCGACGCCGAGGAGGCGAGCGAGCGCTCGTGATGCGCCGACGCGACCAGGCGCCGGAGGATCCGCTGCTGCCCGGCGGGCCGCTGGCCCGGCTTCGCCTCTGGCTCGCGCCCGGGATGGGCGTCAAGCGGCACGTCGTGCTGGCCGTGCTGGGCGCGTTGATCGCGACGATCGGGGCGGTCGCGGGGGCGCTCTGGATCCTCGCGGACGCACGCGCGGCGTTGTCCGTTCCCGTCGAGGAGATCCTGGTCAGCGGACCGTGGCGAACCTTGGGCGGCTGGATCTCGCTGATCGCCTTCGGCGCAGGGGTATGGCTGTCGGTCCTGGCGATCGCGCGCCTGAACCGGTCGCTGCTGTCGAACTGGATGCCGCGGCCGCGGGACGCCGCGATGCTGTTGCACCGTAGGCTGTCGCTCTCGCGCGGACCCAGGATCGTCGGGTTCGGCGGCGGAACCGGCCTGTCGAACCTGCTGCGCGGTCTCCGCGAGGCGAGCAGCAACCTGACCGCGGTGGTCACGGTGGCCGACGACGGCGGATCGTCGGGCCGGCTTCGGCGCGCCTTCGGCATGCCGTCCCCCGGGGACCTGTCCGACTGTCTGGCGGCGCTGTCGGACCACGAGGTCGAGGTCGGCCGCCTGATGGAGTACCGCTTCGTCCGGGGCGAGGAGCTCAGGGGGCATACGTTCGGGAACCTGCTGATCACCACCCTGAGCGAGGTCGAGGGCGACATCGGCCGGGCGACCCGGGTGCTGAACCGGCTCTTGAACCTCTCCGGCGCCGTCTGGCCGGTCAGCTCCGAGCCCGTGACGCTGATCGCCACGAAACGGAGCGGTGCGCGCGTGACGGGCGAGAGCCGGCTGCGGGAGACGCCGGGCGCCGTCCGCCGTCTGGAGCTCGAGCCGAGCGACGCGCAGGCGCTTCCCGAGGTCGTGCTCGCCGTGCGGGACGCCGACCTGGTGGTGCTCGGCCCCGGCAGCCTGTTCACCTCGGTGATCGCGCCGCTGCTCGTCGCCGAGGTGCGGCGAGCGATCGTGAGCAGCGCCGCGCCGCTGGTGTACGTGTGCAACATCATGACCGAGGTCGGCGAGACCGACGGCATGGACGCGTTCGATCACGCCCGCGCGGTGCACGATCACCTCGGGCGCTGGCCCGACCTCGTGCTCGTCAACGAGCGGCCGATCGACGCGGCGCGTCGCGCCTCGTACCGGCAGGAGGGCGCCGAGGAGGTCGCCGTCGTCGCCTCCGCGTTCGCGGATCAGGGCGTCGCGTTGCGTGCAGCGCCCCTCCTCGCGAGCGGTCCGTACGCCCAGCACGACCCGGTTCGTCTGGCGCAAGAGCTGACGAGGCTCGCCGTCACCGCCAAGGCCGGCAAGGCGCTGACGTGATCGCGGAGCTGCTGGTCCTGGCGTCGCTGCTCCGGCTCGATCCGAGCGGCGACGCGCACGGCGCGGGCGAGCTGACGCCGCCCACCGCCCAGGTCTTCTCGACGCTGGGCCCGTTCGACCTGGTCGCGGTCGAGGTCACCGAGGCGCCCCAGCTCGTCGTGCGGGTGCGCCTGGGCGAGATCCCCGATCCGGGAGGGCTGAGGAACGGCGTGACGCTGCCGGTCATCGACGTCTACCTCGACACCGCGGAGGGAGGGCGCGAGGAGCTGCTTCCCGGCCCGGGGATGCGGATGCCCCCCGGCCGCGGCTGGGAGATCGCGCTGCGCGTCCACGGGGACGACGCCTACGCGGTGCTGGCCGACGATCCGGACGGGCTTCCCCGCCCGCTGACGGTGGTCCGTGAAGACGACGTGCTGCGCATCGAGGCGCCGATCCCCGCCCCGGACGAGCTGTACGAGATCCACGCCCTGACCGGCGTGTACGACCCGTTCTCGGCCGACGGCTGGAGGCCCCTCGCGGACGGCCCGTCGCCGTGGGCGTTCGCGAGCGAGGTCCCGGCGCCGCCCGTGATCGACCTGCTGGCCGAGGACGACGAGACCCAGCGCGCCGCGCTGCAGGCGTTCACCCTTCCGAGCTCGCCACGCAGCGACACCGCCGTCGGTTGGCTGATCGCGATGGTGGCCGGCCTGGGCGTGGCGATCGTGGGGCTATGGCTGCGGCGGCGGGTGCCCGCCGCCCCGTCGGTGCCGCCGGCGACCGGCGACGACGCCGTCCCGGCGACGGTTCCCGATCCGGGCGGCACGGGTCCGGACGGAGCGGGTCCGGACGGAGCGGGCCCGGACGGGACGGGCGCCGAGGCGAGCGGTCCGGAAGGCACGTCCGAGCTCGTCACGGGCCGCGAGGACGGGCCCGCTTCGGAGCGCGCGCTTCCGACGATCTGGGCGTCGAGCGACGGCTGGTGGTCGGACGGCGAGGCCGACGGCACGCCCGACGAAACCGACGGCGCACCCGACGAAACCGACGGCGCGCCCGACGAAGCCGACGGCACGCCCGACGAAGCCGACGGCGCCACCGACGAGGCCTTCGACGACGTTCTCTTCGAGGCTCCCGAGGAGGCCGTGGGCGACGATGACGAGGAGGCCTCGGATCGTGACGGTGCTCCGCGTCCCGGTGCCGACCGCTCCGACGGTGCATCGTGAGGCGTGCCCGGCCGTGATGCGAGGGTGAGCGTTCTCGGTCCACGATCGTCTCAGGAGGTCGCCATGCGCTCGAACGACGCTTCCGCTCCCCCACCGCACGGCGCGCCGGCGCGGCCGGTCGTCCGCCGATCGCGCACGCCCGTCGCGAGGACGGCGCTCGCGCTGACGGCGTCGCTGCTCGTCACGGTCGTGGCGCGCGTCGGCTTCTCGGTCGTCTCGGCGCCCGAGATCGCGTTCGAGGGGATCGCGCGCCTGCTGGGCGTCCCGGCGGTGTTCAACCTGGTGCACGCGCTGCCGTTCGGTCTCGACCGGCTCGCGAAGCCCGTGCTGTTCGCCGTCGTCGTGGCGGGCTGGGCCGGCGCGGCCTGGCTGATCGCGCGGCGCCTGCGGCCGTGGGCGTCACGCGCGGGCGTCGTGCGGGTCGTGGCCGTCGTCACGGCGGCCAGCGTGGCGCTGCCGGGACTGATCCTGCTGCCGGCGCAGGGACTCGGCTGGTTCGGGCTCTCCCCCGCCAATCGGGCCTGGGATCCGCTCCTCCTGCACCTCGCCGCGGCGATGTCGGGCGCCGTCTTCGCGGCGGTCGCCGCGACGGGCGGTCCCGCGGCCGCGGTGGACGAGGCGCGCCGGACGGCCGCCTCGATGATCGCGCGCGTGGCCGTGGCGCTGGTCGCGGGCTCCGCAGCGGGCGGGCGCTGGCTGGTCGCGCGGGCGCAGCAGGCGGGCGACCTGTTCGGTCGGCTGATCGGCCTCTCGCCGCGCATCACGCCGGTCGCGGACCACTACGTCGTCTCGAAGAACCTGTTCGACCCGAACGTGCGGGCGGCGGACTGGTCGCTGCGCATCGGCGGCGAGGTGGACGAGCCGCTGGAGCTCACGCTGGACGATCTCCGGGCGCTCCCCGCGGTCACGCGGCCCAGTACGCTCATCTGCGTCTCGAACCCGGTGGGGGGCGACCTGATCGGGACCAGCGAGTGGACCGGCGTCCGGCTGGCCGATCTGCTGGAGCTGGCCGGTCCGCGATCCGGCGCACGCGAGCTGGTGCTGCGGGCGGCGGACAACTACACCGACTCGTTTCCGCTGGACGCCGCGATGCGGGAGGGCACGATCGTGGCCTACCTCCAGAACGGCGAGCCGCTCACCTCCGCTCACGGCTTTCCCGCGCGGGTGCTGGTGCCGGAGATCTACGGCATGAAGAACGTCAAGTGGGTCGAGGAGATCGAGCTGACCCGCGACGACTACCAGGGCTACTGGCAGACGCGCGGTTGGAGCGACGAGGCGATCGTCAAGACGATGAGCCGGATCGACACCGACGTCGCGGTGCGCCTCGACGACGGTCGGGTCGCGGTGGGCGGCGTCGCGTTCGCCGGACTGCGGGGGATCCGCTCCGTCGAGGTCTCCTTGGACGGCGGCGGCGAGTGGCTCGCGGCCCAGGTCGAGCCGGCGCCGAACGACCTGTCGTGGGTGCGTTGGGCCGCGGTGATCGACACCGATCGGACGCGGTTCGACGTGCGTGTGCGAGCGACCGACGGCGAGGGCGCGGTGCAGACGGCGCAGCCGTCGCGGCCGCTTCCAGGCGGCGCCGACGGCCACGACCGAAGCACGGTGCGGGTCTCCGGCTGAGGCCGCACGGCGGCCCCGTCGCTCAGCCGACGGGCACGAACAGCGGCTTCGGCGCCGCCGTGGCGCCGGTCCGCTCGACGCGCGCCCCGAGCGCTCGCAGGCGTGGCGACAGGTTCTGGTAGCCGCGGTCCAGGAACTCGACGCCGGTCAGCAGCGAGCGGCCGCTGGCCGCCAGGGCCGCGACGACCAGCGCCCCGCCGGCGCGGATGTCGGCGGCGTGGATCTCGGCGCCGTGCAGCTCGCCGCCCTCGACGTGCAGCGCGCGCTCGTCCAACGTCAGGCGCGCGCCCATCTTGCGGAGCTCGTCGACGTGGGTGAACCGGTCGGGGTACACCTCGTCGCGCACCGTCGCGCGGCCGGGCAGGGTCGCGAGGTACGCGCCGAACGGCGCTTGGAGGTCGGTCGGGAGCCCCGGGTACGGGGTCGCGACGACGTCGACCGCACGCAGCGGGCCGGCGGCGTCGAGCGCGATCGTGTCGCCGTCCTCCTCGATCCACACGCCGGTCGCGCGAAGCGTGTCGGCGACGGCGGCGAGGTGGGCGGGCCGCACGTTGTCCAGTCGGACGGCGCCCCTGGTGGCCGCCGCGGCCAGCAGCAGCGTGCCGGCCTCGATCCGGTCGGGGATCGGCGTGAAGGTGGTGCCGTGGAGTCGCTCGACCCCTTCGATGCTGAGCACGCGGCTGCCGGCGCCACGGATGCGTGCGCCCATGGCGTTGAGGAGGTCGATCAGGTCGGCGACCTCCGGCTCGAGCGCGGCGTTCTCGATCACCACGCGTCGGCTGCCGAGCGCGGTGGCCAGCAGCACGTTCTGCGTGCCGCCCACGGTGGGGGCCTCGAACACGACGTGCCCCTCGAGCGGCCCGTGACGCTCGGCGACGAAGTCGCCGTCGACGTCGCCCACCGTGACGCCGAGGGCTTCGAAGGCGGCGATGTGCCGGTCGACGGGGCGAGGCCCGAACGCGCAACCGCCGGGAACGCCGATGCGGGCGGTTCCCGTCCGCGCCAGCAGCGCGCCCATGGCGACGAAGCTGGCCCGCATCTTGCGCACCAGGCGGAACGGGGCGTCGGACCGCTCGACGTGCGCGGCGTGCAGGCGCAGGTCGGGGCCGTCCCAACGCACCTCGACGCCGACGTGGGCCAGGATCTCGAGGCCGACGAGGACGTCGCTGAGCCGCGGCACGTTGCGGAGCACCAGCTCGTCCTCGGTCAGGAGCGATGCGAGGATGAGGTAGAGGGCCGAGTTCTTCGCGCTCTGGACGTGCGCTCGGCCGTCCAGCGGTCGGCCGCCATCGATCCGGAGGGCGTCGTCGGGTACGTTCATGCGTGGGCCACCTCGTGGGCGCTGGACGGAACGCGATCGTCGAGATCGCACGGTCGTGGATCGACCCGTCGTGTGTGAGATACACACGATACGCATGCGAAGCATAGCGAGAGTGACTAGTATTGTCAATCAGATGTGACGAATGGTACGATCCGTCATCGAACCCGCCGAGGAGGCGCCGTGCCCAAACGCGAAAAGAGCAAGCGACTCCAGGTCGTCATCAGCGAGGAGCAGGACTCGCTCCTGACGAAGACGGCCTACCAGCTGTCCAACCCGGAGCGTCTGGTCTCGAAGTCCGAAGTGGTCCGACTGGGCATCGAGATGCTCAACAAGGCGGTCGAGGAGGGCAAGCTCGATCCCCGGCTGCTGAAAGACCTCGACGAAGAACGCTGAGCGATGTTCGCTGCCGGTGACGTCCTGGGCGACCGCTACGAGATCGAGGGCCCGCTCGGGCAGGGCGGCATGGCGCACGTGTTCGCGGCGCACGATCGGCACCTCGACCGCTCGGTCGCCGTCAAGGTGCTTCGTCCCCACCTGACCGAGATCGACGCCGAGCGGTTCCGTCGCGAGATCCGGGCCCTGGCCCGCCTGTCGCACCCCGGCATCGTGTCGATCTTCGACCTCGGTCAGGGCGATCACGTCTACTTCGCGATGGAGCGGATCGAGGGCGGACCGTTCACCGATCTCGGACCGTACGAGGGCGACGTCGCCTCGCAAGAGCGCCTGCTGCGCGCGGCGATCGCGGTCGCCGAGACGCTGGGCTACGTGCACCGGCTGGGCATGGTTCACCGCGATCTCACGCCCAGGAACATCCTGCTCACCGCACGCGGCGATCCCAAGCTGATGGACTTCGGCCTGGTGCAGCTCACCGAGACCAGCCGCGAGCTGACCCGCACCGGCTTCACCTTGGGCACGCCGCACTACATGGCGCCCGAGCAGGCGACCGGCGACGCCACCGACGCGGCGACCGACCTGTACGCCTTCGGGATGGTCCTCTACCGCGCGATGACCGGCGCCGCGGCGTTCGACGCCGACAACGACCAGGCGGTGCTGTACCAGCACGTCTACGGGGACGTCGTCCCCGCCATCGAGCGCAACCCCCTGGTCCCCCGCGAGCTCTCCGACCTCGTCGACGCCCTGCTCGAGAAGCGCCCCGAGCGGCGGCCACGCTCCGGCTACGTGGTCGCCGAGGCGCTGCGCAACGTCCTGCGCGCGGTCCGGGCGGCCGCCCCCGGCAGGCCCGCCGCCGGACCCTCCCGCACCTCGGTGTTCCCCAGCGGGCCCGCCGCGCCCCGCGAGCTGCGCGAGCGCTGGCGCATCGCTCTGGACCAAGGCCCGCAGTGGCCCGCCGGCCTCGCCGCGGCCGAGGGGTTCCTGCTCGCCGGCCTGCGCAGCGACGTGCTGGCGGTGCTGCGGCCGGCCGATGGCGGCGTGCACGCCCGCTTCGAGCTCGCCGACGAGGTCGAGCACCCCCCGACGTACGCCGAGGGTCGCGTCTGGATCGGAAGTCGTGACGGCGGCCTGGCGCAGATCGCCTGGCCCGAAGGCCGCACCGTCTGGCACGGCGACGACGTCGACGCCGCCGGGCTCGCGGCCGTGGGCGACGGGCTGCTGGTCGCACGCCGGAACGGCGGCCTGGAGCGCTGGAACGGCCGACGGGAGGTGGTCTGGCGTGGCGAGCTGGGCGCGCCGGCGGCCACGCCGCCGGTGCTCCATCGGGGCGAGGCCGTCGTGCTCGACGTGGAGGGCGGCCTGCACGCGTTCGACCTGGCCGACGGTCGCGCGCGCTTCCGCGCCGACCTCGCCGCCGCGCCGGCGCCGGCCGCGGCCGCGAACGGGATGCTTCTGCTCCAGGAGCGTGGCGGCGAGCTGCACGGCTTCTCGTTGGCCGAGCGCGAGGTCGCCTGGAGCTACGGGCTCGAAGGCGACACCTGGAGCGGGCCCGCCGTCTGGGAACGGCGGGTCTACGCCGCCGGCTGGTCGCGGGTGCTGCACTGCCTGTCGCTCCTCACCGGCGACGACGTCTGGTCGCGCGAGCTTCCAGGAGCGGTGACCGCCTCGCCGGTGATCGCGTCGGGGGTCGTGTGGGTCGTGACCGAGAGCGGCGAGCTGCTGGGCTTCGACGCGCGCAGCGGCGAGCCGCGCGACCGGCGTCAGATCTCGCACGCTCCGATCCAGGCCTCGCCCCTGCCGTTCGGGGACCGGCTGGTGGTCGCGGCCACCGACGGCACCGTCGTCGCGTTCGACTGAGCGGGGCCGCCCGGCGGCGCGACGGTGCGCTCAGGCGCCCGCGGCCGGTCGCTGCAGCGTGCCCAGCGACCGCTCGGCGAACCACAGACCGGGATCGCCTTCCGCCTCGTGTCCGGGGAGCGTGTGCGGCGCGACGCGCCAGAACGCTCCCCGCAGCTGCGACCAGCGCCTCAGGATCGCGGAGGCCCGCGGACTGTCCGTCGCCGCGGCGTGCTCCTCGATCAGGGCGCGAAGGAGCGCCTCGTCGACGCCGCCCGAGAGACGCCTGGCGACCACCATGCCCGGGTTGTAGCGGCCCTCGAACTCGCCGTTCTCGTCGAGCACGAACGCCACGCCGCCCGACATGCCCGCTCCGAAGTTCCGGCCGGTCGGTCCCAGCACGACGACGGTTCCGCCCGTCATGTACTCGCAGCCGTGATCGCCGCACCCTTCGACGACGGCGTGCGCGCCCGAGTTGCGCACCGCCAGCCGCTCGCCGGCCGCGCCCGCGGCGAACAGGCGCCCGCCGGTGGCGCCGTACAGCACCGTGTTGCCCAGCAGGGCCTGGACGGTGCGCTCCTCGTGGCTGCGCAAGGCGTCGAGCACGATCGTGCCGCCCGACATGCCCTTGCCGACGTAGTCCTGCGCCTCGCCGCGAAGGTCCAGCCGCACGCCCGACACCAGGAACGCGCCGAAGCTCTGACCGACCGGCCCTTCGAAGCGGAGGCGCACCGTCGCCTCCGGAAGTCCGTCCGCGCCGTGCTCGCGGGCGATCTCGCCCGAAAGGCGCGCGCCCAGCACGCGGTCGCGGTTCGTCGCGAGGTAGCCGCGATCGCTGCGCCCGAACTCGTCCAGGTCGGCCCAGACGTCGCGCCACACCCGGTCGTCGAGCGGCTCGCCGTCGGGACGGTCGTTGCGGTCCTGCCGCCTGCGGCGGGCGCGCGTGCCGCTGGGATCGGGATCGCTCAGGAGGGCGCCGAGATCCAGCGTCACGCCGCGGGGCAGCTCGACCGGCTTGGGCGCGAGCAGGTCGACGCGACCGACGATCTCGTCCACGGTGCGCGCTCCCAGGCCGGCCAGAAGCATGCGGACCTGCTGAGCGACGAAGGTCATGAAGCGGACCACGTGCTCCGGGTCGCCCGCGTAGCGAGCCCGCAGGTCCTCGCGCTGCGTCGCGACGCCGACGGCGCAGGTGTTCAGGTGGCACTGACGCAGCATCGCGCAGCCGGCCGAGACCAGCGCGGCGGTTCCGAAGCCGAACTCCTCCGCGCCGAACAGCGCGCCGATCACGACGTCGCGTCCGGTCTTGAGGCCGCCGTCGACGCGCAGCGTCACGCGGCCGCGCAGGTCGTTCTCGACCAGGGCCCGCTGCGTATCGGCCAGCCCGAGCTCCCACGGCATGCCGGCGTTCTTGATGCTGGTCAGCGGGCTGGCGCCCGTGCCGCCGTCGAACCCCGAGATCTGGATCGTGTCCGCGTAGCCCTTCGCCACGCCCGCCGCGATCGTGCCCACCCCGTGGGTCGACACCAGCTTCACGCCGATGCGGGCGTCCTTCTGGACCCGCTTCAGGTCGTGGATCAGCTGCGCGAGGTCCTCGATCGAGTAGATGTCGTGGTGCGGAGGCGGGCTGATCAGCGTGACGCCGGGAACGGAGTGACGGATGCGTCCGATCTCGTCGCTCACCTTGAAGCCGGGGATCTGCCCGCCCTCGCCCGGCTTGCTGCCCTGCGCCATCTTGATCTCGATCTCGCGCGCGGTCGACAGGTAGTGGGCGGTCACGCCGAACCGTCCGGAGGCGACCTGCTTGATCGCGCTGTTGGCCCAGTCGCCCTTGCGCGGATGCCACGGCGCGGCGGAGCGGTCCTCGCGGTCGCGGTCGTACGGCTCGTACCGCTCGGGGTCCTCTCCCCCTTCGCCGCTGTTCGACTTGGCGTGCAGACGGTTCATCGCGATGGCGAGGGTCTCGTGCGTCTCGCGACTGACCGATCCGTGGCTCATCGCCTGGGTCGTGAAGCGACGGACGATCCGGTCGATCGGCTCGACCTCGGCCACGTCGATCGGCTCGCCCAGGGGCCGCGGCTCGAGCAGGTCGCGCAGCGCGGTCGGCGGGCGGCCGTCCACGAGCCCTGCGTAGCGGTCGTACGCCTCGGCGTCCTCCTCGCGCACCGCCTGGTGGAGCGCCTTGAACACCAGCGGGTTGAACGCGTGGTACTCGCCCGCCTTGCGGTAGCGGTACACGCCCCGGTCGACCAGCTTGTCGTTCTCGCCCCAGCCGTCGGCGTGGAGCCGCAGCACGTCGATCGCGATCGCCTCCACGCCGGCCCCGCCGAGCAGGCTGGGCGTGCCGCGGAAGCAGCGCTCGATCAGCTCCTCGTCCAGCCCGATCGCTTCGAAGATCTGCGCCGCCCGGTAGGAGCTGATCGTCGAGATGCCCATCTTCGACATGATCTTGAGCAGGCCCTGCTCGACCGCGGAGACGTAGTTGCGCACGGCGGCGTCGGGGCTGAGCGGATCGTCGCGGCGGACCTGACCCGGAACGTCGCGGCAGGTCGCGAGCGCCAGGTAGGGGTGGATCAGGGCGGCCCCGTAGCCGATCAGGCAGGCGTAGTGATGATCCTCGCGCGGCTCGGCCGTCTCCAGGATCAGCGCCGAGCGCGTCCGCAAGCCGTCGCGGATCAGTCGGTGGTGCACCGCTCCGGTCGCGAGCAGGATCGGAACCGCGGCGTGCTCCGCGTCGATGCCACGGTCGCTGAGGAGCACCAGGCCGGCGCCGGCGCGGACCGCCTCGGCCGCCTCGTCGCAGATGCGGTCCAGCGCCGCCTCCATGCCCGGGGCGCCCGACTCGACGCGGAAGCGGGTGTCGAC
The DNA here is from genome assembly GCA_964530905.1 of uncultured bacterium. Taxonomy (GTDB): domain Bacteria; phylum Deinococcota; class Deinococci; order Deinococcales; family Trueperaceae; genus SLSQ01. The sequence goes on from CAZHCI010000014.1 coordinate 24,196, forward strand.
GCGGGCCGTCTCGAACCGTTCCTGCGCCAAGATCCAGCTCAGCTGCGACGCGTCCAGCACCGGCCCCGGGAAGCGCATCACCGCGGCCGAGCGCTCGATGTCGTCCAGCAGCGGGCCGCGCGGACCGACCGTCGTCTCGAGGCTCATCACGGTGCGTTCGCGGTACGGATCGATCGGCGGGTTCGTCACCTGCGCGAAGCGCTGCTTGAAGTAGCGCCACAGCTGTTGCGGCTCGTCGGACAGCACGGCGATCGGCGTGTCGTCCCCCATCGACCCGACCGGGATCGCGGCGTCGAACACCATCGGCTCGAAGATCCGCTCGACGTCCTCGCGGCCGTAGCCGACCGCCGTCTGGACGCGGACCCGGTCCCGACCGTCCGGCGCCGTGACCGGCTCGGAGTCGAAGGCGGGCGGACGCAGCAGGTTCGCGCCCAGCCAGGCGCGGTACGGGTAGCCGCCTCCGAGCTCCCTCTTGAGCTCCTCGTCGCGAAGCAGCCGGCCGTTCTCGGTGTCGACCGCCAGCATCTCGCCCGGGCCCAGCCGACCGCGCTCGACGATCCCGTCGCTGGGCAGGCGCACCATGCCGGCCTCGCTGCCGACGATCACCAGGCCGCTCTCGCTCAGCTGGAACCGTTGCGGCCGCAAGCCGTTGCGGTCCAGCGCCGCGATGGCGCGGCGGCCGTCGCTCACCGCCAGCGCGGCGGGGCCGTCCCACGGCTCCATCACGCTGGCGTGGTAGCGGTAGAACGCCCGGACGTCGGGGTCCATCGCGTCGTCCCCCTCGAACGCGGGGGGCACCAGCATCGCCAGCGCGTGCAGCGGATCGCGGCCCGAGAGCGCCAGCGCCTCGAGCACGTTGTCCAGGGCGGCCGAGTCGCTGGCCCCCGGCGGGACGATCGGAAGCAGGTCGCGGACGTCGCTCCCCCAGACCCGACTCTCCATCACCGGCTCGCGCGCGGCCATCAGGTTCACGTTGCCCTGCAACGTGTTGATCTCGCCGTTGTGGGCCAGCATCCTGAACGGCTGCGCCAGCGACCAGCTCGGCATCGTGTTCGTGCTGTAGCGCTGGTGGAACACCGCCAGCGAGGTCTCGTAGTCCGGATCGGCGAGGTCGCGGTAGAACGCGGCCAGCTGATCGGCGACCATCAGGCCCTTGTACACCACCGTGCGGGCGCTGAACGACGGCACGTAGGCGCGACCCAGCTCGGCGTCGCTCAGCGCCCGCTCGATCCGTTTCCGGGTCAGGTACAGCAGTCGCTCGAAGCCCAGCGCGTCCAGGCCGGCGGGACGTCCGAGCACGGCCTGCTTCAGGACGGGGCGGCGCGACAGCGCCAGCTCGCCCAGCGCGCCGGCGTCCACGGGCGGATCGCGCCACATCAGCAGGCGCAGCTCGCTGGCGTCGAGGACCTCCTCGATCACCTCGTAGAGGCGCCGCCAGTTCGCGTCGTTCGCGACGAAGAACATGCCGACGGCGAGCTCGTCGTCGGGCACGCCCCCGATGCCGGCGCGCGCCAGGTCACGCTGCAGGATCCGGTACGGCAGCTGCGTCAGGATGCCGGCGCCGTCGCCGGTCTTGCCGTCGGCGCTGACGGCGCCGCGATGCGCGAGGTTCGCGAGGGCCTCGAGCGCGTGCTCCAGCACGCGGCGCTCGCGTCGACCGTGCAGGTCGGCGATGAAGCCGACCCCGCAGGCGTCGCGCTCACGGGGCCAGGCGAGGGTGGTGAAGTCCGAGGTACGAGCGCGGGACGTCGACAAGGGAGGCCTCCGGGGTGGCGGATCGAGGAACGGCCCCGGCGTCCCGCGAAGCTGGCGGGCAGCACGCGAGGGCGTGCGGCGCTGCGGACGTTGGGGCGAGGACCGGCCCGCATGACGCGGACGTGCCGCGAAGGATATCGCCCGCGTGCGCGAGGTGTCAATCGAACGAACG
>CAZHCI010000014.1:26222-31027 GCA_964530905.1 uncultured bacterium
CCCGTCGCCCTTCGGCACCACCCGGTCCTTGACCAGCTTGTACTCGATCGCGTCGATCAGCGCCTCGTACGAGGCGTGGATGATGTCCGTGCTGGCGCCGACGGTGCCCCAGGTCTCGCGGCCGTCGCTGTACTCGATCTGCACCCGGATCACGCTGGCGGTGCCGGACTCGTCGCCGCTCAGGACGCGCACCTTGTAGTCGACCAGCTCCAGCTCGTGGACCTCGGGGTAGAACCGCGTCAGCGCCTTGCCCAGCGCGCGGTCCAGCGCGTTCACCGGACCGTCGCCGTCGGCCGCGGTGTGCTCCAGCACGCCGCCCACCTCGACCTTGATCGAGGCCTCCGCGCGCGGCTGCCGGTCCTCCTCGCGCTTGTCGATCACGACGGTGAAGCCGTGAAGCGTGAAGTACGGCCGGTGCTCGCCGCGGACCTTGGCGGCCATCAGGCGGAACGACGCTTCGGCCCCCTCGAACGCGTAGCCGCGATGCTCGAGCTCCTTCAGGCGATGCACCACGTCGCGCGCGCCGTCGCCGGACGCGGCGCCGTCGTCGTCCTTGGCCAGCACGTTCGCGCGCCCGGACAGGTCGGAGAGCAGGATGCGACGCTCGTTGCCGACGGTGTCCGGGGTGACGTGCTCGTAGGTGTCGGGCCGCTTGGCGACGGCCGAGACGTGCACGCCCCCCTTGTGGGCGAAGGCGGCGTCCCCGACGTACGGCGCGCGCAGGTTGGGCTGCAGGTTGGCGCGCTCGTCGACGTAGCGGGCCAGCTCGCGCAGCTGGTCCAGCCGCTGCGGCTGGTCGAAGCCGAGCTTCAGCGCCAGGTTCGGCACGATCGAGACCAGGTTCGCGTTGCCGCACCGCTCGCCGTAGCCGCCGATCGTGCCTTGCACGTGGCTGGCGCCCGCCTGCACGGCGGCCAGCGAGTTCGCGACGCCCAGCTCGGCGTCGTTGTGGGCGTGGATCCCGATCGGCAGGTCGAACGCCGCGCGCGCCGCCTCGACCCCGCGTGCGATCCGTCCGGGCAGGGTCCCACCGTTCGTGTCGCACAGCACCAGGCGGGAGGCGCCGCCGTCGGCGGCCGCGGCCAGGGTGGCGAAGGCGTAGTCGGGATCGGCGCGCCAGCCGTCGTAGAAGTGCTCGGCGTCGTACACGACCTCGCGCCCCTGGGCGACCATCCAGGCGACCGAGTCGCGGATCATCTCCAGGTTCTGCTCCAGCGTCGCGCCCAGCGCCTCGGTGACGTGCAACGTCCACGACTTGCCGAACAGCGTCACGACCGGCGTGTCCGCCGCGAGCAGCGCCGCGAGGTTGGGGTCGTCCTCGGCCGCCTTGGCGCGGTGCCGCGTGCTGCCGAACGCCGCGAGCCGAGCGCGCTCCAGCGGCACGTCCCGCATGCGGGCGAAGAACTCGGCGTCCTTCGGGTTGGAGCCCGGCCAGCCGCCCTCGATCAGATCGACGCCGAACGCGTCGAGCCGCTTGGCGATCGCGACCTTGTCGGCGCTGGTGAGGGTGAAGCCCTGCCCCTGGGTGCCGTCGCGGAGGGTGGTGTCGTAGATCTCGACGCGCGCCATCGGATCAGGGCGTTCGCACGGCGCCGGGTCGCGGCGTCGCGCTGGACCGTCCCAGGCCCGCGGCGAGCTTGTTGAGCACCTCGACGTACGCCTTCGCCGACGCCTCGACGACGTCGGTGGAGAGCCCGCGCGCATGCAGCACGCGGTCCTCGCTCCGCACGCGCACCGTGACCTCGCCCAGCGCGTCCTTGCCGTGGCCGACGGAGCGGATCTCGTACGACTCGAGGCGCAGCGGCACCTGGGTGATCCGCTCGATCGCATGGTAGATCGCGTCGACCGGCCCGTCGCCGAGCGCCGCCTCCTCGTGCTCGCCGGTGTCGGTCGCGATGCGCACGGTGGCGACCGGCGTCACCTTCGTGCCGGACTGGAACTGCACGCTGATCAGGCGGTACGTCTCGGGCACGCGGGTGGTCTCGGCGTCGACCAGCGCGCGGATGTCGTCGGAGGTGACCGACGTCTTGCGGTCGCACAGGTCCTTGAACTGATGGAAGAGCGCGTCGACCTCGTCCTTGGGAAGCTCCTCGTAGCCGAGCTCCTCGAGCGTCTTCCTGAACGCCCGGCGTCCGGAGTGCTTGCCCATCACCAGCACGCCGGCGTCCCGACCGACGGTCTCGGCCGACATGATCTCGTACGTCTCGAGCGCCTTGATCACGCCGTCCTGGTGGATGCCGGACTCGTGCGCGAAGGCGTTGTCGCCCACGACCGCCTTGTTGGGCGGGACGACCATGCCGGTCATCATCGACACCATCCGCGACGAGCGGTAGAGCTCACGGGTGTCGATGCCCGTCTCGTGGCCCCAGACGTCCTTGCGCGTCTCGAGCGCCATCACGATCTCCTCGAGCGAGGCGTTCCCGGCCCGCTCGCCGATGCCGTTGACGGTGCACTCGACCTGCGTCGCGCCGTTCCGCACGCCGGCCAGCGAGTTCGCGACCGCCATGCCGAGGTCGTCGTGGCAGTGGGTCGAGACGTCCACGTCGCGCAGCGCCGGGACGGCCTCGAACAGCCCCCGGATCAGCTCGCCGTACTCCCACGGCGTCATGTACCCCACCGTGTCGGGCACGTTGATCGTCGTCGCGCCGGCACGGATCACGGCGGCGAAGATCTCCGCCAGGAAGGCGGGGTCGCTGCGGCCGGCGTCCTCGGCGCTGAACTCGACGTCGCCGACGAACGACTTCGCGAGCCGGACGGACTCCACCGCGCGCTCGACGACCTGCTCGGGCGCGAGCCCCAGCTTCTTCTCCATGTGGATCGAGCTGGTGGCGATGAAGGTGTGGATGCGGGGGGCGGACGCCGCCTCGACGGCCGCCGCGGCACGCTCGATGTCGCCGCGGTGCGCGCGGGCGAGCCCGGCGACGATCACGCGAGGATCCTCCTCCGCGGTCGCCTCGGCGATCTCCTGGACGCTCCGGAAGTCGCCCTCGGAGGCGACCGGGAAGCCGGCCTCGATCACGTCCACGCCCAGCCGGGCCAGCTGCCGGGCGATCTCGCGCTTCTCGCGGGTGTTCAGGGCGACGCCGGGCGATTGCTCGCCGTCGCGGAGGGTGGTGTCGAAGATCTTGATTCGGGCCACGTCTGTGCTCCTTCTACGTCGGGACGGGGACGACTGCGCGACTACGCGGTGCCGCGAGCGCGCGACGACGAGCTCGCGGGTCGCGCTAGTCGCGGGTGCGCCGCGGCCGCCACGGCCCCGGCTGCGCGTTCACGCGGAAGGAGGGACGCCGGCGCTGGGGTCACTGCTCGATGAACGACATCATCTTGCGCAGGCGGCGCCCTACCTCCGCCACCTGGCTGCGGTCGCTGGCGGCCCGCTCGGTCTTCAGGCCGGGCTGGCCGACCTGGTTCTCGAGCAGGAACTCGCGGGCGAAACGACCGGTCTGGATCTCGCTCAGGACCTGGCGCATCTCCGCGCGGGTCTCGTCGGTGACCATCCGCTTGCCGGTGCGGTAGTCGCCGTACTCGGCGGTGTTGCTGACCGAGTGCCGCATCTTCTCGAACCCGCCCTCGTAGATCAGGTCGACGATCAGCTTCATCTCGTGCACGCACTCGAAGTAGGCGATCTCGGGCTGGTAGCCCGCCTCGACGAGGGTGTCGAACCCCGCCTGCATCAGCTCGGTCACGCCGCCGCAGAGCACGGCCTGCTCGCCGAACAGGTCGGTCTCGGTCTCCTCCTGGAACGTCGTCTCGAGCGCGCCGCCGCGGGTGCCGCCGATCGCCTTGGCGTACGCCAGGGCGCGAGCCTTCGCCTCGCCGGTGGCGTCGACGTGGACGGCGATCAGGCACGGAACGCCGGCGCCCTCGGCGTAGACGCGGCGCACCAGGTGACCGGGGCCCTTCGGGGCGACCATGATCACGTCGACGCCCTCGGGCGGGACCACCTGATGGAACTGGACGTTGAACCCGTGCGCGAACGCCAGCGTGTCGCCGGCCTCGAGGCCCGGCGCGATCTCCTCGCGGTAGACCTTGCCCTGCACCTCGTCGGGGAGCAGCACCATCACGACGTCGCCCTCCGCCGCGGCCTCCGCGACGGTGACGACGCGAAGCCCCGCCCGCTCCGCCTCGGTCCAGGACGAAGACCCCTCGCGCAGCCCGACGACCACGTCCAGGCCGGACTCCTTGGCGTTCAGCGCGTGCGCGTGGCCCTGGCTGCCGTAGCCCAGGATGGCGACCTTCTTGCCGGAGAGTAGCTGCAGGTTCGCGTCGTCGTCGTAGTAGATGTTGGCCATGTCGAATCTCCTAGGTCGGGTGCGTCACGCCACCTTGGCGCGGGCGGGCTGGGAAGGTTGGGCCTGGGCGCTGCGCGGGAGGGCGACGCGGCCGGTGCGGATCAGCTCGACGATGCCGAACTCGCGCATCTGCTCGATGAAGGCGTCCATCTTGCCTTCGTCGCCGGTGACCTCGAACACGAGGGCCCGGCGACCGACGTCGACGATGCGGGCCCGGAAATCCTGCGCGACCTGACGAATCTCGACACGGTCCTCCGGCTGACGCACGGCGACCTTGATCAGCATCAGCTCGCGATCGACGAACGCGGTCTCGGTGTGGTCGACGACCTTGATCACGTCGATCAGCTTCTGGAGCTGCTTCTGGACCTGCTCGATGGTGGCCGGGTCGCCGTCGACGACGAACGTCGTGCGGCTGAAGCCCGGCGTCTCGGACTGCGCGACGGAGAGCGAGGCGATGTTGAAGCCGCGGCGCGCGAACAGCCCGGCGATGCGGACCAGCACGCCCGGCTCGTC
>CAZHCI010000015.1:0-2382 GCA_964530905.1 uncultured bacterium
GCTCGTTCTCGGGGTGGCCGTCGTGGCCTTTCGTCCAGCGCCAGTCGACGTCGTGCATCGTCTCGAGCTCCAGCAGCGCTTCCCAAAGGTCACGGTTCTTCACCGGGGTCCGCGAGGCGGTGCGCCAGCCGTTGCGTTGCCAGGTGTCCAGCCAGCCGTCGGTGAACGCCTTCTTCAGGTATTGCGAGTCGGTGACGAGCGTGACCCGGCACGGTTCGCGCAAGGCCCGCAGCGCCTCCACGGCGGCGGTGAGCTCCATGCGGTTGTTCGTCGTGTCCGGCGCGTAGCCGCTGTCGCTGCGGACGTGGTCGCGGTAGCGGATCAGGTAGCCCCAGCCGCCGTCGCCGCTCCCGGTGTCGCAGGAGCCGTCGGTCCAGATCGTCACGTGCTTGCGAGCCATGCGGCCCAGCGTACCCGTGCGCGGCACCCGTGCGCAGCACCCGTGCGCGGGATCGGCCACGTCGGCCCTCCGAGAGGTTCAGCCCGGTGGTACAAGGTCTGTTCAATGTCCTCGTTCAGGTGAAACGTCGTCCAGCACAGCGCTGAAGCGAGATAGCCGCATCGCGACCGTGGTGAGCCGACGCTCCACGCTTGACAAACCTTGGACGCACCGCTACACTTCGCTCAGGTTGAACAAGGGTTGAACAGCGGACCCCGACCTTTGAACGATCGGCCTTGGAGGCTCACGATGGGACGCGGAAAATTCACCGTGCACGAAGTCGAAGAACGCACCAGCGTCCCCGCCGCGACCCTGCGCCAGTGGGAGCGCCGATACGGCTTCCCGATGCCCGAACGGTCCGAGGCCGGCTACCGCCTGTACAGCGACGACGACGTCCGCAGCATCGATGCGATGAAGCGCCACATCGCCGACGGCGTTCCGGCCTCGCGCGCCGCCGAGCTGGTCAAGCACCTTCCCGAGTCGTCCGGCTCCAACGAGGGGCGTCCGGCGTCCGTACTTCGCGACGCCCTGGTCACCGCGCTCGTCGATCTCGACGACCACGCCGCCGACCGCATCATGGGCGAAGCCCACGCCCTCCACCCCGTGGAGGCCGTGATGGTCGACGTGCTTCAGCCCGCCATGCTGGAGCTGGGGCAGCGCTGGCACGACGGCACGATTCCGACGACCACGGAGCATTTCGCGAGCAGCTACGTGCAAGGACGCCTGCGCGCCCTGCTGTCGCTGGCCGGTCAGCACCGCAGGAGCCCGGGCGTCATCGTGGCCTGCGCGCCGCTCGATCAGCACGAGCTCGGCGCCCTGATGCTGGCCGTCCTGCTGCGGCGGCGCGGGTACCGCGTCACCTACGTCGGGGCCAACACGCCGGTCGTGGACCTCGCGATCATGGCGCGCGACACCCGCCCGCTGGCGTTGATGGTGTCGGCCTCGACCCAGGAGTCGCTGAACGAGCTCCGCGCCAAGCGCGATCTGCTGGCCTCCGCCGCTCCGCTCGTTGTGTTCGGCGGTCCGGTGTTCAACCACGACCCCTCCGTTGCCGAGGAGCTCGGCGGCCACTACCTCGCAGCCAGCGTCGTCGCCGCCGTCGATCGCTTCGACGAGCTCGTGAAGAACCGAGAGGTCGACGTCGCATGAGCGCCACGCCTTCTCTCCCCTCGACCGTCGCCGTGTCCGACGCGGCCTCCGTGTCCGCCCCCGATCCCGTCCGCAGCTCCGCCCCCGATCACGCCCCGTCGTTCCCGTCCCCCGCCACGCATCGGCCCACGGCCGAGCTCGGCACCACGAAGGGCCGCCCGGCCCGAGGAGGTTCCACCATGAGCCATCGACTCCTGCACGACGCGCCCGTCCACGCCGACGTCGCCGCTCGCCGCGACGCGATGCTGCCGAGCCAGGTCCTCGCGTTCCAGCGCAAGCAGGCGCTCTACCACCACGGTGAGCCCGCGAACTCGGTCTTCCGCGTTCGCTCGGGGCTGGTCCGGATCACGCGGATGACGCCCGAAGGTCGCATCCTCACGGTCCGGCACGTCCTGCCCGGCGACTACTTCGGCGAAGAGGCCTTCATGAGCGGACAGCGCGAGGAGATGGCCGAAGCGCTGACGATCACCGAGATCGAAGCGATCGATCCCGACCGCATCGGGGGGGACGACCTGATGACGATCACGCGTTCGCTGTCGCAGCAGATGCAGCGGCTGATGGACTACGAGTACCACTTGCAGACCGGCGATCTCCGGCAGCGGGTGTCGCGCTACCTGCTCACCCTCGCCGACACGCCGCTCGCGACCCGCGACGGACGGGGCCGCCCGGCGATCTCGGCGACCCACGAGCTGATCGCGGAAGGCACGGCCTCGACCCGCGAGAGCGTCTCGAAGATCATCACCGAGCTTCGCGCCGACGGCCTGATCGAGTCCGGCTACCGCAACGTCACGATC
>CAZHCI010000015.1:2482-15365 GCA_964530905.1 uncultured bacterium
CGATGGAGCTCCTGCGTGATCGCCCGGCTCCAGGCGAGGTGCGGGGCGTGGCCCTTGCGGACCACCCAGACGTCGCGCCAGCCGTGGGGCTCCGGCCAGCACTTCTGGAACGCCTCCTTGGCCGCGAACCGGGCCGCGAGCGACGGCACCGGATCGCGCTGCTCCCGGCAGTACGCCACCTCGTCGGGGGTGAAGTGGCGGGTCAGAAACCGTGTGGGATGGCGATCCAGCACGCCCCGGATGCGGGCGAGCTCGACCAGATCGAGGCCGACCGCGACGATCACGACGGTCGGTCGAGGCGCTCGACCGCGCCGTCGGAGGCGAGGTAGACCCGCTGCGCCATGCCCAGGAACAGTCCGTGTCCGAGCACGCCGGGAAGGGCGTCGAGATCGGCGGCCAGCGCGCCCACGTCCGCTTCGGCGGGCAGCGCGCAGTCCAGGATGGGGTTGCCGTTGTCCGACAGGAACGGCTCCGTCTCGCCGCCGCGAAGACGAGGCTCGAGGCCCAGCGAGCGCAGCCGCTCCTCGGTCCGAGCGACGCCGAACGCGAGCACCTCGACCGGCAGCGGCGACAGCGTGCCCAGCCGGGCCGAGCGCTTGCCGGCGTCGCCGATCAGCACGAACGCGCGCGCCGACGCCGCGACGATCTTCTCTCGGACCAGCGCGCCGCCCAGGCCCTTGATCGCGTTCAGCGAGCCGTCGAGCTCGTCCATGCCGTCCACGGCCAGGTCCACGCCGCCGGCGGGAAGGTCGATCAGGGGGATCCCCATCCGTCGCGCGGTCCGTTCCGTGGCTCGAGAGGTGGGCACGCCGCGGACGTCCGCGAGCCGACCCGCAGCGATCGCCTCGCCCAGGCCGAGGAGGAACGCGTGCGCGGTGGTTCCCGAGCCCAGCCCGAGCGCCATGCCCGACTCGACGTCCCCGAGCGCGGCGTCGGCGGCGGCCGCCTTGCGAGCGTCGCTCACCTCAGCTCCGTAGCGCCTCGAGCTTGGCGCGGACGCGGTCGACGTGCCCGGTCGCCTTCACGTTCCGCATCGCAGCGGCCAGCGTTCCGTCCGGCGCGATGATGAACGTCGACCGCAGCAGGCCGGTGACCTCCTTGCCGTACAGCTTCCGCGTTCCCCACGCGCCGTACGCCTTGGCGATCTCGTGGTCCTCGTCGGACGCCAGCGGGAAGGGAAGGCCGTGCTCCTCGGCGAACGACCGGTGCTTGTCCACCGGGTCGGGCGAGACGCCCACGACCTTGGCGTCCAGGCCCGGCATCGCGTCGCGGAAGTCGCACGCCTCGGTCGTGCATCCGGGCGTGAAGTCCTTGGGGTAGACGTAGAGCACCAGCCAGTCGCCACGGAAGTCCGAAAGGGACACGGGGCCGTCGGTGGACTCGGCGCGAAAGTCCGGTGCGGGATCGCCGATCTCGGGAGCGGTCATGCGGGCGAGCATACCGCGACCGTCGCGTGCGCCGACCGTCAGCCGGTCCACGATGCGCCCCCTGGATGCGACGCGGCCCGCCCGCGCCGTTCGACGCGTCGACGGACGCGGCGGGTAGGATGGCGGGCGTGACGAACGAGGCACGACCCCCGCTGCTGCTGGCCAGCGCCAGCCCGCGGCGCCGCGAGCTGCTCGCGGCGCTGGGCGTGTCGTTCGAGGTGCGCCCGACGGACGTGGACGAGTCCGCGCGCCTCGGCGAGGCCCCGCGGGCCACCGCCGAGCGGCTCGCCGCCGCCAAGGCCGGCGTCGTCGCGGACGCGCGGCCGGATGCGTTGGTGCTGGCCGCGGACACCGTCGTGATCGTCGGCGACCGCGACCTCGGCAAGCCGCGCGACGAGGAGGAGAACCGCCGCTTCCTGCGCGAGCTCGCCGGCGTGCGCCACACCGTCGTCACCGCGCACCACCTCCGTTGGGGCGATCGCCGGGCGACCGCGTCGGTCGGCACCGAGGTGCGGCTCCGCGAGCTGGGCGACGCCGAGATCGACAGGTGGGTGAGGAGCGGGGCCGGCCTGGACAAGGCGGGGGGCTACGCGATCCAGGATCTCGGAGCGGCGCTCGTCGCCGACCTGAACGGCTGCTACACGAACGTCGTGGGCCTCAGCCTGCCGGCGGTCGTCGCGGCCGCTCGTCGCCTCGGGGTGGCCCTTGTCTAGCTTCTTCCGTGCCTGGTACGTGTTCCTGGCGCTGGGCCTCGCGACGTTCGTCGCGACGGCGTTCGTCGGACGCGCGCCCACGCTGCTGTCCGCGGCCGTCGCCGTGCCGCACCAGATGCCCCATCGGCTGGGCGTGAACGCGCGCCAGACGCTCGCCTCGCTGACCGATCGCAGAGCGCTCAGGCAGGAGAACGCCGCGCTGCGCGAGGCGCTGGACGCCGAGCGCGCCCGCGCGCGCGAGCTGGAGCTCGAGACGGCCCGCCTACGCGAGGTCCTGGCGATCCGGGACGATCAGAGCCCCGGCGTGGTCACGACCGCGCCGGTCGTCGGCGGAAGCTCCGGCCTGACGGTCGAGCGGCTGGTGCTCGGCGCCGGCCCCGGCGACGGGGTGGTTCCGAACATGCCCGTCACGGTTCCGGCCGGGCTGGTCGGCATCGTGACCGACGCCGCCGCCGGCCGCACGGTGGTGCGGACGATCCTCGATCCCGAGTCGCGCGTCGGCGTCTCGGTGCGCGGCAAAGGCGGCCAAGGCGTCGCCGTCGGCGAGGTGGGGGGGCGCGTGCGCGTCGTCCGGTTCGTCCAGAGCGAGCCGGTCGAGGTGGGCGACGTGGTCGAGACGAGCAGCTACGGTGGGCTCTTTCCCCGTGGCGTCCGTGTCGGCGTCGTCACGGAGGTCCTCCCGCCCGACCCGAACGATCTGCGCCGGAGCTTCCTGGTCGAGCCCGCCGTCGATCTCTCGACGCTGCTGCAGGTGGCGCTGATCGCACCGCAGTGAGCCGGCGCTCCGGCTCAGGCCACGACCAGGTTCACCAGCTTGCCCGGCACCACGATCTCGCGGCGTAGCGTCCCGTTCTCGAGCCAGCGGGTCACGTTCGGATCGGACTTCGCGGCCTCCAGCACGGTCGCCTCGTCGGCGTCCGCGGGCACGGTCACGCGGCCACGGACCTTGCCGTTCACCTGCACGACCATGTCGATCGTCGTCTCGACCAGGGCGGACGCGTCCACCTCCGGCCACGCCTCGAGATGGACCGAGGCCGCGTTGCCCGCACGGTGCCACAGCTCCTCGGCCAGGTGCGGCGCGATCGGGGCCAGCAGGCGAAGCATCAGCGAGGTCGCCTCGCCCCACGCCGGGTGGGCGACCAGCCCGGCGTTCTTCAGCTTCGCCATCGCGTTCTGCAGCGTCATCAGCTCGGCCACCGCGGTGTTGAACCGGAACGCCTCGAAATCCTCGCTCACCTCGGCCACGCAGGCGTGCGCCGCGCGCCGAAGGTCGGCGACACGCTCCTCGTCGGCGTCGCCGGGCGTGGCGTCCTCGGTATGCAACGTCCAGACCCGGTTCAGGAAGCGGACGACGCCCTCGATCCCCTGCTGGTTCCACGGCCCGCCCTGGTCCCACGGGCCGATGAACATCAGGTAGGCGCGCACCGCGTCGGCGCCGTGGCGAGCCACCAGCTCGTCGGGATCGATGACGTTGCCGCGCCGCTTGGACATCTTCTCGCCGTCCTCGCCCAGGATCATTCCCTGGTTGAACAGCCGCACGAACGGCTCGCCTTCGATGATCAGCCCCATGTCGCGCATCGCCTTCGTGAAGAAGCGCGAGTAGAGCAGGTGCAGGATCGCGTGCTCGATGCCGCCGGTGTAGGTGTCGACCGGCGTCCACCGGGCGGCCAGCTCGCGGTCCACCGGACCGTCGTCCTTGCCCGGATCCAGGTAGCGGAACCAGTACCACGACGAGTCCATGAAGGTGTCCATGGTGTCCGTCTCGCGCCGCGCGGGGCCGCCGCACGACGGACAGGCGGCGTTCAGGAAGCGCTCGTGGTGCTTCAGCGGGGACTCGCCCGTGGGCATGAACGCCACGTCCTCGGGCAGCAGCACCGGCAGGTTCTCGTCGCGTTCCGGAACGACCCCGCACGCGTCGCAGAACAGCATCGGGATCGGCGTGCCCCAGTAGCGCTGACGGCTGATCAGCCAGTCGCGCAGGCGGTAGGTGACCTTGCGGCGGCCGAGGTCGTGCTCCTCGAGCCACGCCACGACCTTCGCGATCCCGTCTCCAGCGCCCTCGCCCTTGCCGGTGGGCGTTCCGTCGAACGGACCGGAGTTGATCATCACGCCGTCGCCCGTGTACGCCTCGTCCATCTCGGCGCCGTCCGTCAGGTCCGACCCCGGCGGCCTGACGACCGGCACGATCTCGAGCCCGTAGCGGCGCGCGAACGCGAAGTCCCGCTCGTCGTGGGCGGGGACCGCCATGATCGCGCCGGAGCCGTACGTGACCAGCACGTAGTCGGCGATCCAGATCGGCACGCGCGCGCCGTTCACCGGGTTCACGGCGTACGCGCCGGTGAACACGCCCGACTTCTCGCGCGTCTCGCTCTGCCGGTCGATCTCCGACATCCGACCCGCCTGCTCGACGTAGCGCTGGACCTCGCCGCGCTGGTCAGGCGTCGTGAGGCGGTCGACCAGCGGGTGCTCGGGCGCGAGCACCATGAACGTCGCGCCCCACAGCGTGTCGGGGCGCGTGGTGAACACCTCGATCGCCTCGCCGCTCTCGGCGCGGAAGGTGACCTCCGCGCCCTCGCTCCGGCCGATCCAGTTCGTCTGCATCGTCTTCACGCGCTCGGGCCAGTCCAAGCCGGAGAAGTCCAGCAGCTCGTCGGCGTAGTCGGTGATCTTGAAGTGCCACTGCGGCATCAGCCGCCGCTCGACCAGGGCGCCGCTGCGCTCGCCGCGTCCCTCGACGACCTGCTCGTTGGCGAGCACGGTCTGATCGACGGGATCCCAGTTCACGTAGCTCTCCTTGCGGTACGCCAAGCCGCGCTCGAACATCCGCACGAAGAACCACTGGTTCCAGCGGTAGTAGTCCGGCTCGCACGTCGCCAAGGTCCTCGACCAGTCGAACATGGCGCCCATGCGCTTGAACTGCGTCGTCATGAACGCGATCCGCTCGCGGGTGAGACGCGCGGGATGGACGTCGCCGCCCTCGCGGGCCGCCTTGATGGCGGCGTTCTCGGCCGGCAGCCCGAACGCGTCGAAGCCCATCGGGAAGAACACGTTCTTGCCCTTCATCCGCAGGTAGCGAGCCGCCGCGTCCGCCGGCGTCTCGGCGTACCAGTGCCCGACGTGGAGGTTGCCGGACGGGTAGGGGAACATCGTCAGGAAGTAGTGCTTGGGCCGGCTCGTGTCCTCGAGATCCACCCGGTACAGACCCGCGGCGTCCCACGCCGCCTGCCAGCGCGGCTCGATCTCCTGCGGTCGGTAGGCGTCGGCGTGCCCCTCGGGCGCGGGCTCGGTGGCTCGGTCGGACATGCGGGTCCTCCAACGGCGCTTCGGGAGCGCGGTCCGACCGGCGTCGGCCGGACGGACGAGCGCGGCGCCAGGCGCCGCGGGGGGTGCTCGGTCGTGTCCACGCGACGCCGCCCCGGCCCAGGCCGGGGCGCGCGCGGGACTCCAGCCTGCGGCCTGCGCTCAAAGCAGGCGGAACCCCGGGCGAGATCGTCGCAGGGTGCGGGTCATCGGACGCATCGTAGCCCTGCCCCAGAGGGGTGTCAACGAGCCGCGTCCGCCGGCTCGTTCGCGCTGGCAGCGGCGTCGCCGATCGCGTCGATCAGGCGGTGGACGTAGATCAGGGCGCGGGTGTCCGGCTCGCGCTCCAGCCGGATCCAGCGGCGCGCCTCGAAGTAGAGGCAGCCGCGGAGCCGGTCGAGGTCGCCGGTCAGCCAGGCCGGTAGCTCGCCGGTGGCGGCCCATTGCGACGCGGCACGGTTCGCCATCTCGCCGCACATCGACATGCCGAACCGCTCGTAGCCGTCGAAGGTGTACGCGAACGCGATCACCTCCTCGAACGGGGCGCGGGGGTGGGGCAGGTGGTCGCGGGTCAACGCGTCGTGCGCGACGGGCCGCACGGCGACCCCGTCCTGCGTGGCGTCGTCGTCCGTTCGGGGCGCGTCGTCCATGGCGGAAGCGTACCGCCGTGGGGCGGGGCGGGGCGTCGTCCCGCCGGGTCGGGAGCCGCGGGTCGTCGGGAGCAGCGGGTAGACTGGCGGCCACACCGACGCACGCCACGCTCGCGGGCAGGTGGCCCGCAGGGAAGGAACCAAGGTGGACTACGAACTGATCGTGATCGGCTCGGGCCCCGGCGGCTACCACGCCGCCCTGCGCGCCGCTCAGCTGGGCCTCCGCACCGCGGTGGTCGAGAAGGGCGACATCGGCGGGGTGTGCCTGAACATCGGCTGCATCCCGACGAAGGCGCTGCTTCACGTCGCCGCGGACCTGAGGGAAGCGGCGCACGCGTCCGAGTTCGGCGTGGACTTCGGCGAGCCGTCGATCGACCTGGAGCGTCTCGAGTCGTGGAAGGGGTCGGTCGTCGAGAAGATGACGGGCGGCGTCTCGATGCTGTTCAAGGGCGCCAAGATCGAGCGGATCGACGGCGAAGCCGTCTTCTCCGGGCCGAACGAGCTGACGGTCGGCGACCGCACCGTCACGTTCGAGAAGGCGATCATCGCGACGGGCTCGTCGCCGATCGTGATCCCGGGCTTCGAGCCCGACGGCGAGACGATCGTCGACTCGACCGGCGCCCTGCAGGTGCCCGAGATCCCCGCGCGCTTCATGGCGATCGGCGGAAGCGCCATCGGCCTGGAGTTCGCGGACATCTACGACGCCCTCGGGTCCGAGACGACGGTCGTCGAGATGCTCGATCAGATCGTCCCGGCCGGCGATCCGGACGCCGCGAAGGCGCTACGCAAGAGCTTCGAGAAGCGTGGCGTGCAGATCCGCACCAGCACGAAGGCGGTGTCGAACGAGCGGACGGACGACGGCCTCGAGGTCACGCTCGAAGCCGCGGACGGCTCGCAGGAGACGGTCGTGGTCGACAAGCTCCTCGTCGCCGTGGGACGGCGCCCCAACTCGAAGAATCTCGGCCTCGACGAGATCGGCGTGAAGGTCGACGAGCAGGGATTCGTGCCGACGGACGACGCGATGCGCACCTCGGTCCCGCACATCTACGCGATCGGGGACGTGGCCTGCCCTCCGCTGCTGGCGCACAAGGCGATGAAGGAGGGGCTCGTCGCGGCCGAGCACGCGGCCGGAAAGCCGGCGGCGTACGACACCGTCGTGCCCTCCGTGATCTACACCAGCCCCGAGCTGGCGTCGGTCGGGATGACCGAGGCCGAGGCCGAGGAGGCCGGCTTCGAGCTCCGTATCGGGACCTTCCCGATGTCGGCCTCGGGTCGCGCGACGGCGCTCGGCGGAAGCGAAGGGCTCGTGAAGCTGATCGGCGACGCCAAGACCGACGTGCTGCTGGGGTTCCACATGGTCGGTCCGGGCGCGGGCGACCTCGTGGCCGAGGCGGCGCTGGCGATCGAGATGGGCGCCACGCTGGAGGACATCGCGCTCACCCAGCACCCGCACCCCACCATCGCCGAGACGGTGATGGAGGCCGCGGAGCACGCGCACGGCCAGGCGATCCACATCGCCAACCGGCGCCGGCGCTGAGGCGCCGACGCCGCCGTCGACCGCCGATCGGGCGCCCGCGCGCAAGCGCCGGCGCCCGATCGCGCGTCAGGTGGTGTACTCGGCGTTGATGCGGACGTAGCCTTCTGTCAGGTCGCAGCCCCAGGCGCGCCCGCGCGCGTCGCCCGCGGCGAGGTCGACGCGGATCGTGACGTCGTCGGCGTCCAGGGCGGCGGACAGCTCGGCGTCGTCGAACGCGACGGGACCGCCCAGGTAGACGGGGCGCCCCTGCAGCGTGATCTCGAGCTTCGAGACGTCCCACAGCACGCCCGCCTGACCGATCGCCGAGAGGATCCGTCCCCAGTTCGGGTCGCGGCCGTGCACGGCGGCCTTCACCAGCGAGCTGCCCGCGACCGCGCGGGCGGCGCGGCGCGCCTCGGCCTCGTCCCGTCCACCGACCACCTCGACGCGGAGCAGCGTGGAGGCCCCCTCGCCGTCCGCCGCGATCTTCTCGGCCAGCCGGACGGCGACCGCCTCGAGCGCCTCGGCGAACTCCTGCGCGCCCGCCTCGAGCCGTTGGCTGGAGAGGAGCACGGCCATGTCGTTCGGCGAGGTGTCGCCGTCCACGGTGACCTGGTTGAAGGTGCGGTCGACCGTCTCGGGCCACAGCTCGCGAAGCACGGGCTGCGACACGTCGGCGTCGGTGACCACGAACGCCAGCATGGTGCCCATGTTCGGGTGGATCATCCCCGAGCCCTTCGCGATGCCGACGACGCGCGCGCCCCCGCGAAGCGTGGCGGCGACCGTCTTGATGCGCGTGTCCGTCGTCAGGATCGCCTCGGCGAGCCCGGCGGCGTCCTCGCCGAGGCCGGCGGGAAGCTGCTCGATGCCGCTGCGGACGCGGTCCATGGGCATCGGCACGCCGATCACGCCGGTGCTGGCGGTGAGGACCTCCTGGGGCCTCGTGCCGCCCAGCAGCGCGGCGACGCGCGACGCCATCTCCTCGTTGTCGAAGCCGGCCTGCTCGCCCGACGCGCAGTTGGCGTTGCCGGCGTTCATCACGATCGCGCGGACCGCCTCGCCGGTGCCGTAGCGGACGGCGTTGCGCGACACGCACGGCGCCGTCAGGCGATTGCGGGTGCCGGTGTACGCCCACGCGACGGGCGCGTCGGCGACGAGCAGGGCCAGGTCGGGCTTGCCCGACGGCTTGATTCCGGCAGCGACCGACGAGGCGGTGAATCCTTCGGGGAGTCTCATGGCCAGCGGCCCTCCAGTTCGAGCGAGGTCGTCTCGGCGAATCCGAACGCGAGGTTGAATCCTTGGACCGCCTGTCCGGCGGCTCCCTTGCCGAGGTTGTCGATGACGACGAACGCGGTGGCGAGTCCGGTCCGCCGGTCGAAGCGGACCGTCGCCAGGGCGCGGTCGGAGCCGGAGATCGCCTTGACGTCGGGGAGCGCGTCTTGGACGTGGACCATCGGATCGTGCTCGAACCTGGCACGCATCGCGTCCAGGAGCGACGCCTCGTGCTGGTCGTCGCGGGGCCGGAACGTGCAGCTCGCCAGGATGCCGCGCACCATCGGGACGAGGAGCGGCGTGAAGCTGACCGGCAGCGGCCGGTACGGCGCGTGCGTCCGGAGCGCGCGTCCTTGCGTCGCGGCCCGTCCGAGGGTGGCCTCGATCTCCGCGAGGTGCCGATGGCCGCCCGCGACCTTGTACGGTCGGGCGTTCTCGGCGAGCTCGGAGAAGTGCAGTCCGGGCGCGGTGGCGCGTCCCGCGCCGCTGGCGCCGGCCAGCACGGTGCAGACCGGCACGGTGCCTGCGTCCAGGAGCCCCGCGCTGGCGTAGGGAAGCAGCGCCAGCGACGCCGCGGTGGCGTTGCACCCCGGCGCGGCCACGATCACCGCCCCCGGCAGCTCGTCGCGGTGGGCTTCGACGAGGCCGTAGCGGGCGTCGGCGAGGTCCTCCGGATGGGGGTGCTCCCCGTACCAGGCACGGTACGTCTCGGCGTCCAGGCGCGAGTCGGCCGAGAGATCGATCACGCGCGCGCCGGCCGCACGGGCGGCGCGCACCCACGGCGCGGTCGCCCCGTGGGGCGTCGCCAGGAACGCCACGTCGGCGCCGTCCAGCGCCTCGTCCGGCGTGAGGAAGGTGGCGTCGTCCACCCCCGCGAGGTGCGGCCAGGCGTCGCTCAGCGGCCGCCCGGCGTACGAGCGGGAGCCGAGGCGCAGCCGGCCCACCCCCGGGTGCCGCCGCAGGCGCCGGAGCAGGCCGGCGCCGCCGTAGCCGTTCGCGCCCAGCACCGCCGCGACGAGGCTCACGCGCCGGGTCCGAGCAGCTGGAAGAGGATCGCCTTGTGCGCGTGGAGGCGGTTCTCCGCCTGGTCGAACACGACGCTGCGGGGGTGGTGGACCGCCTCCTCGACGACCTCCTCGCCGTAGTGGGCCGGCAGGTCGTGCATGAACACCCCGCGGGGGGAGAGGAGCTCGAACCATTCGGGCGTCACGGTGTAGCCGGCGAACGCCTCGCGACGAAGGTCCGCGTCCTCCTCGTCGCCCATCGAGATCCAAACGTCGGTGTACAGCGCGTCCGCGCCGCGGGCGGCCTCGCGCGGGTCGCGCACGATGCTCACGTCCGCGCCTCTCGCCTTGGCGGCGGCCAGGACGTCCGGGTCGGGGTCGTACCCCTCGGGGCAGGCGATCACCAGCGACACCCCGCTCGCGGCGGCCGCGTTCAGGTGGCTGTTGCACACGTTGTTCCCGTCACCGACGAAGGCGACACGAAGGCCGTCCAAGGCGCCGAACGTCTCGAGCAGGGTGATGTAGTCCGCCGTCAGCTGGCAGGGGTGAAGCAGGTCGGAGAGGCCGTTGATGACCGGAACGTCGGCGTGCTCCGCGAGGTCGAGGAGCGTGGCGTGACCGTAGGTGCGGGCCATGATGCCGTCGACCCAGCGCTCGAGGTTCTTCGCGACGTCCCGGATCGACTCGCGCACGCCGACGCCGATGAAGTTCTGCGAGAGCAGCACCGAGTGCCCACCGAGCTGGAACATGGCGATGTCGAACGTCGACCGGGTGCGGAGCGACTGCTTCTCGAAGATCATGGCCAGCGTGACGTGCTCCAGCGGTCGCGGCCGACGCCCTTCGAGCCAGCCGCGCTTGAGCGCGATCCCGCTGTCGAGCAGGCCGCGGAACGAATCGGCGTCCCACTGGGCCAACGAGAGGAAATCCTTCCCCCGCATGGCGTCGATCGGCGTGACATCGATCGGCATGGCGCCGTTTCGCGCTGCGTCGTTCATGGCCGTGACCTCCTCGCGTGCACGCTCGCACCGCGGCCGGCCGTGTGGCACCGGCGGGCGCGAGCGCGTCACGATCGGCGGAGAGCGTACCACGCGTGCCGTGCCCGCCCGGCGCTCGCCCCGCGCCCTCTCCGAGCGGGCTCCCGCACGGTCCGGCGCGGCAGCGCCGAGGCTCGGCCCACGCCCGAGCTCAGCCCACGCCCAGGGCGCCGAGGTAGGCGGCGAGGACGGCGTCGCCGAAGAACAGCGCCAGCACGCCGCCCAGCGCCAGGAACGGACCGAACGGCACGACGCGGCCGCCGCCGGCGAGCCGCTGCGCCACGCCCACCACGGCGCCGATCAGCACCGCGGCGAACACGCCGACCAGCAGCCGCTCCCAACCGAGCACCACGCCGAGAAGCGCCGCGAGCTTGACGTCGCCGAACCCCATCGCCACCGGCTCGTCCTCGGCCACGCGCGGATCGCGCGCCGCGTCGGCCGGCCCGGCCGCGGACGCCGCGGCGGGCACCTCGACCCGGCTGCCCTCGGGCGCCGCGACCTCGGCGGACGTCGACCTGCCGGTCGCCAGATCGTACGTCCACCACACCACCGCGCCGGCCAGCGCGGCCGCGCCGGCGGCCGCGAGGCTGCCGCCCAGCGACCGGACGACGCCCACGCCAAGCGGCGACGCCGCGACGGCCAGCGCCCAGCCCGTCCACACGAGCGGCTCGGGAAGCCGAACGGGGCGCCGGGCGACCAGGTTGACCACGAGCGACGCCGCGGCCGCCGCCAGACCGGCGGCCAGGCCGCCCGCCGCGCCCACCAGCGCCGCGAGGTTCGCCTGGTCGAAGCCGATCGGCCACAGCCGCTCGCCGGTGTCGCGAAAGCGCCGCAGCACCAGCGCGCCGATGCGGTTCACCAGCGTGAGCAGGCCGGCGCCCAGCGCCGCGCCGAAGGCGGCCCCCGCGAACCCGGGAAGGTCGGGCGCGCCCCGCCAGGCGAGCGCGGCGACGAGACCGACGGCGAGCCCGGGCAGGGTGAGCACGTCGGGAATCTCGAACCGGTCCAGGTCGATGAACGTCGCGATCACCAGCAGCGTCCACCAGGCGGCCAGGAACGCGAACGCGACCGGGTGGTCCAGCGGCGACCAGCGCCACGCCGTCAGGCCGAACCCCAGCGCCACGAGGGCCTCGACGAACGGGTAGCGCGCCGCGATGGCGGTGCCGCAGCCGCGGCAGCGTCCGCGCTGCACGAGCCACGACACGATCGGGACCAGCTCCAGCGGTCCGAGCCGGCGTCCGCACGTCGGGCACGACGATCCTGGGTGCACGATCGACGCTCCCGAGGGGAGGCGGTGGATCACGACGTTCGAGAAGCTTCCGATCAGGGCGCCGAACAGGACGGCGACCAGGACGACGGTCAGGGTCACGGCGCCCCCCCGAGCGAGGCGCGAGGGGCGGGGGCGAGGAGTGCGAGCGACATGGGGCTCCTTCCGCCTGGCGTTCTCATCGAACACGGTGGTACGGTGCCGGCGCTATGAGAAGACACACGAGCCGTGCACTCGCCCTGATCCTGATCGCCCTGCTTGGCCTCGCGTCGGCGCAGCAGACCGATCCCGCCGCGCCGTTCCGTATCGCGTTCGTCGATACCCAGGCGCTCATCGCCGCCCACCCCGCGCAGGAGGAGATCGCCCGCTTGGGCGAGGCGTTGGACGCCGAGCTCCAGGAGCTGCTGGGGCAACGCGACGCGCTGGTGCAGAAGCAGCAGGCGCAAGCGCTCACGGCCGAGGAGGAGGAGCTGCTGCAGGCGCTCCAGGTCACGATCCAGACGCGGCGCGACAGCGGTCTGCAGGACATCCGACAGGCCGCCGGCCCGGCCGAGACCGCCGCGAACGAGATCATCCGCGAAATCGCGAGCGACGACGGGTTCGCGCTGGTCATGGACATCGAGGCCGCGTCCGGGCTGGTCGTGTACGCCGCCGAAGGCGTGCCCGACCTCACGGCCGCCGCGGTCGCCCTGATGGAGGA
>CAZHCI010000015.1:15465-26520 GCA_964530905.1 uncultured bacterium
GACCAGGTGCGCGCCAGCGCCTGCCTGCGTCGCCAGGCGGCCACGCGCTCGTGATGGCCGGAGGTGAGCACCTCGGGCACGTCGTCCCCCTCGAACGACGGCGGCCGGGTGTACTCGGGGTAGTCCAGCAGGCCGGTCGCGAACGAGTCGTGCTTGTGGCTGTCGGCGTGCCCCAGCACGCCGGGGAGCAGCCGCGCGACGGCTTCGACGAGGCAGAGCGCGGGCAGCTCGCCGCCCATCAGGACGAAGTCGCCGATCGACACCTCGCGGTCGACGCGGGCCTCGGTCCGCGCGTCGAACCCCTCGTACCGTCCGGACAGCAGGCAGAGGTGGCGCTTGCCCGCGAGCTCCTCGACCAGCCGCTGGTCCAGGCGCTGGCCGGCCGGCGACAGCAGGATCGTCTCGTCGGGCGGAGGATCGTCGCTGGCCGCCTCGGCCAGCGCGGCGGCGGCCACGTCGACGCGGATCACCATGCCGGCGCCCCCGCCGTAGGGCGCGTCGTCCACGCGGCCGGTGCGGTTGCCCGCGAAGCGGCGCAGGTCGCGCGTTCGCAGCTCCAGCAGGCCGCGGCGCGTGGCTCGGCCCAGCAGCGCCTCCTGCCGGTACGCGTCGATCAGGTCGGGGAAGAGCGTGTAGACGGTGATGATCATGGCGCGTCCAGCAGTCCGGGCGGAGGATCGACGACGTCGACGCCGTCCGGTCCGGTTCGGACGTACGGCGCGGCGGCGGGGAGGAACGTCTCGCCGGCCGGACCTCGCATGCGCAGGAGCGGCTGGAGCGCCGGCCCCTCGACGCCCACGACCTCGCCGATCGTTCGACCGTTCACGCGGACGGGGCGCCCGATCAGGGCGGTCAGGTTCGCCTCGTCCGTGTCGGCGGCGGCCGCGAGGGGCGGGGCCCAGACGGTGGCGTGCACCAGCTGCTTGGCGGTCTCGACGCGGCGCACGCGGTCGACGCGCAGCAGGAACTCGCGGCCGTGCGGACCGAAGCTCACGACGCGCGTCTCGCCCAGACCGTCGATCCACACCGCCTGCGCCGCCTGCAGCGCCTCGGCGCCGCCGTCGCCGACCGGATGCACGCGCATCGCGCCGTCCAGGCCGTGACTGCGCCCGATCCGGGCGACCGGACGGTGACCGGAGGGCGGCCGCGACGGATCGGTCATGGGGTCAGTCGATCAGGTGGACGTCCACCCGCTGGCGGCCGTCGGCGGCCGCGCGGGCGAGGGTGCGGACGGCGTTGATGATCCGGCCGTTGCGGCCGATGATGCGGCCCGCATCCCCTGGGGCGCAACGGATCTCGATCCGCACGCCCTTGCCGCTGCGCTCGGCGCCGATCGCCAGGGCGCCCGGATCCTCGACGAGGTTCTGGACGACGAACGTGACGAGCTCGAGCGGCATGGTTCCTCGTTCAGGCGCCGGTGCCGGCGCGCTTGAGGTAGGCGTCGGTGCGCTTGGCGCGCACGCCGGGAACGTCCATGCCCTGCTTCTCGAACAGGCGGACGACGGTTTCGGTCGGCTGGGCGCCGACGTCGAGCCAGTGCGCGGCACGCTCGGCGTTCACGCGGAGCGGCTCGTCGGTGGTCTCGCGCGGGTCGTAGTAGCCGAGCTGCTCGATGTAGTCGGCGCTCCGCTTCTTGCGCGAGTCGACGACGACGATGCGGTAGTGCGGGTTGCGCTTGGAGCCCATGCGCATCAGGCGGATCTTGACCATGCTGACTTCTCCTCGGTCTCCGGCCGGGCTTCGCTCCGGGCGGGTCGCCTTCGCGTGCGAAGACGGTTCGGGTAGGCGGCGTCGAATCTACGACGTCGACATCTACGGCTCCGGGCGAACGACCCGGTCGGCAACTCTTGACTCTACACGGGGTCGGCTACGCGGTGCAAACCCTGCTGCGCCTCACAGGCCGGGACGCCGGCCGCCCTTCGGCGGGCGACGACCCATCCGCTTCATCATCTTGCGCATCTGCTCGTAGTTCTTCATCAAGCGATTCACGTCCTGCACGGACGTCCCCGAGCCGCGCGCGATGCGCCGCCGACGGCTGGCGTCGAGCAGCTTGGGCCGGGTCCTCTCGCGCTCGGTCATGCTCGAGATGATCGCCTCGACCCGGCCGATCTCGCCCTCGTCCACCTGGGTGCCGTCGGGAATCAGCTTGTTCGCGCCCGGGATCATGCCGAGGATGTCGGTGAACGAGCCCATCTGCTTGAGCTTGCGCATCTGCACGAGCATGTCCTGCAAGGTGAAGTCGCCGAGGTTCTTGAGGTCGCGCTCGTCCTCGTCCTCGCCCTCGAGCGCCTTGGCCTTCTCGATCAGCGTGAGCATGTCGCCCATGCCCAGGATCCGGCCCGCGATGCGGTCGGGACGGAACGGCTCGAGCCCGTCGAGACGCTCGCTGACGCCGGCGAAGTAGATCGGCTTGCCGGTGACGTGCTTGGCCGAGAGCGCGGCGCCGCCCCGGGCGTCGCCGTCCATCTTGCTCATCACCAGGCCGGTCACGCCGATCCGCTCGTCGAACGTCGTCGCGACCGGGAGCGACTGCTGACCGGTCATGGCGTCGACGACCAGCATCCGCTCGGTCGGCGCCATCACGTTGGACAGCTCGGCGAGCTGGTCCATCAGCGCCTCGTCGATCTGCAGGCGGCCGGCGGTGTCGATGATCACCAGGTCGCGGAAGTCGGCCCGGAGCATGGCGTCCAGGCGGCGCTTCGTGGTCGCGGGCGACTCGCCGTCCTCGACCTTGAGGATCGGAACGCCGACCTGGCCGGCGAGCACCTCGAGCTGATCGCGTGCCGCGGGACGCTGCGTGTCGGCCGCGACCAGCAGCGGACGGCGCCCCTTGGCCTTGTACTGGTACGCCAGCTTGCCCGCGGTCGTGGTCTTGCCGGCGCCCTGGAGCCCCATCAGCAGCCACACGTTGCCGTCGCTGCGCAGCTCGGGCTGACGGGCCTCGCCGCCCAGGATGTCGCGGAGCTCGTCGTGGACGATCGCGACGACGCGCTGGTCCGGGTTCAGGCTCATCAGCGTGTCCGACCCGACGGCCTTCTCCTGGACGCGCTTGGTGAAGTCGCGAGCCACCTCGAGGTTCACGTCGGCCTCGAGCAGCGCGACGCGGACCTCGCGCAGCGCGGTCTTGACCTCGGCCTCGGAGAGCTTGCCGCGGCCGCGGAGCGATTCGAACACGGACTGGAGACGATCGCCTAGGTTCTGGAACATGGGTCCTCTCGGCCCGAAGGCAGGCCGATAGGGTAGCGGAGGGCCGAGGGTCCGTCAAGGACGCGGTGCTAGACTTGCCGAGATGCCGTTCCGCGACACGCAGTCCACACGTAACGCCACGCCCGCCCCGCGTCTCGTCGCGCTGGCCCTCGCGGCGTCGCTGACGTTGACGGCGCCCGCCCCGGTCGCCGCGCAGACCTTGGCCGAGGTCACCTTCGTCGCCGCGACGGTGACGACCCTGAACCCCGCCATCCGGCTGCCCTCCGGCAGCCTCCGCGCGGTCGGGCCGGGCGTGGACGCCCTGCTCGCGCGGCTTCCCGACGCTTCGGCGTGGACCGAGCCGGAGGCGTACGTGGCCAGGGGCATCGCGTCGCGCCTGCGGCCGGCGTTCGAGCAGCAGGTCGTCACCGGCTTCGCCGCCGCCGGCTTCTTCGAGGCGGCACGGCGGACGGTGCCGGACGGCGCGGGAACCAGGACGCGGATCGAGTTCGAGGGCGCAGCCGGAGAGCGGGCGCTGCTGGTGCTGTTCGACGCGCCTGAGGAAGTGACCTGGCTCGTCGCCCGCTCGCGGTGACCGATGCGGTCCGGACACGGGCGGTACGAACGGCCGCGGTACGAACGGCTGCGGTACGGACGGGTGCGGTGTCGGCCGGTGCGCCGTGAGGGCGCCGGCGTGACGCGCGCATGGGCGCGGACCTGCGCCGCAGCGCGTCGTGCGATCACGTCCTGGATCGTCGTGCTACCGCTTTTCGCGAGCGGACTCGTGGCCGTCCCCGGCCCCGCCCCTGCCGCGATCGCTCAGGAGGCGCCGCTCAGCTCCCCGAACGATCGCGCGCGCGCCGCGCTGGACGCCGCACGCGTCGATCCCGGGTCGGCGTCGCCGGACGCGCCCGCCTGGGCCGCGGCGATCGAGCTCGCGACGCAGGCCGTGGCCGAGGCCGAACGCGCCACGGACCGGGCGGGCGCTGCGGACGACGACGTCGACGAACGCCTCCACGAGGCGTTGCGCCTGCTGGCGTGGAGCTACCAGGGAGCGGGCTGGTGGTCGCGCGCCTTCGCGACGTGGGAACGACTCGAGCAGGCCCGAGGGGGCTTGACCGACGCGGACGCGGCCGCGAAGCACGACGCCGCGCTGCAGCTGGGGTTCTCCCGCTACGAAGCGGGCGACCTGGAGGGCGCGGCGCGCCGGTTCGACGCGATGCTCGAGACCGATCCGAACGACGTGGACGCGCTTCGCTGGCGGGGCCGGATCGCCCTGGAGCGAGGCCGTCCCGAGGTCGCGCAGGAGGCTTGGCGTCGCCTGGTCGAGCTGCGTCCGGACGACGCGAATGCGCGCTTCCATCTGGAGCTCTCGCGGGAGCGCGCCGCGTACGGGCGCGAGGCGAGCGACGCGTACCGAAGCGGGCTCGCCGCGTACGAGGCGGGCGACCTGACCACCGCCGTGCAGGCGTTCGCCCGGGCGGAGGCCGCCGCGCCGTCGTGGAGCGAGCCGGCGCGCTGGAGCGCCCGGGCGCTGTTCGAGGCGGGGCGCGACGAAGCCGTGCCCGCCTGGGAGCGGATCGTGGCCGAGCGCCCGGACGACGACGCCGCACGCTGGTTCCTGGAGCGGGCGCGCCTGCAGAGCCGGGTCGGGCGCAGCGCGATGCTGGCGGCGGACGACGCCCGCGCGGCCACGGAGTCGGGCGACCTGGAGGCCGCCCTGGCCGCCTGGCAGCGGGCGGCCGACGAGGCGCCCGGCTGGACCGAGGCGCGTCTGGGCCTGGCCCGCACGGCGACCGCGGCCGGCGCGGCCGAGGAGGCCCAGCGCGCCTGGACCGGTCTGCTGAGCGACGTGCCGGACGACGATGCGATCGCGGCGGAGGCGCGTCAAGGCCTCGCGACCGCACGCGTCCTGGGGCGTCTCGACCCGGACGCCGCCCGCGACTACGGCGCCGCCCTGGCCGCGTACGAGCGTGGCGAGACCGACGACGCCGTGCGGCTGCTGTCGCGCGTCGTCGAGCTGGCTCCCGACGCCGTGGAGCCGTGGACGTGGCTGGCGCGCATCGCGTTCGCCCGCGGCGACTGGGCGACCGCCGCCCGCGCCTACGAGCGGGCGTCCGAGCTGGACCCGGACGACGAGGACCTCGCCTTCTTCGCCGAGGAGGCCCGTCGCATGGCCGGCCCCGACACGACCGCCCCGTAGGCGCTCACGAGCGCCCGAGTCCGCAGGAGAGAGGCCGATGACGAGATCGTACGAACGCGAGCGAGGCACCGCCGTGAGCGAGGCGATCTGGACCGCGACGTACCTGCCGCTGCGGCGGCCACGCTAGCCGTATGGGCGCTCGCGGCATGGACCGTGCCGCCGTCCGGGCGGTGGCGTTGCGCGTGGCCGCCCTGGCCCTGCTGCTGCTGCTGGCCATCGTCGCGGTGTTGACGACGCGAACCTTGCAACGCCTGCCCGACGCTACGATCTACCTGATCCGGTACGACGATCGCGCCGGGTTCGAGCTCCAGCCCGTCGCGCGCCGCCTGGGGACCGACGATACGGAGGCGTACGCGCGCGCGGCGGTCGAGGCGCTCGGCGACGGGCCGACCGAGGCGGAGGCGGCGCAGGGACTCTCGACGGCGGTCCCCGAGGGGACGCGGGTCCTGGCGGCCTCGGCACGGGACGGCACGCTCCGCGTCGATCTGTCGTCCGAGGTGGCGTCGGGAGGCGGTACGGCCTCGATGCGCGGCCGCCTGGAGCAGCTGCGCTGGACGTTGACCCGACCGAGCTCCGTCGACGCCGTCGACCTGTGGATGGACGGCGAGCCGCTACGCGTGCTCGGCGGCGAGGGCCTCATGGTCGACCCGCTGTGGCGTCGACCGGACGACGGCGAACGGCCGCGCTGGTGACGCGCGCTGCCGGGGCGACACCGCGCACGGCGACCGGTGCGTTCCGCCGCGTCGTCGCGGCGGCGCTGGCCATCGTCGCCTCCGCCTGGATCGGCATCGGGGTCGGCGCCGGCGACGCCGAGGGCACGCTTCCCTCCGACGCCGACTGGACGCGCAGCGAGAGCGCACGCGGACGCCTGTTCGACCGGATCGCCGAACGGGTCGAGCAGGTCTACTGGGATCCGGCCCGCATCGACTGGGCGTCCTGGCGGGCTGCGCACCGGGACGAGGTGGTCGGCGCCGGCAGCCGCGTCGCGCTCGACGCGGCGTTCCGGGGGGCGTTCGACGGTCTGGGGGATGGGCACTCGCGCTGGATCGGTCGGTCGCCCGGCACGGTCGTGCGCGACCGACCGGTCGCCCCGTCGGCCCCCGTCGATCTGGGCGTCGAGGCGATCCCGCTGGACGAGCGTGGGTTGCTGGTCACCCGGGTGCACCCGGGCGCGGCCGGCGACGTCGCCGGCCTGCAGCGGGGCGACGTGATCGAACGAGCGAACGGTCGTTCGCTGCGCGAGCCGGGACTTAGGTGGGCGATGCAGGACCGGATCGCCGAGGCGCTTCGCTCGGGCGTCGCGACGCTGGAGGTCGACCGCCCCGGCCGCGGCCGCGTCCAGCTGGAGGTGTCGCCTTCGGAGGTTCCTGCCGGGGCGCGCCAACGCCCGATCGGGACGCTCGATCGCGCGAGCGGCGTCGCGCGGCTCGAGGTGCCCGCCTTCGTGGCCGGCTCGGCGCGGGCCGCGCACGCGGAAGTGGCGAGGCTGCACGAGGCGGGCGCCCGCGCGCTGGTCGTGGACCTGCGGGGAAACCCCGGCGGCGGCGTCCTGGAGATGGGGCTTCTGCTGGCCCTGTTCCTGGAGGGCGAGCCGGTCGGGGCGTGGACGGACGACGGGCCCGCCTGGACGCTCCGGATCGAGCGCGACGGGGGAGGGGCCACGGCGCGGCTGGTGGCGCTCACGGGACCGTCGCCGGGTCGCGACCTCGGGGTGGAACGGATCGCCGAGGCGGCGGTGTGGAACGGCCCCGTCGCGGTGCTGGTGAACGAAGGTAGCGCCAGCGCGGCAGAAGCCACCGCCGCGGTGCTCGCCTCTGCGCGCTCGGCGCCGATCGTCGGGGCGGACACGCCCGGCAACGTCGAGAGCGTCAGGCGCGTGGCGTTCGTGGGCGGCAACGAGGCGTGGGTCGCGGTGGGCGACCTGCGATTCGCGGGCGGTCAGTCGTTGGCCCCCGTCGAGGTGGACGCCGACGCTCGGCTGGATCCGCTGGAGCTCGCCCGCGGTCACGACGCGCCGTTCGCGGAGGCGGTGCGCCGGCTGCGTACGCTGCCGTGGACGCCCGGCCGCTGGTTCTGAGGCGGGACGGCGCGTCGACTCGTCGTTCTCATCGGCGGGGGGTGTTCTCTAGGTTGTGCGCGTGCGGAACGGCGTGGTAGCCTGTCGCGGATATGCCGAGGGCGGTCAGAAGGCAAGAAACCCTGTCCGTCACGCACGAAAACGCCCCGGACCAAGCGGGCCCGGAGCGCTTCGCGAAACACGTCGCGAGATCCCTCGCGAATCGGTGGTGCGCCCGACAGGATTCGAACCTGTGACCTTTCGCTCCG
The DNA here is from genome assembly GCA_964530905.1 of uncultured bacterium. Lineage (GTDB taxonomy): Bacteria > Deinococcota > Deinococci > Deinococcales > Trueperaceae > SLSQ01. Next base: position 23,180 of record CAZHCI010000015.1, read on the forward strand.
GAGGCGAACGCTCTATCCGGCTGAGCTACGGGCGCGCGGAAACCAAGTAGGAAACCTAGCACCGCCATCTGGAGGAAGTCAAGGGAATGAAGCTGAGCCGCCGTACGAACACCATCATTCTGTGGATCACGTCGATCGGCCTGCTGGTCGGCATGGTGATCACCTTCACGCCGACCCTGGGCGCGCTCACCGGGGGTGGGCAGGACGACAGCAGCGCGCCCGCCCTGATCGTGAACGGCGAGACGATCAGCGACCTCGAGGTGGCGCAGGCGCGTCGTTCGTCGCCGATCTTCACCGTCGTGCAGGAGGGGCCGGTCGCCGAGGATCTCGAGCTGCTCCTGGTCGACTCGCTGATCCGCCAGGAGGCGCTGGCTCAGGCGGCGTCACGGATGCGCGTCGGCGGCGGCGAGGTGCGCGACGAGCTCGCGGCGTTCCGCGAACGGAACTCCGTCGCCGGGTCCCGCAACGACGAGGCGTACCTGCGCCTGATCGGCGGGGCCGGCTACACCGATGCGACGTTCCGCGACTACCTGCGCGATCAGCTGCAGGTCGCCGCCTTCCAGGACGAGGTGACCGAGGGCGTCGACGTCGACGAGGCCGAGGTCGAGGCGTTCTACCGAGCGAACATCGACGCGTACCGCAGCGATCCGCGCGTGGTGGCGCGGCAGATCGTGGTCGACGACGTCGAGACGGCCGAGGCGCTCCGCGTGCGGGCGCTGGCGGGCGAGTCGTTCGCCGAGCTGGCCGCCGAGGCGTCGCTCGAGCGGGCCGATCAGAGCGGCGCCGTCGGCGGCGAGACGCCGCAGCCGGTCGGCCGGGCCGCGTTCCCGAGCGTCGTGGCCGACGAGGTGTTCGCGCGCTCGACGCCCGGGCTGACGCCGGTGGTCGAGAGCGGCGGACGGGCCTACCTGGTCGACGTCGAGGAGATCGTTCCCGCCGCTGCGCGGCCGTTGGACGAGGTGCGCGACGAGGTACGCGAGGACGCGCTGGCCGCGAAGCGGCAGGCGACGTTGAACGAGCGCATCGAGGAGCTCGTCTCCGAGGCCGAGGTCTCCGTCGCCGATGGCGCCGAGCTGTCGGTGGACGACCCGGTGGTGGCGACGGTGGGATCGGTCGAGATCCACGCCTCGGAGCTGGCGCGCGAGACCTACACCAACCCTCAGATCCAGCAGGCGTTGAGTCCGCAGACCGCGTCGCTGATCGTGGAGTTCTTCAAGCCCAGCATCCTCGAGCAGCTCGTCGACCGCGAGCTCGCGGTGCAGGGCTCGGAGAGCCTGGACGCCACCTTCTTCGGTAGCGACGCGCTGATCGCGCAGAGCGCGCTCGATTGGGTCGCGCGTGACGCCGAGGCCAGCGAGAGCGACATCGAGGCGTTCTACGAGGCGAACCTGGACCGCTACACCGTGGCCGCGTCGGCGGACGTGCTCCGCGCGGACTTCGACGACGCCGCGGCCGCGGCCGCGTACCGCGACGCTCTGCTGAACGGTGCGGACCCGGAGGCGGCGGCCGACGAGGCCGGCGGCGAGGTCGAGGAGGTCGGCGTGGTGCGCCAGGGCCAGCTGGCCCCGCCGCTCGATACGGCGCTGTTCGCCACCGACGCGTTCGAGAGCCTTCCGGACGACCCCCGCTCGGTCTCCGACGTGCTGGTGCTCGAGGAGCCGGCGCAGGAGGAAGCGCCTACCGATGAGGAGGCCCCGGCCGACGACGACGCCGCGACGGACGACGCCGCGGACGACGAGGCCGCCAGCGACGAGGCCGCCAGCGACGAGGCCGCGAGCGACGAGGCTTCGACGGACGAAGCAGCCGAGGGCGACACCGCGACCGACGACGCCGGCGCGGCTGCCGAGGCGGCCGAGACGACGCACGTGGTGCTGGTCGCGCTGCGCACGCCTCAACGGGTGCGTCCGCTGGAGGAGGTCCGGACCGACGTCGAGGAGACGGTGCTCGCGCAGGAGCGGCAGTCGCTCCAGCGCGAGTGGCTGAACGAGCTCCGCGAGGAGATTCCGGTCGAGACGATGCTCGCGTCGGCCACCCCGCCGGCGGGCGGCGTGGCCGGTCCGGACGACGTGATCGAGGGAGTCGGCGTGGAGGGCGAGACGCCCGAAGCCGACGCGCCTGCCCTCGACGCGCCCGACGGCGAGGACGACACGACCACCGACTGACGGACTCGTCGTCCGGACGGCTCACGCGCCCGGACGACGTGCACGGCCCGCTGAGCGAGCCGTTTCGTGACGCGCCCCCGACCGGTTCGCCGGCCGGGGGCGCTGCGGTACGCTCTGCGCCATGAAGCGAGCGTTGTTGAGCGTGTCGGACAAGCGGGGGATCGTCGACCTCGCCCGTGGCCTGCAGGATGCGGGCGTCGAGCTGGTGTCCAGCGGCGGCACGGCCCGGACGCTGCGCGAGGCCGGCCTCGAGGTGGCCGCCGTCGATCAGGTCACGGGCCACCCCGAGATTCTGGGCGGGCGCGTGAAGACGCTGCACCCCCGCATCCACGGCGGGCTGCTGGCCCGCGACGACGAAGAGCAGCTACGGGAGCTGGCCGATCACGGCATCGATCCGTTCGACCTGCTGGTCGTGAACCTCTACCCGTTCCGGGAGGCGGCCTCGCGACCCGGCGCCACGGAGGCGGAAGTCGTCGAGCAGATCGACATCGGGGGTCCCGCGATGATCCGCGCAGCGGCGAAGACGCACGAGCGCGTCGCGGTGGTCGTCGATCCGGACGACTACGGCGAGCTGCTCGCCAGCCTGGACGCCGGGGGTCCGGACGCGGGGGCGCGCCGGCGTCTTGGCCGGAAGGCGTTCGCGCACACCGCCGCGTACGACACGGCGATCGTCCGCTGGTTCGACGCGAGCGCGCCGGACGCCGAGCGACTGCCGCCGACGCTGCATCTCGCCCTGGAGCGGGCCGAGGTGCTCCGCTACGGCGAGAATCCGCATCAGGAGGGCGCTCGCTACCGCGAGATCGGGTTCGGGGGCGTGTGGGACGACGCGGTGCAGCACAAGGGGGCTCCGCTGTCGTTCCTGAACCTGTTCGATGCCGACGCCGCTTGGCGACTGGTGCACCGGTTCGCGCGCCCGGCCGCGGTGATCGTGAAGCACGCCAACCCGTGCGGCGTGGCCGTCGCGGACGACCTCGCGGCGGCGTACGACCGTGCGTTCGCGGGAGATCCGATCTCGGCGTTCGGCGGGGTGGTGGCGCTGAACCGGTCGGTGGACGCGACGACGGCGCGTGCCCTGATGAACAACGCGAAGGCGGACGTCGTCGTCGCGCGCGGCTTCGATGCGGACGCGCTCGAGGCGCTTTCGTCGAAGCGCAAGGCGATGCGCGTGCTCGAGGCGCC
>CAZHCI010000015.1:26620-30003 GCA_964530905.1 uncultured bacterium
CGGTGATCCAACCGGGCGGCTCGGTCCGCGACGACGAGCTGATCGCCGCGGCGGACGAGCACGGCATGGCGATGGTCCTGACCGGGGAGCGGCACTTCCGGCACTGATCGGCACCGAGCGTCGCGTCGCATCGCGTCGCTCGAACGGAGATCGGGCCGCCCGTGGTGGGCGGCCCGATCTCCTTCGTGGCTTGGCTTGCGTGGAGCCTGGGCTCAGAAGGGGTCGTCCGGGCGGTCCATGGCGCTCACGTCCACGCCGAGGTCCGCGATCGAGTCGTGCAACAGCTGGATGATGTACTGGCTGTTGTGCACGTACGAGCCGGTGTCCTTCTTCGAGTACTGGTAGTTGTACGCCGCGCGCATCAGGCGGGGCGTCCACGAGCGGTACTGGTTGCCGTAGTTCGCTTCGTCGGCATCGACTTCGCCGTCGGCGTCCGTGTCGACGAAGAAGTACGGGTAGGCGCTGCTGTCGTACACGATCGGCGTGCCGAGGGTGTCCGCGGCGTAGCTCAGCATCGCGTCGTACAGCATGGTCTGCATCGTGGCGATCTCGTAGTACGTGCCTTCGGTCGTCTCGCCGTCGCCGTCCCAGTCGCCCGCGAACTCGCGGATGTCACGGATGTCGGCGATGGTCGTGGCGTCGTGGCAGTCGGAGCAGGAGGCGACGATGTCGACCTGCTGGTTGTGCGGGTCGTGGCACTGCGTGCACGTCGCGACGTCGGAACTGTGCTCCCAGAAGCCGACGTACTCCTGGCCCTGGTACTCGTAGCCGCCGCTGGCTTCGCCGCCGAAGCGGGTCGCCGCGGCCGCGAAGTAGTGCACGTTGATGAAGCCGAGACCGTCGGCGATCTCGTCGTCGCCGGCGTCGCCGATGCGCGCGTTCACGTTCTCGGTCGAGGCGCGTCCCTGGTGGCAGACGGCGCAGAGGTTGTCGCCCGAGTTGCCGAACGAGAGCACGGCTCCGCTGGGGAACTCGACCTCTTCGAGCGACAGGACCTCGAAGTCGACGTCGTCGACGTGGCAGGTCGAGCACGCCATGCCTTGCGAGATGTCCTGCTCGATCTGCGTGCCGTGCTCGATCGAGAACGGCAGGCCGTCGGCGCTGTGGCAGGTCGAGCAGCTGGCGGGAACGGCGCCGTCCTCGTCCCAGTGCCGCCACGCATCGCTGGTGCTGTCGAAGTGGCCCGCGTCGTCGCGCCGGATGGCTTCGACCATGCTGGTGTCGAGCACCGGAATGCTGGAGACGAGCGCGCTGTGGTCGTAGCCGGCGGCCTGCGCCTGGACGGCGGGCTCGTCGCCCGGACGGCCGAGCGCCATCGTCGAGTCGCCGGTCGCTTCCGCGAGGTCCATGATGCTGTCGTGCAGCAGCTGGATCAGGTACTTCGCGTTGTGCGCGTAGCCGCCCGGATCCTTCGCGACGACCTGGTAGTTGTACGCGGCCTGCAACAGGCGCGGCGTCCACGACTGGTAGCGGTTGCCGTAGTTGATCTCGTCGGCGTCCGCCTCGCCGTCGGCGTCGGTGTCCGCGAAGAAGTACGGGTAGGCGTGGCTGTCGTAGAGGACCGGCGCGCCGACGACCTCCTGCGCGTACGCTTCGATGGCGTCGAAGAGCAGCGCCTGGAGGTTCTCGATCTCGGTCTTGATGCCGGTGTAGATGTCGCCGTCGCCGTCGTAGTCGACGAACGAGCCGGGCATGCGGATCTCGCGCACGTCCTCGATCGTGTCCGCGCCGATGTGGCAGGTGGCGCAGCTCTCGACCTCGAGCTCGAGCGTGTGGGGGTTGTGGCAGCTCTGGCAGCTGTCGTAGCCCTCGACGTGCTCGAAGCGGGGCTCGTAGTACGCGTTCTCGTACTCGAAGCCTCCGGAGGCGTCGCTGCCGTACAGCGTGGCGGCGGCCGCGTAGTAGTGGATGTTGATGAAGCCCTGCTCGGACATGATCTCGTCCATGCCGACGCCGGCCTCTTCGATCGCGTCGCTCACCGTCGCGCCGTTCGCGCGGCCCTGGTGGCAGGTCATGCAGCTCGCTTCACGGCCCAGGTCGGTCAGGACGACGCCCGAGGGCATCTCGACCGTGGTGCGCTCGAGGCTGACCTCGTTGTGGCAGGTGCTGCACTGGATCACGCCGGGTTCGCTGGCTTCGTCCACGACGCCGAACTCCGAGCCGTCGAGGCCCAGGAAGTCGGCATGGCCGGCGCTGCTGTGGCACTGGCTGCAGTTGGCGGGAACCACGGGAGGATCGTCCTCGTTCCAGTGGACGAACGCCTCCGAGTTCAGGTCGGCGTGGCCGCTCCCGATCCATTCTTCGAAGAAGGGGACCTCGACGTGGCTGTAGTTCATCTGCGGCGTGGCGGGCTCGCCCTGCGCGCTGGCCGTCGGGGTCAGCACGCTGGCGCCCGCGTCCACCGCGACGACCGTCACCCAGGTCGCGAGCAGCGCGAGAACAGAAAGCATTCCGAATCGTCTCATCGAGCCTTTCACCTCCGAGCGGTCGGACCCACGGTCCGGCAAGCCACGAAACCTTCCAACGGACGGACGACGTGAGTCTAGCATGAGTGGCGGAGGAGGGTGCGATGAGAACGCGGTGTGGATCGTGGGCGCCGGAGCGGTCCGCGACCCGCGACCGCGCACGGCCGTCGAGGGCCCCGCGCGTCTGCCCGTGAGCCGCTCCGCGGCGGATCGCCGGAGCGTCGTCCAGGACACGAATCCGCACTGCCCGCCGCACCACCTCTGGTGTTTGGTGGTCCGCCATGCACAACATCTGGTACCCGAACCGTGAAATCGCCTCTTGTCGCCGCCCCCCGGATTCTGCTACGTTTGCGGTCGGTCCGCCCGCCGTGATCGACCGGCCGAGACCCGCGACGTGGCCCCGCCGCGTCCGCTCGTGGCGCGCTCGGCGTCACGCCGATCGCCCCGCCCGGCCGACGACCACCGCTCCGCCCACGTCCCGCACGCAGGTCCCGTACTCATGTCCCGCAAGGAGAGCACCGTGCCCCAACACCCGTCCCACGACGACCCCCGGCTCGCCGCCTTCGACCCGCACGCCGTCGCGATCGCCAAGCGGCAGTACTTTCAGCCCGGCGACGAGCATCTCGGCGGCATGTTCCGCCGGGTGGCGGAGTGGGTCGCGAGCCCGGAGAGCGAGGACCGCGAACGGTGGGCCGACGCGTTCTACGAGCTCATGGCCGACAAGCGGTTCTGCCCGGGTGGGCGCGTCCTGGCGGGGGCGGCCACGAACCACGGCAACGTCCTGAACTGCTTCGTGCAGGACGGCAGCCCGGCGGAGGAGGGCGGCAACGCGTGGGTGCTGACGCTGGCGACGAAGCTGGCCCTCGTCACGAAGGTCGGCGGCGGCAACGGGCTGAACCTCGACCCGATCCGTCCCAA
>CAZHCI010000016.1:0-29945 GCA_964530905.1 uncultured bacterium
CGGCGGCGCCAGCGACGCCTAGCTTCCGCGGACCGTCACCGCTCGCACCAGCGGTCCGAGCTGCATCATCCCGAACGCGATCCCCAGCGCTGCCGTCGCGAGCAGAGCCACCAGCGTGATCGCGCTCTGACCGGTGGCCCACGCGAACGCGACGAACCAGCTGGGCGTCGACAGCAGCACCGCCGAGAGCAGCGTCTGGGACAGCGCCGCGCTACGGGCGACCCGTACCCGGAGGTGCTCGTCGGCCTCGGACTCGGCGTCGCCTTCGACCGGCTCGTCCGTCGGGCCCGGGTCGACCCGGTGGAGGACCAGGCCGCGGGCCAGCCGGCCCGCCTGCCTCACGCCGTAGGCGCCGACCGCGCCGCCCAGCGCCACCTGCCCCGCGGCCGCGACGATCAGCACCAGGGCGAGCCACGGGCTGGGAGCGACGTTGCGGCCGGCCAGCGCGATCGCGACGAGGGCCGCCGCAGCCGCGACCGCCGCGTGCGCCAGGAAGGTCGCGAGGAACGCGCTCCGCAGCACGCCGTACGCCGCCCCGGACGGGACGGCGCGATCGTTCAGGTAGGCGCGTAGCGACGCCGCGAGCCGACCCGGGAGGCCGGCGCGATTCAGTGGCCTGCGTCCTCCTCGGACTGATCGGACAGCCAGATGCCCAGAAACGAGAAGATCGCCGCGGCTGCGGTCATGCCGACCAGGACGAGGACCGAATAGAGGGTGATCGAAGCGAGCGTTCCCACGTTCAGGAGTGTACCCTACGCCCGATCGCGGTCGCGCGCCGAACGGCCGGCGAGTCGGGCGACGACAGCCGCAGGAACCGGCGCAGCAGGAGCACGGCGGCGACGCCCAGCCCGGCCACGAGGCCCGCCCACAGGCCCCGCCCCTCGTAGCCCAGAGGGAACGCCAGCAGCGTCGACACCGTCATGCCGATCAGCCAGTACGCCACCAGCGAGATCACCATCGGCACCCGGGTGTCGCGCAGCCCGCGCAGCGCGCCGGACGCGGCGACCTGGATGCCGTCGACGACCTGGAACAACGCCGCGATGCTCAGGAACGTCACGGCGTAGCCGATCGCGTCGGCGTTCGCCGGATCGTCCGGGTTCAGGAACACCGCGGCGACGAGGCGCGGCGCGAACCGGAACAGCGAGGCCGTTCCGAGCATCACCGCGACCGCCGACACGATCCCGGTCATGCCCGCACGGCGCACCCCGGCCGTGTCGCCGCGACCGACCGCCTGGCCGACGCGGACGCCGGTCGCGATCGCCAGCCCGACGGGGATCATGAACGTCACCGAGGCCGCCTGGATCGCGATCTGATGCCCCGCGAGCGCCGCCTGCCCGAACAGGCCCATCAGCAGCGCCGTGAACGAGAACAGTCCTCCCTCGAAGCCCAGCGTCAGCCCGATCGGCCAGCCCACCCGGAACAGCTCGAGCAGCACGGTCGGATCGGGGCGCCGCAGCCCCCGGAGCACGCGGTACGCGCGGTAGCGCACCGCGACGTACGTGCCCGCCGCGACCGCCATCACCGCGTACACGATGGCGGTCGCGACGCCCGTTCCGACCAGGCCCAGCTCGGGGAACCCCCAGCGGCCGAACATGAACGCGTTGTTGGCCGCCACGTTGAGCGCGATGCCGACGAAGAGCACCACCATGATCGGCCTCGTGTCGGACAGGCCCTCGAGGAATCCGCGCAGCGCGGTCAGCAGCAGCGAGGGCAGGAATCCGAACGCGGCGGCTCCCAGGTAGCCGGCCGCGAGCGCCGCCGCCTCGGGCTCCTGCCCCAACGCCAACAGCAGCGGCTCGGCGGAGCGGAACAGCACGAAGCCGGGCACGGACAGCAGCGCGGCGAGCCACAGGCCCTGACGAGCGGCACGTCCGGCGCCGTCCCGGTCGCCCGCGCCGAACGCTTGCGACACCAGCGGCGCGACGGAGAACAGCACCCCCATCGACACGATCGACACCAGCTGGAACACCACGCTGCCCAGCGCGATCCCGGCCAGGGCGTCCTGGCCGAGCCGTCCCGCCATCAGCGTGTCGACGAAGCTCATGCTCATCTGCGCGAGCTGCGCCAGGATCAACGGCCCCGCGACCCCCATCAGGTCCAGCAGTTCGCGCCGTACGAGGAGAAGGGAGGGCCGACGCATCCGCCCACCATACGCCAGGGCGTGAACCCCGCCGCTGCGGCCGGCGACGCGTACCGGGACGGCTCATCGCATCCTCGGGGAGCCGCGGTAGCATCTCGGCATGGTTCGAGGTCTGTTGGTCGTTCTGGTTCTTGCCGTCGCGGCGTTCGCCGCCCTGTGGAGCTTCGGCGTGGTCGGCCTGCCCGGCGCATCGCCGCCCGTGGCGGAGGCGGCGCCGGTGGCTGCCCTGCTCGACGCGGTCGAGAGCGGCGATCCCGCCGCGGCGCGACAGGCGCTGGACGGCGGCGCCCCGGTGGACGGGGCCGACCCGTTCGGTCGGACGGCCCTGATGCTGGCCGCCGCCGGGGGACACGACGACGCCCTCCGCGTCCTCCTCGCCGCGGGCGCCGACGTCCACGCCCGGTCCGAGACCGGCTGGACGGCGCTGATGTTCGCCGCCGACGCGGCGCCCACCGCGTCGACCGTGCTCCTGCTCCTGAACGCCGGCTCCGATCCGCACGTGGTCGACGCCGAGGGCCGACGGGCGCTGGAGCTGGCCGGGGACAACGCCGGCGTGCGCGGTAGCGGCCTGTGGTCCCGGCTCGAGGAGCTGACCCTTTGGCCCGCATCGCTGCGCGAGCTGCGGGGCGGCGAGGCGTTCGCGCGAGGCTGGCCGTCCGCCTACCTGGTCCCGATCGACGGCGCGACCATCAGCTCGAGGGCCAGCCACCTGCCCGGCGCGCTGCGCGCCTACCGCAACGGCACGCACGAGGGGTTCGACTTCTACGACGGCACCGTCAGCGTCGAGATCGCGTACGGAACCCCGCAGCGCGCCGCCGCGTCGGGCGAGGTGATTCGCGCCGACGTGGACTACCGTGAGCTGGACCAGGCGGCGTACGACGACCTGATCGAGACCGCCGTGGGCTCGCTCGACACGCCTCCCGAGGTGCTCGACGCGCTGCGCGGGCGGCAGGTATGGATCCGGCACGCGGGCGGATTCGTCACGCGCTACGCGCACCTGTCGGGCGTCGCCGAGGGCGTCGTGGTCGGCGCGCCCGTGGTCCAGGGCGCCGTGATCGGGTTCACCGGCAACTCCGGCACGTCCGAGGCGGTCCAGGGCACCGAGGACGATCCGCATCCGCACGTCGAGGTGTGGCGCGGCGACGAGACCTACCTCGGTCAGGGGCTCGAGCCGGGCGAGATCTACGCCATCGCGGCGCAGGTGTTCGGCGTCGCGGCGCTGCCGCCGTTCACCGACGGCGGGCTGCGCTTCTGAGCCGGCGTTCCTCGGTGCGCTCCCGGCGAGCGCGAACCAAGCGACCGAAGCACGAGAACGCGCCCCCGATCGATGCCGGGGGCGCGTTCCTGACGCCATCGATCGGGCGTCGAGGGTCGCTTCGCTCCGCTCAGTCGCGGGAGATCGCGATCTTCTTGACCTTGGCCTCCTGGACCTTGGGCATCGCGAGGGTCAGCACGCCTTCGTGGACGCGTGCGGTGACGGCCTCGGCGTCGACGCCGGCCGGGAGCTTGATGGTGCGGCCGATCTCGCCGCGCGGGAGGGAGCGCGTCCAGTAGCGGCGGCCTTCCTCCGCTTCGTCGGACTCGGGCAGCGTTGCGCGGACCGAGAGCTGGCGCCCTTCGATGCTGACGTCCAGATCGTCGGCGGAGACGCCGGGCACGGCCATCTCGAGCACGAGCGCGTCGTCGGTCTCGTACAGGTCGAACGGCGACGCTTGCACGGCGTTCGCCGTGGCGCTGAGGACGGGCGCCGACATGCGCTCGAACAGACGATCGATCGAGTCGAACGCGTCGGGATCGACGCCCCAGTCACGGATCGGGCGGGTACGGACGAGTGCCATGAGGACCTCCTTGCGAGTGGTGTTCAGGGGCGCCGACAGCGCCGGCTGGCGCATGCACGACGCCGCACACCCGAAGCATAAGATCTGAGTGTCCTCGTGTCAAGACATCTTGCTGCATGTCGCTCGGGACGGCGTCAGTCGGGCTGCTCGAATCCCCCGTGGTTCTTCGATCGGTAGTACTCGTCGATCTCGGCCGGAATTCCGCTGACGTCGTCGACGACCTTGAACAGGTGCAGGTCGCGCTCGGACACGGTGCCCTGACGCACCAGCGTGCCCTGCAGCCACTGGACCAGCCCTTTCCAGTACTCGACGCCGACCAGATAGACCGGGAACGGCTTGATCTTCTTCGTCTGGATCAACGTGAGCGCCTCGAACAGCTCGTCGATCGTGCCGAAGCCGCCGGGAAACGCGATGAACGCGGTCGAGTACTTGACCAGCATGACCTTGCGCACGAAGAAGTACTTGAAGTCGAGCCCGTCGGTCTGGTACCCGTTGGGCGCCTGCTCGTGCGGCAGCGCGATGTTCAGGCCCACCGACCGGCCCCCCGCCTCGAACGCGCCCTTGTTGCCGGCCTCCATCACGCCGGGGCCTCCCCCGGTCAGGACGGCGTAGCCGGCGTCGGCCAGATCGCGCGCCAGCGCTTCCGCCTTCGCGTACACCGCGTGGTCGGGCTTCAGCCGCGCCGACCCGAAGATCGTGACCGCCTTGCCGACGTCGGCCATCTCCTCGAACCCTTGAACGAACTCGCCCAGGATTCGGAACATCCGCCAGGAGTCCTCCGCCAGGGCGTCGATGACGTACTGCTTCTCGAGTCGGTCCATGAGGGATGGTACCAGGGGCGCTCGCGGGCTCCGAACCTAGGCGTCCGCGCCACGCGCGATCAGTCGGCCGGCTCGGCCACCAGCTCCAGCAGTCGCCACAGGTCCGGCTCGAGCGCGTCGGGCTCGGCCTCCGCCAGACGACGCGCGTCGTGCGTCCCCCAGCTGACGGCGTAGGTGCGCAGGCCGGCCGCCCGACCCGCCTGGAGATCGGTGACGGTGTCGCCCACCATCCACGCGCCCTCGGCGCCCAGCGCCGCCAACGCCGCGTGGATCACGTCCGGCGCCGGCTTGTGGGGCAGATCGTCCGTCCCCTGAACGTGGTCGAGGTACGCGTCCAGCCCCAGCGCGGTCACGAGCCGCGTCGCCATCGCGGTCCGCTTCGTCGTCGCCACCGCGGTCGCCCAGCCTCGCCGCCGGACCTCCGTCAAGACCTGGGTCACGCCGGGGAACGGCCGGGTGCGCTCGGTGAAGTGCAGCGGGTAGATCCGCCGGTACGCGTCGCAGATCGGCGTCACGTCCGAGCCGTCGGTCACGAACGCCGCGACCATCTCCTCGAGCGGACGACCGATCAGCGCGCGGACGTCCGCCTCGCTCGGGGCCGGCGCGGCCTCGGCCTCGAACGCCGCGCGGAAGCTCCAGACGATGTCGGGCAGGCTGTCGATCAGCGTGCCGTCGAGGTCGAACACCAACGCGCGGCGGGCAGGGAACGCTGTCATGCCGGCAAGGCTACCGCGGCCGTCGCGTGACCCGATGCGCACGAATCGATCCGCGCGCCGCTCAGATCTTGAGGTACGCCACCGTCACGCCGTGACCGCCCTCGTACGGCACGGCGTCCTCGAACCGCTCGACCCGCTTCTCGTCCTTGAGGTAGCTGCGGACGGCGTCGCGCAGCGCGCCCGTGCCCTTGCCGTGCAGGATCCGGATCTTGCCGACCTTCATCGCCTGCGCCTCGAGCACGAAGTCGCGGATCTTCTCGAGCGCCTCTTCGACCCGGTCGCCGCGGACGTTCAGCTCCTCGTCGAACGCGACGCCGAAGCTGGCCGCTGCCGGGCCACCGGAGCCTTTCGGGCGCGTGGGCGGAGCGACCGGCTCGACCTCGTCCGTGCCGGCCTCGACACGGAGCAGGCCCAGCTGGACGTGCACCGTGTCGCCGCGCAGCTCCACGATCGGTCCTTCGGCGTCGTACGCGGGCACGCGAACCCGCGTCCCCGGCTGCAGCCGCGAGACGGGCTCGCTGGGCGCCGGAGCCGACGGTCGCGCCGGCCGGGCCCGCTTCTGCGCCTCCGCCCGCAGTCGCCGAATCTCCTCGAGCGCCTGCGAGCGTCCCTCGCCCTCCTCGCTGCGGGCGGTCTTCGTCAGCCTGGTGGCTCGCTGCAACGTCTCTTGGAGCTTGGCGTCCGCGCGCGCCGCCGCCTCGGCCATCAGGTCGTCCTCGCGGCGACGAAGGCGATCCAGCTCGGTGCGCAGCAGATCGGCCTCGTCCCTCGCGGCCTCGCGCGCGCTCTCCGTCTCGGCCAGGCGCTCCCCCAGCTCCTCGCGCTGGCGCTCGAGCGTGGCCAGCAGCCGCTCGAGACGCTCGCCCTCGGGGCCCAGGATCTGCGACGCCCGGTCCAGCACGTCCCGCCCCAGCCCCAGCCGCTCGGCGATCGCGAGCGCGTAGCTGCGGCCCGGCTGTCCGACGGCCACCTGGAAGGTCGGCGTCAGTCGATCGACGTCGAACCGCATCGCGGCGTTCCGCACCCCGGGCGTGTCCGACGCGAACACCTTGAGCGGCGCGAGGTGCGTGGTCACCAGGCCGCGCGCCCCGGTCGCGAGCACCTCCTCGAGGATCGCTTGCGACAGCGCCGCCCCCTCGTCGGGATCGGTGCCCGAGCCCAGCTCGTCGATGAGCACCAGCGTCGCCGGGTCGGCCTCGCGCACGATCCTCGCGAGGTTCGTGAGGTGCCCCGCGTAGGTCGACAGCGACGCCTCGATCGACTGCTCGTCGCCGATGTCGGCCAGCACCGTGTCGAACCAGGGGAGCCGCGGCGGCGTCGCCGGGTCGCCGGCCGCGACGCCCAGTCCGCTCTGCGCCATCGCGACCGCCAGCCCCATCGTCTTGAGGAGCACCGTCTTGCCGCCGGCGTTGGGACCGGTGACGATCAGCAGTCGCCGCTCGGCGTCCAGCTCGAGGTCGTTCGGGACGCACGCCTCGACCAGCGGGTGGCGCGCCGCAGGGAGCGCCACCAGGCCGTCCGCGTCGCCGGCCTCGCAGCGGTGCAAGCCCCAGTCCTCGGCCAGGCGGGCGGAGGCGTTCGCGAGGTCCAGCTCCGCGACCCGCTCCAGCGTGGCGTCCACCTCGGGATGGTCCGCGATGCGACGACCGAGCTCCAGCAGGATGCGCCGCACCTCGTCGCGCTCGTCGAACTCGAGCAGCGCGAGCTCGTTGTTCATCGCCACGACGGACTGCGGCTCCAGGAAGACGGTGCGCCCCGAGTCGCTGGCGTCGATCGCGATCCCGGGCACGCGCGACTGCGCCGAGGCCCGGATCGGGATCACGTAGCGGTCGCGCCGCAGCGTGACGATCGGATCCTGGACCGCGTCGGCGTACTGCTCGAGCAGCTTGTGCATGCGGTCGCGGATCCGACCGCGCAGCGGCCGAAGCCGACGCCGGATCTCGCGCAGCTTGGGCGTCGCGTCGTCGCGCACCTCGCCGTCGCCGTCCAGTCGCTCGCGCACCGTTCTAAGCCAACCTTCGAAGCTGCCCATGTCGGCGGCGAGCTCGTTCAGCGCTGGACGGTCGCTTTCGGCCACCGCGCGCCGCAGCCGCTCGGTGCCGTCGAGGGTGTAGGCGACCGAGAGCAGCTCGCTCCCCTCGAGCATCCGCCCGTCGCGCGCTTGGGCCAGCCACGGCCGCACGTCCTCGATGCCGCCGAGGGGAAGCTCGCTCGAAGCCAGGATCTCGTCCACCCGGTCCAGGCGCCGGGCGGCCTCGGCGCGGTCCGTCAGCGGCGCCAGCGCTTCCGCCCGCTCGACGCCCAGACGCGTCGCGGCACGCTCGGCCAGCGCGGTCGCCACGCGCGGGTACGCCAGTTTGTCGAGGAGCGAGGCGGCGATGGTCACGGCCGATCAGCATACCGCCGAGGCGGCGTGGGGCGCGCAGCCCGGACGGCGGCGGTCGGCGCCGCAGGCTCGCGGCGCGCCCCCGAGCACGGCTCGCCGATCATCCCGTTCTCCGAGGCTTCCGTTCGCACATGCGCAAATCCTGGACGAAGCTGCGCATGTCGAAACGAGCCTCTCGTCCAGCACGGCGTTCGTCGGCCGTCCAAGCGCCGACGTGCGCATGTTCGCCGCGTCGTTGCGCATGCGCGACAAGGGCCTCGAGGCGAAGGAGACCGTCCCGACACGCATGGGACCGCGTCCCGGCTGCGCCACGCCGAGCAGTGGTGGCACGGTGCAGCGGTGCAGCGGCGCATCGGCGCAGCGACGTCCGCCGATCCAGCGGCGTCAGCCGGCTTCGCGCTCCTCGGCCTGCTTGGCCTGGATCGCCGTCAGGGCGATCGTGTAGACGATGTCGTCGACCAACGCGCCGCGCGACAGGTCGTTGACCGGACGACGCAGCCCTTGCAGCATCGGCCCGATCGAGACGACGTTCGCGCTCCTCTGGACCGCCTTGTACGTCGTGTTGCCGGTGTTCAGGTCCGGGAAGATCAGCACGGTCGCCCGGCCGGCGACGGCGCTGTCCGGCGCCTTCGTCTCGGCCACCGAGGCGACCGACGCGGCGTCGTACTGGAGCGGGCCGTCGATGAGGAACTCGGGCCGCCGCTCCTGAGCGATGCGGGTCGCCTCGCGCACCTTCTCGACGTCGCTTCCCTCGCCCGACGCCCCGGTCGAGTAGCTGATCATCGCCACGCGTGGCTCGATGCCGAAGTAGACGGCCGAGTCGGCCGATTGGATCGCGATGTCGGCCAGCTCCTCCGCGTTCGGGTCGGGATTGATCGCGCAGTCGCCGTAGACGAGCACCTGATCGGGCAGGCACATGAAGAACACCGAGCTGATCAGCTTGGCGTCGGGCGTGGTCTTGATCAGCTGCATCGCTGGCCGGACCGTGTTCGCCGTGGTGTGGACCGCGCCCGAGACCAGCCCGTCGACCTCGCCCTGCGCCAGCATCATCGTCCCCAGCACGACCGTGTCCTCGAGCTGCTGCCGAGCGACAGGCTCCGTCATGCCCTTGTGCTTGCGCAGATCGACCATCGGCGCGACGTACCGCTCGCGGCGATGCACCGTCGGGTTCAGGATCTCGAGCTCGGCGGGAAGCTCCAGGCCCTGCGTCTCCGCGACGCGGCGCACCTCGTCCGGCTTCGCGATCAGCACGCAGCGCGCGATGTCCCGCTCGTGGCTCTGGACCGCCGCGCGAACGGTGCGCGGCTCGGCGCCTTCGGGCAGCACGATGCGCTTGTCCGCCTGGCGCGCGCGCGTGACCAGCCGGTGCATGAACGCGGGCGGCGAGAGGCGAGGCTCGCGGTCGGTCGCGCACCGCGCGGCCAGCCACTCGACGTCGAGGTGCGAGGCGACCTCGTCCATCACCCGCTCGATGCGCTCCAGGTCGTCGGGCGGCACCTCGAGGTTGATCGCGGCCGCCTGCGCGGCGCTCACGTAGCTGTCGGACTCGACGAGCAGGACCGGCAAGCGGTCCGCGACGGCCCGCTCGCACAGCTTCATGATCCGCTCGTCCGGCTCGATTCCGCCGGTCAGCACCAGGCCGGCCAGCGGAACGCCGTTCAGCGACGCCATCGCGACCGCGAGGATCACGTCGTCCCTGTCGCCCGGCGTGATGATCAGCGCTCCGGGCCGCAGCCGGTGCGTCATGTTCGCCACCGTGCGGGCCACCACCGACACGTCGACCAGGCGCCGGCTGCGCAGCTCGCCTTCGTTCAGGATCCGAGCGTCCAGCTGACGCGCGACGTCCAGGGTGCGCGGCGAGACCAGGCTCGGATCCCACGGGACGGCGCCGATCAGCCGGAAGTCGTCGTCGAACACGCCCATGCGGCGCTGCACGGCGCCCTGGTCCAGCACCTCTTCGGGCTCGGCGCGGGCCGTGCGCGCCGCGGCCGTGACCTCCTGGGCGGGCGCGTTCAGCTTGTTCACGATGGCGCCGAGCAGGCGACTGTCGTCCACGCCGCCGAAGTGCTGCGCCATCATCTCGATCCGCTCCGACAGGCTTTCGGGCGTGCCCCGACCGATCGAGCCGACCAGGATCACCTCCGCGTCGAACGCGGTCGCGAGACGCTCGTTCAGCGTGTCCAGCTCCGAATGGTCGGCGGTCGCGATCAGCCCCTCGACGATCAGAACGTCCACCTCGGCGACCTCGAGACGCTCCTGCGCGCGCCCGACCACCTCCTCGAGCAGCTGCCCATCTCGGCCCGACGACATCAGCTCCTCGGCGTACGGCCAGGAGAACGGCTCGATCGGATCGATGTCGCTGGTCTCGGCGACGAAATGGGTGGACAGCTCGCGGCCGTCCTCACGACCCGGCTGGCGGATCGGCTTGAAGAACGCGACGCGGAGACCTTTGCGGTCCAAGGCGCGTACCAGGCCCAGGCTGACGGTCGTGAGACCCGCGCCGGGACCGGTCGGAGCGATGAAGAACACGTGGGTGCCGGACATGTCCCGAGCGTAGCGGATCGTGCGGCGGAGCATTGTCCCCTTGCGCCGGGCTCGGCGCTCGGCGACGTGGCGGCGGCGCGGGCGGAACGGCGCGGGCGGAACGGCGCGCCCGAAGCGGCGCGGGCCGAGCGCCGCGGCTTGGTGGCGGACGCGACCGGTGGCGCGCACGGACGGGCGTACGGTGCGGGCCGTCGGCGACGCCGATCGCGCCACGTCGCCTCGCCGAACCCTCGAACCGGAGTCCCGTGAACGACTGGAAACGCATCCTGATCATCATGTTCGTCGCCCAGCTGCTGTCGGCGATCGGCTTCTCGATGATCTTCCCGTTCCTGCCGAACTACGTCGAGTCGCTGGGCAGCGCGTGGGGCCTCGACCTGGTGTTCCTGGCCGGCGCGGTGTTCAGCTCGCAGGCGATCACGATGATGCTGGCCTCCCCCGTCTGGGGAGCGGTCGCGGACCGGGTCGGGCGCAAGCCGATGGTGCAGCGCGCGCTGTTCGGCGGCGCCGCCATCGTGCTGGCGATGGCGTTCGCCCGCAGCGCCGAGGAGCTCGTCCTGCTGCGCGCCGTCCAGGGGGTGATGACCGGCATCGTCTCGGCCGGGAACGCGCTCGTCGCGTCCGTCGCGCCGCGAGAGCGGTCGGGCTTCGCCCTGGGCGCGCTTCAGACGGCGATGACGAGCGGCGTGGCGCTGGGCCCGGTCCTCGGCGGCGTCCTGGCCGACTCGGTCGGCTACCGCGCGGCGTTCGTCATCACCGCCGTGCTGCTGACGGCGGGCGGGATCCTGGTGCAGTTCGGCGTGCGGGAGTCGTTCACGCCCCCCGAGAACGCGCGCAAGCTGACCGGCATGGCGAAGGACTGGAGCCACATCTTGCGGACGCCCGGGGTGGCGCGGACGTTCTGGGCCCGGTTCGCCGCCTGGCTCGGACGCGGCGTGCTGGTTCCGATCCTGCCGCTGTTCATCCCGATCCTGCTGGCGAGCGAAGCGCGCACCGCGACGTTCACCGGGCTGGTGATCGGGATCGCGGCCGCGACCAGTACCGTCTCGGCGATCGCGCTCGGGAACCTGGGCGACCGGATCGGCCACCGCACGGTGCTGATCGGATCGGCCGCCGCCGCGGCCGCGTTCTACCTGCCGATGGCGTTCGTCGAGACGGGGGCGCAGCTGCTGCTGCTCAACGGCCTGGCCGGGGTCGCCGTCGGAGGCTTGATGCCGTCGCTGTCGGCGCTTCTGAACGTGGCGACGGTCCAGACCGAGGTCGGCTCGGCGTTCGGTCTGGACAACGCCGTCGTGTCCGCCAGCCGCGCGGTCGCGCCGCTGGTGGGCGTGGGCCTGGCCACGCTTCTGGGCGGCGGGGAGCTGGGCTACCGCGCGGTGTTCGCGATGGCCGCCGCGCTGTTCGTCGTCACGATCGTGATCGCGATCGGGCTGCGGCCGGCGGCGCGGGCGACGACCCGCCTGGCGCACGGCGACTGACGCCGTGCGACGCGCCGTAGCGGCCGGGGTGGGCTAGGCTTAGGTACGTCGCCAGGGGTGCCCGACACGTACGGGCTGAGAACAGACCCTCGAACCTGAACCCGTTCGTACGGGCGTAGGAAGCGTGACCGACGCAAACGACCCTTCCCTGGTGACGGAAGGGAACCCATGAGCCGCACCGTTCGACCCTCGTCCTCCCACCCCGCCTGCCGCGCCGTCGGCCGGCTCGTTCCGTGGGCGCTGGCCCTCCTGGCCACGCTCGCCACGGCGTCCGCCCAGGACGTCACGCTGCTGACGCACGATTCGTTCACCCTGCCCGAGGAGCTCGTCTCGACGTTCGAGAGCGAGCACGACCTGGAGCTCCGCGTCGTGTCCGGCGGCGACGCCGGCGAGGTCGTGAACCGCGCGCTGCTGACCTCGGGCCGCCCCGTGGCCGACGTGCTGTTCGGCATCGACGACGCGCTGATCGCTCGCGAAGGCGCTCGCGACCTGTTCGCGCCGTACGTCGCGAACGGCGTGGACGCCGTACCGGACGAGCTGCGCTTCGCCGGCGACCTGCTCACCCCGCTCACGGTCGGCTACGTGACGTTCAACTACGACGTCGCGGGCCTCGAGGAGCGCGGGCTCCCCGAGCCCACCGACCTCACCGACCTGACGAACGACACCTTCGCGGGCGCCACCGTGGTGCCCGACCCGGCCACCAGCAGCCCCGGACTGGCGTTCCTGCTGGTCACGGTCGCGCGTTTCGGCGAAGGCGGATCGTACGACTGGCTGGACTACTGGGCGGACCTTCGCGATGCCGACCTGCGCGTGACGTCCGGTTGGTCGGACGCGTACTACACCGCGTTCAGCCGCTACGGCGGCGACCGGCCGATCGTCCTGTCGTACGCGACCAGCCCCGCCGCCGAGGTGATCTTCGCGGAGGAGGAGCTCGACGCGTCGCCGACGCGGAACCTGCTGTGCGAAGCGTGCGCGTGGCGCCAGATCGAGGCCGCGGGCGTGCTGGCCGGCACGCCCGACCCGGCGGCGGCGCACGAGCTGCTGGACTTCCTCGTCTCGCAGGAGGTGCAAGAAGCCGTGCCGACCTCGATGTTCGTCTACCCCGCCCGCGAGGACGTCGCGCTGCCCGAGGCGTTCGAGCGCTTCGCCGCGCGTCCCGACGCGGCCCAGACGGCGTCGCTGGACGCCGAGCGCATCGAGGCCGAGCAGGCCCGCTGGCTGCAGCAGTGGACGCAGGTCGTGCGTCAGGGCAGGTCGCCGGACGACGTCCGCTGACGAGGCTCGGTGACGAGCCTGCGCTGACGCGCGACGCACGGGCGAGGCGGCCCGAGGCGGCCCTAGTCCGCCGCCTCGCCCGCCTCGAGCAAGGAAGCGAACGCCGAGCGTACCGCCTCCCGGGTGGCGACCGGCGGAAGGTCGTAGAACGCGGCCCAGGCGGCCGCCTTGTCGCGCTCGTACGCCGCCTCGTCGTGGCCCGCCCCGAGCCACGCCCGCCGCACGGCGTGGCCGACGACGACGTCCATCACCAGCGAGCCCCGAACGCGCAGGTCGGGTGACGCCGCGAACAGCCGCGACAGCTCCAGGATCGCCTCGACCGTCACCTGGCGGTACTCGGGACTGGGGATCTTGTGGAGCAGGTGCTCGACGCGCAACGCGAAGTTGAGCTCGCCCGCCGTGCTCTCGCCGGTGATCCGGCGGCTGTCCAGCCGGTTGCGGCGCTCGAGCTTGTCGCCGATCACCAGGCCGTCGCACCGCCGCAGCAGGTCCCACGCCCGGCGCGCGAAGCCGTCGGGCAGGCGTGCCAACGCTCCTTCGCGCTGCCGCCAGCGCCACCATCCCGCGGCCGGCGGCGCGTCCGGGTCGCCTGTGCGCGCGGCCGGGACGGCCCCGTCTCCGTCGGCGCCACGGCTCGCGGCGGCGTCCTCGCCCGCCACGCCCTCCCACGGAGCCGCGACGCGCGGCGCGGCGACGCCCGGAGCCGCGCCGCCCGGAGCCGCGCCACTCGGAGCCGTGCCGCCCGGAGGTCGCGCAGCGAGGCGCTCCTGCCGCGCGAGCAGCCGATGGACACGTCGCTCGTCGCCGTGCAGCAGGCGCCGCAGCCGACGACGGACCTCGCTGGGCGGCAGCGACGCCAGACGCTCGTACCCTTCGTCCTGCGGGACGTCCGCCTCGTGCGCCAGCTCGGAGGCCAGCAGCAGCGTCAGGTGGCCCAGCCGCAACGTCCGGATCCCCTCGAAGCGCCCCGGATCCTCCCGCAGAAGGCCGGCGAGCGCAATGATCATCTCCTGGGTCAGCACCCGGTCGCGCACGTCCTCCCGGCAGAACCGGCGGATCAGGGCGAGCAGCTCGGCCTGGGGAAGCGGTCGGTCGACGGTGGCCTCGTCCGCGTACGCCTTGCCCACCAGCAGGCGCTTCTGGGCGGCCAGCAGGTCCGCCGCCGCGTCGGACAGGGTGGGCTCGACCATCTCGAGCAGGGCGGCGCCCAGCCGGACGACGCCCCACAGCCGCAGGTCGCCGGCCCGGTCGTACAGCTCGCTCAGCAGCGCCGCGACCGTCACCGGGCCGTCGTCGCCGTGCCAGAGGACGGCGTCGGTCCCCAGGCGCTCGCTCAGCTCGGTGAGCAGCTCGGCCTGCTCGTACGCGTTCGTCGAGGCGCGGAGCCGCGCGGTCAGCGCGTCCGTGTCGGCGGTGAGCTCGATCGCGAGCTCCTCCTCGGGCGACAGCGGCACGTTCGGGCCCGTTCCCGTCAGCGACGGGCGCCCGCGCCGCTGGGCATCGTCCAGGGGCCGTTCGGCGGGCCGCCAGTCGTCCAGCTCGTCGATCCGCTCCTCGTTCGCCGACAACGCCAGGCGCGACAGCGGTCCGAGCACGACCGGGACGCCGTCCACCTCGCCGGCCGCCGCCTCGCGCACGAAGCGGAGCAGCTCGGCCTCGCCGTGCTGCAGCAGGTCGCGGGGCACCCACAGCACCAGCGTGGGACGTCCCGGCAGCGTCCAGTGCCGCGACAGGTAGCGCAGCTCGGCGCGTAGGCGCTGAAGCAGGTCGTCCGGATCGAGCGCCAGGTAGAACTCGGCCCGGTCCAGGAAGGCGGGGACCACGGCCAGCCGCGCCCCGGCCAGGCGGTAGAGGCGGGCGCTCGCCAAGCTCCCGAGCCGAGCCCGCGGCCGGCCCGTGAGCCCCAGCCCGTCGTGGTGCCCGACCCGCTCGTACGCGGCCGACACGTCGGCGGCGCGGACCAGGCGGGCGTCGCCCAAGGCGCCCATCCGCTCGGCCGGCACGCCCCGCTCGTGCAGCTGCGCGCGCACCTCCTCGTCCTCGGCGACGACGGCGACCTGCACCCGGGCGCCGCCGGGCGCGCGCCGCCGGTGACGCCCCAGCGGATCGAGCTCGTCGGTACGCAGCGCTCCGCTGAGCGCCAGCTCCAGCAGCACGCGCAGGCTCTCGGCCCAGACCAGGGGGACGTTCTCGCCGGGGACGCGGACGGCGGATCCCGGCGAAGCGCGCTCGGCGTCGACGTCGCCTGCAAGCACGCGGTACAGCTCGGGCAGGACCGTGTCGCCGCCGAGGGGAACCGCGGCTCGCGTCAGCCGGTCGCGGTAGTCGCGCGCCGCGTCCCAATCGTCGCGGAACGCGGCGTCGAGGCCCGCGAAGGCGTGGAACAGCGGCCACTCGGACTCGACCCCCGCGAACCGTGCCAGCTCCCCGGGCTCGTAGTGCAGGCGCCCCTCCTCCTCGAGCGCGGTCTGGTGGCCGTCCCGGAGGAAGCGCTTCATCCCGTAGCGACCGTCCAGCACGCGCACGATCGTCTCGCGGGTCCGCCGGGCGAGGTCGGGATCGTCGACCGCGAAGGCCGGCCACCCGACGGCGCTCAGCAGCGCGGCGTCCGTCTCCTTCGAGGCGGATTCGCGCGGCAGGAGGGCAGCGAGCGTGACGCGGGCACGGGCCACGTCGTCGGGGAGCACGTGGATCACCGACGCTTGGGACCCTTCGGCGCCGAACAGGTCCAGGCCGTCGAGCGCCTCGAGCGCGGCCTTGCACAGCGCCACGGAGCTGGCGTTGATCTCGGGACGGCCGTGGTTCGTCTTGTCGCCGCGCTCCCAGATGCCGTAGTCGGGCGTCCGGTGCGCGCGCGCGACGTACCAGACGAGGTTCTGGACGAACGCGACCTCGTCGAGCGTGGCGACGACCGGCAGGCCGCCGGCGGTGAGCTGCGCCAGGCTGAGCAGGTACAAGCCGGTCGCGTCCAGCTGGAGGTGGCCCCAGGCGTCGTCGGCCACGACCGCCGCGCCGGTGGCCGTGTCGATCTTGGCGTGGAGCGCGTCGAGGGGGTCCTGGCTGTGCTTGAAGCGCTCGACGCGGTCGGCCTGCGCCATCATCGAGCGGAGCAGCCCGCGCATGTGCGCCACCGTGCGCTGCTCGAGCTCGCGGATCCGGCCGCCGTCGAGCCCCGCCGAGCGGGCGGCCCGAGACGCTCCCCAGACGGCCAGGATGCTGTACACCCCGTCCCGCACCCAGGCGTGGGTGTAGTCGCCGTGCCGGGTCACGGCGGTCGAGGCGGGCAACAGGCCGCTGACCGGATGCTGGCGCGAGGCGATCGTTCGCTCGACCCGCGCGATCACGTCCAGGAGCGCTGCGCCGGCGTTGCGGGGCGGATCCGTCATGGCGGGCACGCTACCCCGGCGGCGCGCCGCCCGCTACGTTCGCGAGCACGCTCAGCACCAGCGGCAGCGTGATCAGCGCCGCCGCGGTGCCGGCCACGACGGTGTCGCCGACCTGGCGGGCGTCGCCGCCGAACTCGATCGCCAGCATCACGGCGTTCACCGCGGTCGGCATCGCGCCGATCAGGACCAGCACGGCGAGGTCCAGGCCGGTCAGTCCCGCCGCCAGGCCGGCGCCCGCCGCCAGGAACGGCCCGACCCCCAGCTTCAGCGCCACGCCCAGCCACGCCCGGCCGCTGGGCCGGCGCGCGCCGGAGCGCGCCAGCTGCACGCCCAAGGCGAGCAGGACCATCGGAATGGCCGCGTCGGCCAGGAGGTCGACCGCGCGCTCGGCGGCGAGGGGCAGAGCCAGGCCGGCGACGTTCAGCGACAGCCCCGCCAGCGTGGCCCACAGCACGGGAAACGCGAGGACGGTACGGAGCGCCCTGCCGGGCGAGACGGCCGCTCCCAGCAGACCGGGGCCGATCGTGAACATCAGCAGCGACGTGGCGAGGTAGAGGATCAGCGCCCGGTCCAGCCCCGCCGGCCCGAACGCGAACAGCGCGACCGGCAGGTTCAGGTTCGCGGCGTTCCCCAGCACGCTGGTGCCGATCAGCGCCCGCCGGGACGAGCCGGGCAGCCGAGCGCCGGCCAACGCCGCGAGGCCCGCCGCGGCGAGCAGGAACAGGCCGTAGCCGGCCAGCAGGCGCGCGGCGGGGATCTCGCCCAGCGCCAGCTCGGCCATGGCGCGGAACGCCAGGGCCGGCACCGCGGCGTACAGCGCCAGACGGTTGACGTGGCGCACGTCCAGGCGGAACCAGCCTCCGACCAGCCCGCCGACCAGGATGACCGCGAACACCGGCGACACGACGTCGACGAGCAGCTTCAGGGACGCTGGCACGCGGCATGCTACCCGGCGCTAGACTCGTGGGCGTGCGCCTCTTCTCCCCCGGCCGGCTCGGCGGTCTCCTCGCGTCGCTCTTCCTGGGACTGCTCCTGGTCGTTCCCCTCGTCGCCGTGGTGGCGCGTGGGCTCGGCGGCGAGCCGCTGGCCACGCTGCGCGAGCTGGCCAGCGATCCGTTCCTGCGCGAGCGACTGGGGCTCACGCTGCTCCAGGCGACGCTCTCGACGGTGGCGACGGTGGCGATCGGGCTTCCCGGTGCGCTGGCGTTCGCACGCTGGTCGTTCCGTGGCAAACGGATCTTGCGCGCGCTGTTCACCGTCCCGTTCGTGATGCCCTCCGTGGTGGCGGGAGCGGGCTTCCTGGCGTTGCTGGGGCCGGGCGGGGCGCTGGGCGTCGACCTGATGGACACGCTGACGCTGGTGCTGCTGGCGCACGTGTTCTACAACCATGCGGTCGTGGTGCGGATGGTGGGCGGGTTCCTCGAGTCGGCCGCGCCCCGGCTTCGCGACGCCGCGGCGACGCTGGGCGCGGGACCGTTCCGGACGACGCTGCGCGTCACGCTACCGCTGGCCGCGCCCGCGATCCTGGCGGCGGCGGCGCTGGTGTTCGTGTTCTGCTTCACCTCGTTCGGGGTGATCCTGATCCTGGCGCCGGGCGGCGCGTGGGACACCTTGGAGGTCGAGATCTATCGGAGCGTGGCGCGGCTGATGCGGCTCGACACCGCCGCGGCGCTGGCGCTGCTCCAGCTGCTGGTGGCGATGGCGGCGGGCGGCGTGTACACGGCGCTGCAGGCCCGCGCCGCGGTTCCGCTGGGCGGCGCGGGTCCGCTCCCGCGGCCGGGTCGGGCGGGCCGCTGGCTGCTGGTGGCGACGTTGGCGCCGCCGGCGGCGCTGACGGCGGCGCCGCTGGTCGCCCTCGCGATCCGCTCGATCGTGCCGCCCGGGGCGGAGGGGATCTCCTGGATCGGCTGGCGCGCCGCGTTCGCGCCCAGCGGCCTGCTGGGCGTCGTGAGCGCCTGGGACGCCACCTGGAACTCGCTCCGGTTCGCGGCCGCCTCGGGCGTGGTCGCGACCGTGGTGGGCACGGCGCTGGCCTACGCGGTGGTGCGCGCCGACTGGCGCTTCCTGGACCGGGCCAGCCTGCTGCCGCTGGCCACCAGCGCCGTCACCCTGGGGCTGGGCTTCCTGCTGGCGTGGCCGGCGCTGACCGGCACGTTCTGGGGCTTGGCGCTGGCGCACGCGCTGATCGGGACGCCGTTCGTGACGCGGGCGGTGCTGCCGTCGCTGCGAGGGATTCCCGCCTCGCGCTCCGCGGCGGCGGCGGTGCTGGGCGCGGGACCGTGGCGGCGCGCGCTGCGGGTCGACCTGCCCGCGCTGGTGCCGGGCCTGATCGGCGGCGCCGGCTTCGCGGTGGCGGTGTCGCTGGGCGAGTTCGGCGCCGCGCTGGTGCTGAGCCGGCCCGAGCTGGCGACGCTGCCGATCGCGATCTACCAACGTCTGGGACGGCCGGGCAGCGAGAACTACGCCGCCGCGCTGGTGCTGGCGCTGCTGCTGATGGGGCTGACGGCGGTGATCATGGCGCTGCTGGACCGGCTGGGCGGCCCGGGCGAGATCTGAGCCGGGACGGCCGCGGGTATGATGCCGCGCGTGGCTCTCGAACTGTCCGGCGTGGCGCGGCACTACGGCGAGGTTCGCGCCGTCGACGGCGTCGATCTGGTCGTCCCGCCGGGTCGGACGCTGGCGCTCCTGGGCCCCTCGGGGTGCGGGAAGTCGACGCTGCTGCGCGTGGTGGCGGGCTTGGAGCCGCCCGACGCGGGGTCGCTGAGCATGGACGGCCGTGACCTGAGCGGCGTTCCGCCGCAGCGACGCGGGATCGGCATGGTGTTCCAGGACTACGCGCTGTTTCCCCACCTGTCGCTTCAGGACAACGTCGCGTTCGGCCTGGTCGAGCGGGGCTGGTCGCGCGACGATCGCGAGGCGAGGGTGCGCGAGCTGCTGGACGCCGTGGGACTGACGGGGCTCGAGCGGCGTCGCCCGCACGCGCTGTCGGGCGGTCAGCAGCAGCGGGTCGCGCTGGCCCGGGCGCTGGCTCCGCGCCCTTCCCTGCTGCTCCTCGACGAGCCGCTGAGCAACCTGGACCGCACGCTACGCGACGAGCTCACGGACGAGCTCGCCGAGCTGCTGAGCGAGCTCGACGTCCAGGCGATCCACGTCACGCACGATCAGAACGAGGCGTTCGCGCTGGCCGACCGGGTCGCGGTGATGCACGAGGGCCGCATCGTGCAGGAGGGCACGCCGGACGAGCTGGTCGACGCGCCGCGCAGCGCCTGGATGGCGCGCTTCCTGGGCCTGCGCGAGCTGATCCCGGCCGGCCAGGCGAAGGAGCTGGGGTTCGCGGGCACCACGTTGCTGCGGGTCGAGCGGCTGAGCCCCGATCCGAACGGCCGCACGTTCGAGGTTCGGCGCGTGCACCGCGTCGGCACCGACCTGGAGCTGGCGCTGACCTCGCCGGAGTGGGGGCTGAGTCTTCGCTGGCAGGCCCGTCCGCGCGAGCTTCCCGGGACCCCGGAGCCGGGCGACACGATCCGGCTCCGCGTTCCCGACGACGCCTGGACGGTGCTCGAGGTGGAGGCGTGATCGCGCTGGTGCTGGCGGGCGGTCCACTGCGCCCCAGCCCGCGCTTGCTGCGCAAGGTCGCCGAGGCGGACCTGGTGATCGCGGCGGACGGCGGGCTTCGGCACGCGATCCCGCTGGGGGTCGTGCCGGACCTGCTGGTCGGCGATCTGGACTCGGTTCGTGACGAGGACCTGCTGGTGTGGTCGGGCGTGCCGACCGAGCGGCACTCGAGAGACAAGGACGCGCTCGACCTCGAGCTCGCGATCGAGGCGGCGCTGGCGCGGGGCGCGGACCTCGTCCGGGTGATCGGCGCGTTCGGGGGGCGGTTCGACCAGACGCTGGCGACCGCCTGGATCGCCGCCCGGTACGCCGAGCAGGGCGTGGACATGTCGCTTCTGGACGGGATTCACGACGCCTACCCGCTGCCCGCGGGAGCCCGCTTCCAAGGCGAGGTCCCGCCAGGCACCGTGTTCAGCCTGCTGTCGGTCAGCGAGCGGTCTCGGGTGGACGTCGACGGCGCGGACTATCCCCTGTCCGACGCGGAGCTTCCGCGCGGCGTGGGGCTGGGCCTGTCCAACGTCGCGCACGACCGGCTGGTGGTCGACGTTCGCGAGGGACTGGTGCTGCTGATCCTCGAGTGGGACGCCTGAGCGACGCGCTCGGCGTCGTCCGCGCGCGCGCCAACGCACGCCCCGTCCGGTAGACGGTGTCGTGGCGGGTTGCGCGGAGAGCCCCCTCCGCGCCATACTGCGAATACGGAAATGTAAACGTTTTCATCCGAGGCGTCCCGCCTCGGAAAGGCGACGGAGAGCTGTGACGGAGGACGGTGACGGAGGGCGGTGACCGAGGACCGTGACCGAGCGAGCGCGAGCACCGACCGTGCACGACGTGGCCCGTGAAGCCGGCGTCTCGACCGCGACCGTCTCGCGCGTCGTGAACGGCGCCCGCGTCCGGCCGGCCACCGAGCGCACGGTGCGCGAGGCGATGCGCCGTCTGGGGTACGTGCCCAACCAGGTCGCGCGCGGCCTGGTGACCGGCCGCAGCGACGTCGTCGGCGTGTTGGTGCCCGACCTGGTCGGACCGCTCAACGCCGCCGTGGCGCGCGGCGTCGAGGACGCGCTCGAGGCGCGCGGCATGCACGCCGTGGTGGTGACCGACCACCGGGACGCCGAGCGCGAGCGGGCCCGCCTCCGCATGCTCGTCGCGAGGCGCGTGGACGGGCTCGTGCTGATCGGCAGCCAGCTGCCCGACGCCGAGATCCGCGACGCCGTCGGCGGCACCCCCGTCGTGCTGGTCGGCGCCGAGCACGAGCGCAGCGAGCTGCCCGAGGTCCGTGTCGACAACCGCGCCGGCATCGCCGCCGCGCTCCGGATCGTGGCCGGGCACGGCCACCGGGACGTGGCGCACCTGGCCGGCCCGCGCCGCGACGGACGCGAGCGCCTGGCCGCGATCCGCGAGCTGGCTCCCGAGCACGGCCTGCGCCTCGTCGCCGTCGCGGAGGCCGACTTCAGCGAGGCGGGCGGACTGGAGGCGGGGCGGGAGCTGCTCAGCCGCGGCGGCTTCAGCGCGGTGCTCTGCTCGAACGACCGGACCGCCGTCGGTCTCTACGCCGCGGCGCGCGAGCGTGCGCTGCGGCTTCCAGGCGATCTCTCCGTCATCGGCTTCGACGACCTTCCGTGGAGCGCGTACCTCGACCCGGCCCTCACCACCGTGCGGCAGCCCAGCCGCGAGATGGGTCGCGTCGCGACCGAGCGCATCCTGGACCCCGACGCGGGCGAGGCCTGGCAGGGCGAGCGGACGCTCGTTCCCGAGCCGGTCGAGCGCGCCTCCGTCGCTTCCCCCCCTCTGGCCGACCGTCGCGCCACCCGGCACGACTCGGACGACCGCCCGAAACCCGTCGCTCTCGTCAAGGAGGAACCCGCATGAAACGTATCCTCGTCATCCTCGTCGCGCTGTCCTGCAGCCTGGCCTTCGCCCAGCTGCGGATGTGGACCACCCAGGTCCAACCCGAGCGCATGGCGGTTCAGGAGGCGCTCGTCGCCGACTTCCTGGCCGAGACCGACATCTCCGTCGAGGTCATTCCGGTCGAAGAGTCCGAGCTCTCGACCCGCATCACCGCCGCCTTCTCGGCCGGCGACCTCCCGGACCTCATCTACCACCCGGTCAGCCAGACGATCGGCTGGGCCGAGGCCGGCATCCTCGACGTCGACGCCGCCGCCGCCACGATCGACGCGCTGGGCGCGGACACCTTCGCGCAAGGCCTGCTGGACTTGACGCAGACGCCCGACGGCTACGCCGCGGTTCCCAGCGACGGCTGGACGCAGCTGCTCGTCTACCGCGCCGACCTGTTCGACGAGGCCGGGCTCGAAGCGCCGACCACCTTCGCCGCCATCGAAGCCGCCATCGAGGCGCTCCACGCCCCGCCCGAGATGTACGGCTTCGTCGCCGCGACCGACGTGAACAACGACTACACCATGCAGGTGCTCGAGCACTTCTTCCTCGCCAACGGCGTGCACCTCATCGCCGACGACGGCGGCATCGGCCTCGAGACCGAGCCCACCATCAACACGCTCGAGTTCTACAAGACGCTCGCCGACGCCAGCCCCGAGGGGAACCTCTACTGGCAGCAGTCGCGCGAGCTGTACTTCGACGGCCGCGCCGCGATGATCGTCTGGTCGCCGTTCATCCTCGACGAGATGGCCGGCCTGCGCGACGCCGCCCCCGTCACGATCAGCGACGATCCGACCACCCGCGAGCTGGCGTCGATCACCGGCATCGTCACGAACCTCGCCGGTCCGGACAACCCCGAAGGCGCCGGCTGGGCCGCGTCGAGCAACTGGGGCATCACCGTCGACGCCGACACCGAGGCGGCGCAGAGCTTCGTCGAGTTCGTGCTCAGCGGCGACGGCTACCTGTCGTGGCTGTCCATGGCGCCCGAAGGCCTGTTCCCCGCCCGCTCCGGCACCAGCGACGACCCCACCGCCTTCGTCGACGGCTGGTCGCAGCTCGACGTGGGCGTCGATCGCCGCGCGCCCCTCGGCGCGCTGTACGGCGAAGACGTCGTGAACGACATCGTCGCCGGCCTCCAGGTCGCGAACCGCTGGGCGTTCTCGCAGGGCGAGGGCGCGCTGCTCTCGCGCCTCTACGGCACGCGCGTGATGGCCGAGCTGGTCCGCGCCTACCTCGACGACGAAGCGACCGTCGAAGAGACGGCCGAGCGCCTGCAAGAGCGCATCTCCGCGCTGCGCTGAGTCCCCATCCGGCGGAGCGGGCCACGGCCCGCTCCGCCGGAACCTCGGTACCGGAAGGAGACGACCGTGCGCGGACGATCCCTCGCCGCCCGCGAAGCACGCCTCGCCTATCTGATGTTGGCCCCGACGTTCGTGATCGTCTTCGCGATCGTCCTCTTTCCCGTCATCGCCAACCTGTGGATCAGCTTCAAGCCGGTGACGCTGGCCGATCTTCGGCCCCCTCAGCCGCTCGTCCGGGAACGGGTCCGCGAGACGCCGACCGCGCCGGGCGAGGTGCTCGAGATTCGCTACCAGATGCGCAACAGCTCGATCGACGTCACCATCCGCGACGTCGCCCTGTTCGACGATCTCCCGCCGGGCCTCACGCTCCGCACCGACGAGCCCCGCTGCGAGGTGGGCGAGGGCGCCCTGGCCTGCTCGCTGGGCACCTGGGAGGGTGGCTATCGCGAGAACCTCGACCTCGAGCTCGAGGCCGGCCCCGCCTACTTCGACGCGGGCGCGCCGACGCCGCTGGACACCACGCCGCAGATGCGCGGCCGCGCGCCCAACGTGCTCACGAACGCGACGTTCACCCTGGACAACTTCGTGCGCGTGGTGAACGCGCCCGACTTCTGGCCCACCCTGCGCGTCACCCTCTGGTACACGATCTTCGGAACGATGGGCTCGATCCTGCTCGGCCTGTTCGCCGCGCAGCTGCTGGACGCCGACTTCCGCGGCAAGGGCGCGCTGCGCGGGCTGTTCCTGTTCCCCTACGTGGCGCCGGTCATCGCCGCGGCGTTCACCTGGGCGTTCCTGCTCGACCCCCTGTCGGGGAACGTGAACGCGGTCCTGCGGGAGTACGGTCTGGTGGGCGAGGCGATCAACTTCCTGAGCCGCCGCACGACCGAGATCGGCTTCTTCGGGCTCACGATCCAGTGGCCGCTGGCACTGTCGATGGTGATCCTGTTCGAAGCCTGGCGCTACTTCCCGTTCGCGTTCCTCTTCATCCTGGCGCGCTTCCAGGCGATCCCGGGCGAGATGTACGAAGCGGCCGACGTCGACGGCGCCAGCCCGCTGCAGCGCTTCTGGTTCATCACCCTGCCGCAGCTCGTCGGGATCCTCTCGACGCTGTTCCTGCTGCGGTTCATCTGGACGTTCAACAAGTTCGACGACATCTTCCTGCTCACCGGCGGCGCGGCGGGCACGAAGACGCTGACGGTGCAGGTGTACGACCAGGCGTTCGCCCTGGCCGACCTGGGAGCGGGCGCCGCGGTCGCCGTGATCCTGTTCCTGATCCTGGCGGCGTTCATGACGATCTACTTCCGCTACGCACCGGAGGGCGACTGATGCCTGACTCGCGCACCAAGCACGCCGCCCCCGGCGCTGCCGGCCTGGCCGTGGGCGCCGCCGTCGGCGCCCTGACCGCCGGGCTGCTCGTCACGGTCTGGAGCCTGCTCGCGACCCTCACCACCTCCGGCGCGTCGACCGCGCCGCTGGGCTGGGCCGCGCTGTCGGGCGCGATTCTGGGCACGACGATCGCCTGGTTCCGGCGGGGCAAGGACACCGCCCCGCTGGCCGCCTGGGCGGCCGGCGCCACGGTCGGCGCCGCCTGGGCCGCGATCTCGTCCGGCATGCCTCTGGGCTTCGCCCACCCGTTCTGGGGCGCGCCCGCCGCGATTCTGGCCTTCACGGCGATCGGCCAGACGATCCGCTACGGCCTCCGCGAGCTGGACCTCGCCCACGTCGACCGTTCGCGCTTGGAGACCTTGATGCTCCGCGGTTTGCGCGCCCTCGGGTTCACCTTCTTCGTGGCCATCGTGATCCTGCCGTTCTGGTTCATGGTGGCCTCCTCGTTCAAGCCGCGCGCAGAGCTGCTGCGCGACCCGACGAACCTGGCGATCGACCTCTCGCGCGGGCTGTCCGGCCTGTTCGTCGGCTACCGCGAGGTGCTGTTCACCTTCGACTTCGCGCGCTTCATCCTGAACAGCACCTTCGTCGCGAGCGTCACCGTGATCATCACGCTGGTGCTGGCCGTGATGGGAGCGTACGCCGTCACGCGGCTGCGCTTCCCCGGCCGGGAATGGCTGTCGCGCTCGATCCTGCTGATCTACATGTTCCCCGCGATCGTGATGGTGATCCCGCTCTACACGATCTTCAGCCAGCTGGGCCTGCGCGACACGCTGCCCGGCCTGCTGGTCGTCTACCCCGCCACGACGCTGCCGGTCGCGCTGTACATGCTGCGGAGCTACTTCCAGACCTTGCCGAAGGACCTCGAGGAGGCCGGCCTGATCGACGGCGCGACCCGCTTCGGCGTGATCACCCGGATCACCTTGCCGCTGTCGCTGCCGGCGCTGGCGTCGGTCGGGCTGTACGTGTTCATGATCGCCTGGAACGAGTTCCTGTTCGCGTTCATGTTCCTGGACACGCCCGCGATCTTCACGCTGTCGCGGGGCATGGTCGCCCTGAACTCGCAGGAGGTGCCGCGCCAGTTCCTGATGGCGGGCGCGGTGATCGTGACCGTCCCGATCATGGTGCTGTTCTTCTGGTTCGAGAAGTACCTGGTGGGCGGCCTCACCGCGGGGAGCGTGAAGGGATGACCCCGGCGCTCACGGACGACCAGCTGATACGGGACGCCGTGGCGCAGCTACGCGCCAACGACGTCGGCACGTTCGTGAAACCGGCCGAGCGCCAGTACCCGCACCAGTGGAACTGGGACGCGGCGCTGGTGGCGCTGGGCCTGGGCCTGCACGACCCCGAGCGGGCACGGCTGGAGGTGCGCTCGCTGCTGCGCGGCGCCTGGCGGGACGGCATGGTGCCGCACATCCTGTACCACCTCGGCGCCAGCGACTACCGGCCCGACCCCGCCTTCTGGCGGACCACGGACCGTCACCCGGCCGGACTGCCCACCTCCGGGCTGAGCCAGCCGCCGATCCTGGCCAGCTGCCTGCACCGCCTGCACGCCCTGGCGCCCGACACGGAGCGCGCCGGCTGGCGCGACTTCCTGGCCGAGACGTACCCCGCGGTGCTGGCGTGGCACCGCTGGTGGCACACCGCTCGCGACCCGGACGGCCGCGGCCTGGTCGCGATCGTGCATCCGTGGGAGTCGGGCACCGACGACGCGCCCCGCTTCGCTCCGGCGCTGGCCCGGCTGCGCCCGACCGCCGTGCCCGAGTTCGTGCGCGGCGACCGGACGCACGTGGCGGCCGCGGAGCGTCCCAGCGACGACGACTACGCGCGGTTCGTGCACCTCGTCGATCTGTACCGGACCCTCGGCTGGGATGCCGGCGCGATCTGGCGCGAGGCGCCGTTCCGCGTCGTCGATCCGTTCCTGAACGCGGTCCTGCACCGCGCCGACGGCGACCTGGCAGAGGTCGCGCGCCTGCTGGGCGAGCCCAGCGACGAGATCGAGGCGTGGCGCGACGCCACCCGCCAGGCGTACCCGCAGCTGTGGAGCGACGACGCGGGCACCTTCCTGGCGTGGGACGACCGGGCCGGAGCGTCGCTCCCCAGCTCCGGCGTCGCCGGCTTCGCGGCGTTGTGGGGCCGGCTCGCCACCCCGCCGCAGGTGGACGCGCTGCGCGCCGCGTTCGACGATCCCGCCGCGTACGCCCCCGTGGATCCGTCCGGCGTGCGGCTGGCGACGGTCCGCCGCGACGACCCCCTGTTCCTGCCCAAGCGCTACTGGCGAGGACCGGTCTGGATCGTGACGAACTGGATGGTCGCCGACGGCTTCGACGCCGCCGGCATGCACGACGCCGCCGCCACGCTTCGCGGCGACGCGCTGTCGCTGGCCCGCCGGCACGGGTTCCACGAGCACTACGACCCGACGGACGGCACGCCGGGCGGCGCACGCGGCTTCTCGTGGAGCGCCGCGCTGACGCTGGTGCTGGAGCGCGAGGCACGCCCCGCGTGGCTGGAGGACTGAGTGCGCGCGCTGCATCTCGCCACCCGCCTGGCCGGGACGGACGGCGTGTCGCTCGAGGCGACGAAGGTCGCCCGCGTCCTGGCCGAGCACGGCTTCGAGCGGCTGGATTGCGCCGGCGAGGTCGAGACGCCCCGGGCGATCCACATGCCCGAGATGCACTTCCGCGATCCGACGGCCGTCCGCCTGGGCGCCCGCGCCTTCTCGGGCGACACGCCCGACCCGGCGCTGGACCGCGAGCTGATCGACGCCGCCGACCGGCTGGCCGAGCGGCTGCTTCCCGTCGTCCGTGACGCCGCGCCCGACCTCCTCGTCGTCCAGAACGCCTGGGCGATCCCGATGCAGCTTCCGCTGGCGGGCGCCCTGGCGCGGGTGGCCGAGGCGACCGAGCTGCCCACGCTGTCGCACGAGCACGACTACGCCTGGGAGCGCCAACGGTTCGCCCGGACCCGCGTGCGCCCCTGGCTGGAACGCTACTTCCCGTTCGACGGGCCGCGGATCCGGCACCTGGCGATCAACTCGCCGGCGCGGGACGCCCTGCGCCAGCGCCGCGGCATCGACGCCACGGTCGTTCCCAACGTGATGGACTTCGGCGCGCCCGCGCCGTCTCCCGAGCGGGCGGCGGCGATCCGAGGCGAGGTCCGGGCCGCGCTGGGTCTGCGCCCCGAGCAGCGGCTGATCCTTCAGCCGACCCGCGTCGTGCCACGCAAGGGCATCGAGCTCGCGATCGAGCTGCTGGCCCGGCTAGACGACCGCCGAAACGTGCTGGTCATCAGCCACGCCGCGGGCGACGAGGGCACCGAGACGCTGGAACGCCTGCACGACCAGGCCGGGCGCCAAGGCGTCGAGCTGCGCTACGCTGCCGACCTGTTCGCGCCGGAGCGGAGCGCGGGCCGCTTCGCGCTGGACGACGCCTACGTCGCTGCCGACCTGGTGACCTACCCGAGCCTGGTCGAGGGGTTCGGCAACGCGCTGCTCGAGACGATCGCGCACCGCCTGCCGGCGGTCGTGAACCGCTACGACGTGTACGTCCGGGACATCGCTCCCACCGGCCTCCGCTTCGTGGAGCTCGACGGCCGGGTGGACGCTGCCGCGGTCGCCGCGGTGCGGCACCTGCTGGACGACCCCGCCACGCGGCGCGAGATGGTCGAGCACAACCACGCCGTCGCCAGCCGCGCCTTCGGCCTGCCGGCGCTGCGCGAGCGGCTGGCCGGCCCGCTGCGGTCGCTGGGGCTGGCGCCGTGAGCGGCCGGTCCGACGACGCGATCGGCCGCGAGGCGCGCGCCGTCTACGGCCACAGGGGCGACGCCGTCGCGGACGAGCTGCGCGCGCTGGCCGCCCGGTTCCGGGCCGCGAGCGACCGCGAGCCGGTTCCGCCGGCGCGCCGGATGACCGAGGACGACGCGATCGTGATCGCCTACGCCGATGCGATCCAGAGTCCGGACGAGGCGCCGCTACGGACGCTCGGCCGCTGGTTGCGGGGTCCTCTCGCGGGCGCCGTGTCGACCGTGCACCTGCTGCCGTTCTACCCCTGGTCGTCGGACGACGGCTTCGCCGTGACGGACTACCGCGCCGTCGCGCCCCGCTACGGCTCGTGGGACGACGTGCACGCCCTGCGCCGCGATCACCGGCTGATGGTCGACGCGGTCGTCAACCACGCCTCCGCGCAAGGGACGTGGTTCGATCGCTTCCTGCGCGACGAGGCGCCGTACCGCGACTGGTTCCGGACCGAGGCGCCGGACGCCGATGTCGCGGGGATCGTGCGGCCCCGCACCACGCCGCTGCTGACGCCGTTCGAGACGGTCGCCGGTCGACGCTGGGCGTGGACGACGTTCGGCCCCGACCAGGTGGACCTGGACTACCGCGAGCCCAGCCTGCTGCTCGAGATCGCGGCGATCCTGCTGACGTACGTCGGTCACGGTGCCGAGGTGCTGCGCATGGACGCGGTCACGTACCTGTGGAAGGAGCTCGGCACCCCCAGCGTGCACCACCCCAAGACGCACGCGCTGCTGCGTCTGCTCCGGGCGCTGCTGGAGGAGGCCGCGCCGTGGGTCGTGCTGCTGACCGAGACGAACGTGCCGCACGCGGAGAACGTCGCCTACTTCGGAAGCGGCCGCGACGAGGCGCAGATGGTGTACAACTTCGCGCTGCCCCCGCTGGTGCTGCATACCGTCGCGTCGGGCGACGCGACGGTCCTGCGCGACTGGGCGGCCACGCTGCGCACCCCCAGCGACGAGACCTGGTTCCTGAACTTCCTGGCCAGCCACGACGGGATCGGGGTCCGGCCGATCGAGACGCTGCTGCCGCGCTCCGCCGTGGACGCCCTGGTCGACCGCACCCTGAGGCAGGGCGGCGGGCTGGGCCTGAAACGGAACGTCGACGGGACCGAGAGCGCGTACGAGCTGAACGTGAACTACTTCGACGTGCTGGGCGATCCGGACCGCGAGGAGCGTCTGGACCGTCAGGTGGCTCGCTTCGCGGCCGCCCACGCCGTGATGGCCGCGCTGCCGGGCGTTCCCGCGGTGTACCTGCACAGCCTGCTGGGCTCGCGCGGCGCGCCCGAGCTGGCCGCGCAGCGGGGCGTCCCGCGCGCCGTGAACCGGGCGAAGCTGGACGAGGCGACGCTGAGCGCCGAGCTGGCCGATCCGCGCGGCCGG
>CAZHCI010000017.1:0-11534 GCA_964530905.1 uncultured bacterium
CGGGCCCCCATACCTTGTTATCGATCCCCCCGCACCGGGGCCCGAGCGTGCGCCGCGCGCCCCCGCGGGCCCCCGCGACGATGCTACGGTCCCGGTATGAAGACGCGGCGCGGGGTCGGCTTGGTGCTGTCGGGCGGCGGGGCGCGAGGGTTCGCGCACATCGGCGTGCTGCAGGTGCTCGAACGCCGCGGCGTCCGCGTGGACGCCGTGGCGGGCACCTCGATGGGCGCGATCCTGGGCGCGCTTCACGCCGCCGGGCGCTCCGGGGACGAGATCTACGAGCTCGCCCGCGCGCTCAGCTGGCGAGACGTGCTCGATCTCAGCCTCCAAGCGGGCCTGCTGAAGGGCGACAAGCTGCAGACGTTCCTGGCCGCGCAGCTGCCGGCGACGTTCGCCGATCTCGAGATCCCGCTGGCGGTCACCACGACCGACGTCGAGACGGGCGAGGAGCACATCGTCCTGGACGGTGCGCTCACCGACGCCGTGCGGGCGTCGAGCAGCTTTCCCGGCGCGTTCGAGCCGGTGGTGATCGGGGGACGGACGCTCGCCGACGGCGGGATCGTGAACAACCTCCCCGTCGCGGCGGCCGGTCTGCTGGGCTGCGAGTACGTCATCGCGTCCGACGCGACCCCGCCCCGCCGCTCGACGTTCGTCCTGGACGATGGCGACGGCAGCTGGTGGGAGCGGATGGTCGCGACCGTGCGGCTCGAGCGCCGCAGCCCGATGGCGCAGATGCTGTTGCGGTCGACGGACGTGATGCAGGCCATCCTGACCGACCTGCAGTACACGCTGCACCCCGCCGACGTGCGGATCGCGCTGGACATGCCCAAGTACCGCATCGAGTCGTTCCGCGAGTTCGAGGCGATCGTCGCCACCGGACGCGAGACGGCGGAGCGGACGTTCGAGAACCTCGCTCGCGAGCGACCCGACAAGCTCCCGCCGACGCGCGCGTCCGAGCAGGCCGACGCGCAGGCCGACG
The DNA here is from genome assembly GCA_964530905.1 of uncultured bacterium. Classification (GTDB taxonomy): domain Bacteria; phylum Deinococcota; class Deinococci; order Deinococcales; family Trueperaceae; genus SLSQ01. The sequence continues at coordinate 980 of CAZHCI010000017.1, forward strand.
AGCGGACCGGCGCGCAGGCCGCTGGGCAGCTTCCCGGGCGGACGTCGTCGTCTCGACGGAAGCCGGGCACGAAGACCGGTCCGCGGTAGACTCTCCGGCATGCCCGAATCGCGCCGCGCGGCGGCCGCACGCTCCGACAAGACCCCACCGGGACGCGCAGCCAAGCCGTCCTTCTCGCAACGCTTCTGGACCGAGGTGCGCGGTTACGCCGAGGCGCTGGCGATCGCCTTCCTCGTCGTCACGTTCGTGTTCAACACCGTCGGCGTCGTGGGCAGCTCGATGCGGCCCAACCTGAACGGCGGGGTGGGGAGCAGCAACGTGCTGCTGTCGCTCGCGACCGGCGACCGCGTGTTCATTCCGAAGTACGACACCTGGCTGCGCCGCGCCGGCGCGCTGGGACCGTATCGACGCGGCGAGGTCGTCGTGGTGCGCGAGCCGCCCAACGCCCCCACCGCGCAGGAGCGCGACCGCAGGCCGTTCTTCATCAAGCGCGTCGTCGCGCGGGGCGGCGACTCGGTCCGCATCGACGACGGACAGGTGATCGTGAACGGCGTCCCGCTCGACCAGGGCTTCATCTCGGGCAGCGGCGAGATCACGCCCGACCGGATCGACTTTCCCGTCGTGACGGTGCGGGACGGCGAGCTGGCAGGGCTGAACGTGCGGTTCGCGACGACGCTGGGCGGCACCGCGGTGCCGCAGCTTCCCGTGGACGATCGCTATCCTCCCGCCGTGCCGCTGTCCGATCCGCGCCTTCAGCTGTACTACGGCGAGACCGTCGACGCCCTGCGGCCCATCCCGGCGGACGCGCCCGAGGGCGAGCCGTTCCTGCACGAGATCGTCCTTCCCGAGGACACGTACTGGGTGATGGGCGACAACCGCCAAGCGTCGGCGGGCGGGAGCGAGGACTCGCGCTACTTCGGTCCGATCGACGAGATCACCATCGCCGGCCGCGCGACCGCCGTGATCTGGCCGCCCCGGCGGGACGGGGAGTGGAACTGGCGGCGCCTGACGCCACCCGACGCGTTCGACGCCGTTCCCGAGGGTCCGGGCGCGACCGCGCCGTAGACCCGACGTAGCCGCGAGGTCAGGCCTCGCTGCCGTCGAGCCCCAGCGCGCCCGACCGCTCCTGCATGGCGCTCAGGACGAACGCGACGTGCTCCCACAGATCGACGCCCAGCTCCTCGGCGCCGCGGCGCACCTCGTCGCGGTGCACGCCGCGCGCGAACGCCTTGTCCTTGAACTTCTTCTTCAGGCTCTTCACCGTCTGGTTGGCGATGTCCTTGTCGGGACGCACCAGCACCGCGGCGGTGATCAGGCCGGTGATCTCGTCGCAGGCGTAGAGCACCTTCGCCAGGCGCGACGTCCGCGCGACGCCGGTGTAGTCGGCGTGCCCCAGGATCGCCTCGCGCATCTCCTCCGGCCAGCCGGTCTCCTGCAGGTGCCGTACGCCCACGTACGGATGACCGTCCTCGCTGGGATCGGGATGACGCTCGTAGTCGAAGTCGTGCAGCAGCGCGGTCGCGGCCCACAGATCCTCGTCGGCGCCCTCGGCGCGGGCGTACGCGACGACGGCCGCCTCGACGGCCAGCATGTGCCTGCGCAGCGCCTCGGAGGGGGTCCACTCGGTCATCAGGTCGTACGCGCGGTCCCGCAGGGTGGGTTCGGAGCTCATGCGGGACGCTACCACGCTCGTCGCGCGGCTCCGGGTACGATCCGGGCATGGACCGTACCCAGCTTCGACCCGTGCCCGACGTCGCTTCCGCCGTCGCTGACGACCTGGCAGGCGCGCTCGTGACGGCGGTCCGTGAGCGCGGGCGGGCCGTGCTCTGCCTCGCGGGCGGCAGCACGCCCCTGCCTGCCTATCGGGCGTTGGCCCGTCGCCACGACCTGCCTTGGAGCCGCGTGTGGATCGCTTGGGGGGACGAGCGCGACGTGCCGCCGGAGCACGAGGACCGCAACGAGCGGGCGGCCCGCGAGGCCTTGCTGGACCACGTGCCCGTCCCCGAGGACCAGATCCTGGCGTGGCCGTGGGTGCGGGACGCCGACCCCGCGGACGAGGCCGACGCCTACGCTTCGACCCTCCGCAGCATCCTGGGCGATCCGACCTCGGCGCCCTGGTTCGACGTGACGTTGCTGGGGCTCGGCTCGGACGCGCACACCGCCAGCCTGTTCCCGGGCAGCGGCGCGACCCGGGCCGGCGGCTCCGCGACCGCGGTGTGGCCGGAAGGCCTGCCGACCGCCCGTCTGACGCTGACGCCCGCGGCGTTGTCGTCGTCGCGGCAGGTGTGGTTCGTCGTGTCCGGCGAAGCGAAGCGCGAGGCGCTCCTCGCGACGTTGCGCGGAGGCGACCCGGAGCGCGTCCCGGCCGCCTCGATCACGGCCTGGGACGAGCTCCGGGTCTACACCGATCTGACGCTACCGGTCTGACGCTCCCGCTCAGGGACGCTCGCTGGAGCTGGCCCACCGGATCGCGTGCGCGTCGAACGGATTGGCGAGGTGCTCGTGCAGCGGGTAGGCGCGGATGCCGTACGCCAGTCGGCCGCTGACCTCCGGGACGAACCGCGCCCGGTAGCGGACGCCGCCGTCGTCGTAGCGCTCGACCTCCTCCATCGGCACGACGCGCAGGTCGTGGCGCAGCGCCTCGGCTTCCGGCCCGTACACCACCTCGACGCGCATGTCGACGTCGGCGAGGCTGCGGGGATTCAAGACCGCGTCGAGCTCGATCGCCTCGCCGATCCGCCGAACTCCAGCGTCGGCCGGCTGGGCCGAGAAGAACACCTCGCTCCACGCCTCGCGCACGTGCTTTCGCCACGCCGCGAGGCGAGCCGCGGGCTGATGCCCGTTCCGCGCCATCCTCTCGCCACGGCGCGACGCGGGCGCGTACGCCTTGCGCACGTAGTCGCGCACCATCCGCTGGGCGTTGAAGTCCGGCGTCACCGTCGCGATGGCGTGCGCCGAGCGGGCCATCCACTCCGTCGGGACGTCCGCCTCGTCGCGGTGGTAGTACAGCGGCACGACCTCGCGCTCGAGCAGGTCGTAGAGCGCGTCCGCGTCCGCCTCGTCGGCGCGCTCCGGGTCGCCGTACGAGCCACCGTTCCCGATCGCCCAGCCGTTCGTCCCGTCGTACCCCTCGGGCCACCAGCCGTCGAGAATCGACAGGTTCAGCACGCCGTTCATCGCGGCCTTCTGCCCCGAGGTGCCCGACGCCTCGAGCGGACGGCGGGGGTTGTTCAGCCACACGTCCACGCCGCGCGTGAGGGCGCGCCCGAGCGCCATGTCGTAGTCCTCGGCGAACAGGATCCGGCCTGCGAAGCGGGGGTCGCGGCTCAGCTCGTCGATCCGCTCGATCAGCGCCTGCCCCTCCTGGTCGGCGGGGTGGGCCTTCCCGGCGAACACCAGCTGAATCGGACGGTCGGGATCGTTGACGATCCGGCTCAGACGGTCCAGGTCGCGGAAGATCAGCGTCGCGCGCTTGTACGTCGCGAACCGGCGCGCGAAGCCGATCGTCAGGTGCTCGGGGTCGAACAGCGTTTCGCGATCGTGCTTCGCGGTCGGCGTGGCCTCTTGCCGGGTCAGCTGCGCCTGGACACGACGACGGAGGAACCGGACCGAGCGGGCCTTGAGCGAGCGGCGGACCCGCCACAGCTCGACCGGGTCCAGCGACTCGGCGGCGGCGAACACCTCGGGATCGTCGAGCCGGTGCCGCCAGTCGTCCGCCAGCACGTCGTCGAGCAGCGACGCGATCTCGGGCGCCATCCACGACGCCGCGTGCACGCCGTTCGTGATGTGGTCGATCGGCACCTCCTCCGTCGGGACGTCGGACCAGAGGCCGTTCCAGATCCGGCGGCTGGTGTCGCCGTGGAGCTCGGCCACCCCGTTGCGGAAAGACGAGAAGCGCAGCGCCAGGGTGGGCATGCTGAACACCGGCCCCCAGCCGTGGTCGCCCCGGCCGACGTCGTAGAACTCGTGCTGGCGAATCCCCAGCGAGCCCCACCAGCCCGAGAACGCCTCGTTCACGAGGTCGAACGGGAACGCGTCGTTGCCTGCCGCGACCGGCGTATGAACGGTGAAGGCGGTGCTGGCCGACACGGCTTCGCGCGCGGCGTCGAAGGTCATCCCCTTCTCGACCAGCTCGCGACTGCGCTCGAGCGCCATGAACGCGCTGTGCCCCTCGTTCATGTGCCACGACGTCGGCGCCACGCCGATCGCCCGCAGCATGCGGACGCCGCCCACGCCCAGCACGATCTCCTGTGCGATGCGGGTGCGCTGGTCGCCGCCGTAGAGGCGCCTGAGCAGCTGTCGGTCGTGCGGGTCGTTCGCCTCGACGTCGACGTCGAGCAGGTACACGGGCACCCGGCCGACGTCGGTCCGCCAGGCGCGCACCGCGACGTCGCGGCCGAACACCTGCACGCGCACCAGGACCGGCTCGCCCTCGTCGTCCAGGACGGGGCGCAGCGGCATCTCGTCCGGGTCCCGGCGCACGTACACCGCCTCTTGGCTGCCGTCCGCCGCGATGCGCTGATGGAAGTACCCCTCGGGGTACCAGAGGCCGACCCCGACCAGCGGCACGCCCAGGTCGCTGGCGGCCTTCGTGTGGTCGCCGGCCAGCACGCCGAGCCCGCCCGAGTACAGCGCGACCGCCTCGCTCCAGCCGTACTCCGCGCAGAAGTACGCGTAGACGTGGTCTTCGTCCGCGCCGTCCAGCGCCGCGCGTGGCTGGTCCATGTACGCGCGGAACGCGTCGTACGCCAGCGACACCTCCTCGCGGTAGACGTCGTCGCCGGCCATCTCGTCGAGGCGCGCCTGCGGCACGTCGCGCAGGACCATCACCGGGTTGTGCCCCGACGCCTCCCACAGCTCGGGTGCGAGCCGGCGGAACAGGGCGCGGACCTCCGGCGACCAGGTCCAGTACAGGTTTCGGGCGAGCTCGTCGAGGTGGGCGATCGCTTCGGGCAGCTCGGGCAGAACGGTCAGACGACCGAGAATGTTCATGGACCTCTCCAATTCCGTACGCGCGAAGCGAGAACGGCGAAAAGTGTACCACCGGCGTCCGGGTACACCGTCGTCGGCATGTCAGGCTGCGGCATGCCCGGCACCGCTGCGGCCCCAGCCGCGTTCCGAGCCGCGTTCCTCGCCGTCGCCCTGGCCCTCGTCCAGGCCCTCGCTCCGCACGCCTCCGCGCAGACGTCGCGCGTCTCGGCGACCGTCGGCACGTCGCCCGAGCTGCGGGTCGGCGTCGCCTCGGTTCGTCGTGGGGCGGACGAGATCGACGCCGTCCTGATCGCGTCGTCCGATCCGGGCGCGGAGCTGCGCGTCCGACGTGCCGAGGCGTTCGGTCCGCTGGGCACGCTGGTGCTCGAAGCCGATGCGAGCGCCCGCTTCGGCCGCGACCCCGCCGCGCGTTTCGGCGTCGCGGCACGCGGCGTGCTGGGGCCCGTGGCCGCCGCGCTGCGGGCGTCCGCTTGGGGAGCGCCGCCGGAGCGGTTCGCCGCGACGGCCGCGAGCGGTCGCGCGCCGTTCGACCGCGGCGCGTCGCTCCGCCTCTCGGGCGAGGGCCGCCTCGACCGGACGTGGCTGCTGGCCGGCGGCGTGACCGGCTGGCGCGGGGACGGCGCGAGCGGCAGCGAGCGGGACGACGAGGCGGCCGCCCTCGATCTGGAGGCGAGGGTGCGGGGCCGCGGGGCGGCGGGGCCCGACCTCGACCTGACCGTGACGGCGCAGGGGCGGCTCGCGGCTCGGGCCGGCGGCCGCGCGGCCCTCGGCGCCGGCGTCGTGGTGGCCCCCCGGCGCGCACCGGAGATCGCGGCGACCGCCTGGCTGGACGTGCGACCGGCGGCGGACGGCGTGCGGATCGTGCCCGGCGTCTCGAGCGAGGGCGTGTGGGCGCTGGGCGACGAACGGCTGGCGTGGACGGCGACGGCCCGGCCCGGTGGGCTGGAGCGCTCGCCCTGGTCGCTGGACGCGAGCTGGCGCACGCCTGCGGGGGACGGCGCCGTGGAGGCCCACGGCGCCGTCCGCGCCGGCGGGCGTCCCGGCACGTCGTGGAGCGTGGGAATCGCCTACCGTCGCGAGCTGGCGGCGTCGGCGTGGCGTAGCGACCGGTGATCGCTGGGCGGCGAGGTTCGGGCAGCTCAGGGAGACGCGGGCAGCGGTAGCAGCTCGCCGGTCTCGAGGTCGAGCTCGAACACGCCGCGATCGGGGACCGCCCGCAGCACGTCGATCCGCTCGTTGGGCCGGATCAGCTCGATCCGACGGAGCCCCGGCTCGATCGTCTCGGCCCACCCGCCGACCTGAAGCCGGCCGTCGATCCGGACGACGGTGCCACGCTCCTCCTCCCAGAACACCATCGGCTCCCGTACCGCGGCGAGCCGAGCGTTGACGCGGGTGACCCGGTAGGTCCGGACCGGCACCTCGATGCGCTCCGGCGCGAAGCCGTCGCGCTCGAGCAGCAGCACGTGCCGGCCGGGAAGCGCGGGCAGGGTGACCGGCGTCGTGCCGAGCGGCTCGTCGTCCAGCGACACGCGAGCCTCGGGGACCGACTGGACGCGCACGCTGCCGCCCGTGATGGCGGTCAGCACCACGTGCACGAAGCGCGTCTCGCCGGCGCGCACCTCGACGCTGCGGGTCTCGGGAAGGAAGCCGTCGGCACGAAGCTCGACGCGGTAGCGGCCGGGCGCGAGCATCACCGGACCGACGTCCGGCGTGACGCCGATCCCGACGCCCTCGACCAGCACCTGAGCGCCGCGCGGCTCGCTGGACACGAACAGGCCGGCGTCCCCGGCGGGCAGCCGGGCCAGCGGCTGGGCGAACGCCGCGATCTCGCGGGCCAGGCGCAGACCGACGGCCGCCCCGTCGGCGACCACCGGACGACTGAGCAGGTCGGTCGCGCGACCGGACGCCACGTCGACCGCGATCAGGTTCACGAGCCACGGCGCCGCCGCATCCGGGGCGGCCTCGGCCACCTCGCCCGACACCGCGTACGCGCTTCCGTCGATCTCGCCGATCAGGCGGGTGAACTCGGGCTCCAGGCTGCCGGCGATGCCGGCCGTGATCAGCTCGCCCAGGCGCACCTCGAGCCCCGCCTCGAGCAGGCCCGCGCGGATGCCGGCGGTGACCGCGTCGACCAGCGCCACCGGGACGTCGCCACGGGTGCCCAGCCGCGGCACGGTGATCTGTGCGGCGGCCCAGCCGGACAGCACGCCGAGGATCAACGCCAGTCGAAGCAGGAAAGCGAGCGAGCGCGCGGGCATCGCGCCAGTATAGCCCGGGCCGGCGCACGGCCAGGACGCCGACCAGCGCGGTGATATCGTTCGGCGTGCGCTACTTGGTCCTCAGCGACGTTCACGGCAACGCCGTCGCGCTCGACGCGGTGCTTCGCGACGCCCGGAAGCGGGGGTTCGACGCCACGGTGTTCCTGGGCGACGCGGTGGGGTACTACCCCGCTCCGGAGGAGGTCGTGACCTCGCTGCGCGAGCTGAACCCGGTCGTGAAGCTGCTCGGCAACCACGACGCCCAGCTCCTCTCCGTCCTCGACGGGACGGCCGGGCCGGGCGGCATGGGCGGCAGCGCGGTCGTGGGACCGGTGTTGGAGCGACAGGCCGAGGGGTTGTCCACGTCCGCGCTCGGCTGGCTCCGGACGCTCGAGGCGCACCACGTCGAGGCGTCGTTCGAGGCGGTTCACGGCGGATTGGTCCGGCCGTGGCAGTACCTGCACGGCCTGGCCGAGGCCGAGGAGAATCTCCCCTACCTCACGCGGCCCGTCTGCCTGGTCGGCCATACGCACGTTCCCCGCGTGCTGGCCGCCGCGACCGCGCCAGGCGGACAGAGGCTGTGGCGCCAGGTGACGTTCCGCGACGAGGAGGGCACCTACCGCATGCCACCGCGGGCCACGGGCTTCCTGAACCCCGGCTCGGTCGGCCAGCCGCGCGACAGCGTGCCGCTGGCCTCGTACGGCCTGTACGACGAGGAGCGCCGCCGGTTCGACGTGATCCGGGTCGCGTTCGACATCGTCAAGGTCCAGCGGGCGGTGCGGGAGGCCCAGTACCCCGAGGCGCTCGCGGCCCGTCTGGCGATCGGCCGGTGAGCGAGGTCGTCGGCCACGAGCAGGTCCGCGATCTGCTGCGCAGCGTGTCGGCGCACTCGTTGGCGTTCGTCGGCCCCGAGGCGGTCGGACGTCGCACCGTGGCGCTCTGGTGGGCGCGCTGGCTGAGCTGCGAGCGGCCGGGCGAGGAGCCGTGCGGTGCGTGCGAGAGCTGCCAGGCCGCCCGGCACGGAGCGCACCCGGACCTGATGGTCAAGGCCCCGCAGACCACCACCCGAAGCGGCCGGACCTCGCTCAGGCCGACCTTGACGATCGACCAGATGGTGCCGCGGGCGTGGCCGAAGGCCGATCCCGAGCCGCTGTCGCGCTGGCTCGAGCAGCGGCCCCGCTTCCGTCGGCGCGTCGGCGTGATCGACGCCGCCCACACCTTGAACGAGGCGGCCGGAAACGCGTTCCTGAAGATGCTCGAGGAGCCGCCCGGCTGGGCGACGATCGTTCTGGTGGCGCCCAGCGCGGACGCCCTGCTGCCCACCCTGGCGTCGCGCTGCCTGGTGGTGCGGTTCGGTGCCGCACCGACCGCCGGCTACGAGGACCTCGCCCCGCATCCCGCCCTGCGGACCGGGCAGCTGGGTCGGCTGCGCGCCGCCCGCGACGATCCCGACGCCGAGCGCGCGGTGCGGGACGCGGCGGCCGCCTGGGTCGCCGCGCTGGACGGTCCGCTGGACGAGGCGCTGGCCGCCGGCGAGGCGTGGCTGGCGACGTGGGCGGCGCACCAGGAGCGCTCGCCGGCGGACGTGCTGCTGGAGCACGTCCGCCGCGACGCGCCGGAGCGCTACCGCGCCGCGCTCGACGCCGTTCGGGAGGCCGACGACGCTCGGCGCGCCTACGTGTCCGGCTCCGTCGTCGCGCACGCCCTCACGCTGCGGGTGCGCGCAGCGGGCTGACGGCCGCCGGGCGCAGCGATCCGGATCGCGCCGGTCGCCGCGTCGACGGCCGCTCGCTCAGCGGTTCGTCGGACGCTCGAGCTCGTCGGCCGGAACGTTCTCCAGGTAGCCCTCGTCCGTCTTCAGGTCCGCCGTCCCGCGCAGCGGGTCGAGCTTCACGACCCGTCCGCACGCGCCCGACTCGGTGTGGCACGCCTTCCCGCCGCGCTTCGGCAGCCGCTTGAGCAGCTGCTTGTACATGTCGTGCTCGTACTGCAGGCAGCACATCAGGCGCCCGCACGGGCCGCTGATCTTCTCGGGGTTCAGGGGAAGCTGCTGGTCGCGCGCCATGCGGATCGACACCGAGCTGAAGCCTTGCAGCCAGGTCGAGGAGCACGAGCCGCTTCCGCACGCCCCCAGCGTCCCCAGGATGCGGGCCTCGTCGCGCGGGCCGACGTTCACGAACTCGACGCGAGCCGGCGTGTGCTTCACGAGCTCCTGCGCCAGCACGCGCAGCGTCGGCCGCTTCTCCGACGCGTAGTGCACGATCAGGACGCTCTCGTCCAGCGTGAACTCGAGCGAGACGATCTTCACGTCCGATCCGCTCTGACGTGCGCGGGCGCGGAGCAGCCAGGTGAGGTCCTCGGCCCGCTGGGCGAGGTGCTGATGGGTGGCGAGATCCTGCTCGTCGGCGATCCGGACGAGCTCGCCGGAGCTGCGCTCCTGCGACCTCGGCCCGGATCGGACCCGACCGATCTCGAGGCCGCGCCGGCTTCGGATCACGCAGCGCTGACCCACGTCGGGAACGGTCTCGGCCGCCGTCACCCAGTGGATCTTGGGGCCGTTGTCGTACTTGACGCCGATGCACTCGGCCACGGAATTCCTCCTCGCGCGGCGGGGCCGCGTCGCTCGCTAGGGTCGACTCGCGCCCGAGGATACCGTGGTCGCCGGCAGGCCCCAAGGGGAGGCACGACGGCGCGGCCCTCAAGGCCGGAACAACGGCCGCTGCGCGACGGGAGCGAACCGTCGACGGTGCGTGTCGCACGGCCCGAGCTCGTCCAGCGCACGGAGGTGCGAGGGGGCGCCGTACCCCTTGTGCTGCGCGAAGCCGTAGCCGGGCCAGCGGAGCTCCGCGGTCCCGACCATCCAGCGGTCGCGCTCGGTCTTCGCGAGCAGGCTGGCCGCGGCCGCCTGCACGCTGCGGGCGTCGGCGCGGGCCGGCGCGAGCACCGCCCAGGGGCCCGGCACCTCCAGCCAGTCCGTCACCAGCCCAGCGGGACGGGTCGGCAGCGTCGCCAGCGCGCGACGGGCCGCCAGGATCGTGGCGCCGGGGACCCCGAGCGCGTCGATCTCGTCCGCCTCCGCCCTTCCGACGCCCCACGCGACGGCGCACGCGCGCACGTCGCCTGCGAGCCGCTCCCGCGCGGCGGGCGCGACGGTCTTCGAGTCGCGGAACGGATGCTGGCCCGGAGGCAGGATCACCGCCGCCGCGACGATCGGTCCGGCCAGGGCCCCGCGGCCGGCCTCGTCGACGCCCGCCACCGGCGTGTGGCCTGCGGCCCAGAGGCGGGCCTCGAACGACCAGCCCGGC
>CAZHCI010000017.1:11634-23727 GCA_964530905.1 uncultured bacterium
CCGCCGTGCTTCTCGACGGCGAGCTTGCAGAACGTCAGGCCCATGCCGGTGTCGAACCGGTCGTGGATCGTATGGCGCGACTGCTCGAACGCGTTGAAGATCCTCTTCTGGTCGGCCTCGGGAATCCCCTCGCCGTCGTCGCGCACCGAGAGCACGTAGCCGTCGTCCTGCTTCCACGCCCGGAAGTCGATGTAGCCCCCGCGCCGGGTGTGCTTGATCGCGTTCGCGAGCAGGTTGGCGATGACGCGGCGCAGCAGCTTCGGGTCGGCGTCCAGCATCTCGGCCTCCGGCCGCACCAGGAAGCCGAAGTTCCTCTCGCGCGGGCCGCCCGCCACGTCGCCCAGCGCCTCCTTGGCGAGGTCGGTCAGGCTGGGCAGCGACTCGGGCGCGAACGGCATGTGCCCCTCCTTCATCCGCCGCACGTCCAGGATGTTCGCCGCCAGATTGAGCAGGTGCTGCGACTCGTTCCGGGCCAGCGCCAGCAGCTCGGAGATCGACGCGTCGCCGCTGTCCGCGGCGAGCATCTCGATGCTGTGATCGAGCAGGCCCATCACGCTGGCGACCGGGCTCTTCAGGTCGTGCACCAGCATGTGCGTCAGATCGTCCTTGACGCGCTCGGCGTCCTTGTACGCCTGCTCGAAGCTGCGCGCCCGCTCCAGCGCGGCACGAAGCTGGCGGTCGCGTTGCCGACGATCGAGCAGCCGCGTCAGGTGCGCACGGAGCACCGCGGGCCGCGTCGGCAGCGACAGGTACACGTCGGCGCCCGACGCGATGGCGCGCTCGTGACGCTCCGCGTCGTCCGCCCCGAGCACCAGGAAGGGAACCTCCGCGAGCGCGGTGCGCCGGCGCAGCAGCACCAGCACGTCCAGCTGAGGGACCCGGTCGATCAGCGCCTGCTCGATGACGAGCGCCTCGGGGACGCTTCCCCGCGTGTGGTAGAGCAGCGCCTCGACGTCGGTGAACACCTCGCTGCCGTACCCCAGATCGTCCGTGACGCGCCGAAGACCGACGCCACGCGCTTCGCCGTCGGTCGCGAGCACCACCGTGGCCTTCCGAGCCGCCGAAGAGCGAGACGCGTCCATCGCCGGCATCATAGCAAGCAAGGCGAGCCCTGAACCTTGGGCGTCTGCTGCTAGCATGTCGCCGTGGACGGCTCTCCGATTGCGCTCGCTCATCCGTGGTGGCTGCTCGGGCTGCTGGCGCTCCCCTGGCTCCCGCGCGGACGCGGCTTCGTGCTCCGCGTCGCCGCGCTGGCGGCGCTGTTCGTCGCGCTGGCGCAGCCGGTCGCCCCCCGCCCCGCCCAGCGGACCGCGCTGGTCGTCGACGTGTCCGACAGCGCGCGCCCCGCAGCGCTGGCCGCCGCGAGGGCCGTCGTCGAGACGGGCCTGCCCGACGACGTCGAGCTGTGGTACGCCGCCGGCGAGGCCGCGCAGGTCGACGCGTTGGACGCGGACGTGGACCCCGTCCTGGCGCCCGGCCGCAGCGACCTCGCGCGGGCGCTGGCCACCGTCGCCGCTCGCGGCGTCGGTCGGGTGCTGCTGGCGTCCGACGGTCTGGACACGCGCTCGGGTCTCGTCGGGGCGCGTCCGGCGGTGCCGGTCGACGTGCTGCCCGTGACGCGCCGCGACGACGCGCGCGTCGAGGGGCTCGACCTGCCGGTCGACGCCGAGCCGGGCGCGACGGTGCGAGCGGACGTTCGGGTGCGCTCCGATCGGCCTGGCGAGGGCGTGATCACGCTGCGCGTGGGCGGCGAGGTCGTCGCCCGGCGCGAGACGACGGTCGGTCCGGACGGAACGTCCGAGGCGTTCCGCATCCAGGTGCCGATCGACGGTCCGGCCCGGGTCGAGGCCAGCCTCGAGGTGCCGTGGGCGCAACCGACCGCCGACGACGCGCTGGCCGCCAGCGTGGACTTGGCGACGCGCGATCCGGTGCGGGTCGTGGGCGACCCCGCGCTGGCCGAGATGCTCGGCGCGCAGGGGCTCGACGTCGTCGAGCTGGCTCCCGGCGAGCTGCAGCTGCCGATCGACGCGGGCGCCGTCGTGATTCGCGCACCCGCCACCTCGTTCACGAGCTCGCAGCTCGACGCGCTCGCGAGCTGGGTGAACGACGGCGGGGGGCTGATGATGACCGGTGGCCCGGAGAGCTTCGGGCTGGGGGGCTGGTACCGGACGCCGATCGAGGCGACGTTGCCGGTCGACGGCGACCTGCGCACCGACGTCCGGGTCCCGCTGGTGGCGATGGTGATGGTCGTCGATCGCTCGCAGTCGATGGCGGGCGGCTCGCCCAGCAAGATCGCGTTGGCGCGGCAGGGGGCCGCGGAGGTCGTCGAGCTGGCGTTCGAGCGCGATCAGCTGGGCCTGATCGCGTTCAGCGACGAGCGCGAGTGGGTGTTCGAGCTGCGGCCGGCCACCGCCCGCGGCAAGCTCGAGATGCTGGCCGCGGTGCGGACCCTGACCACGCGCGGCGGCACGGTGCTCGGCCCCGCCCTGCGGGACGCGATCGTCGCGCTACGCGCCAGCGACGCGGCGATCAAGCACGTGATCGTGCTCACCGACGGCCGGCTGTACGACGGCGAGGGCCCGTTCGGCGGGCCGCCGCTGGACCTGGACGCCGAGGCGACCGCCGCGCGCGACGACGGGATCAGCATCAGCACCATCGCCGTGGGCGCCCAGGCCGACTTCGACCGGCTCCGGTCGTTGGCTCGGGCGGGCGGAGGCCGCTACTACGAGGCGCTGGACGTCGCCACGCTGCCCCGCATCTTCGCCGGCGAGGCGCTCACCGCCACGCGCTCGCTGGTGCGCCAGGAGCCCGGCCCACCGGCGGTCCGACCGCACCCGCTGCTCGCGGGCCGGTCGGCGCCGCCGGGACCGAACGCCTACGTCGCGACGACGCTCAAGCCCGACGCCGAGGCGCTGTGGAGCTACGGCGACGAGGAGACGCTGCTCTCCGTCCGCCGGCAGGGCCTGGGCAGGACGGCCGCGTTCACGACCGATCTCTCGGCCTGGTCCGGCGAGCTCGGGGCGTGGGAGCCGCTCCCGGGCCTCCTCGGCGACGTGGTGCGCTGGCTGGCCGCGCGCCCCGATCGTTTCGCGGCGACCATCGACGCCGGCACGGGCACGGACGGGGGCACGCTGATCGTCGACGCGGTCGAGAACGGGCGGTTCCTGGACGGCCTGTCCCTCGTCGCGCGGACGGGCGGCGAGGAGCTTCCGCTGCGGGCCGTGGGTCCGGGACGCTACGCCGCGTCGCTTCCGTTGTCGGCGGCGGGCGAGCCGGTCGTGGTCGCGGAGGGTCGCGAGGTGGTGGCGCGGGCGCGCTTCCTGGCGCAGGATCCCGAGTTCCGAGCGGGGGACGGCCAGGCGGCGCTCCGCTCGTTGGCCGAGGCCAGCGGCGGCACGGTGCTGGACGGCTTCGCAGCGTGGGATCCGGGTCCCGCGCCCACGCCCCGCTCGCTGGCGCCGTGGGCCGCCGTGGTCGCGGGCGCGCTGCTGCTCGCGGAGCTGGCGTGGCGCAGGTTCGGTCGCCGTTGACCGTTCGAGACCGACCCGCCCAGGGCTGATTCGCCAGGAGGGACGCGCTCAGGCGTCGCGTTCGTCGCCGTCGCCGTCGCCGTCGGCGGAGGCGTCCGTGGCCGGCGCGTCCACCGGCTGGCCGGTGAGCTCGCGCAGGAACGAGGTCGCGTACGCCCCCTTCGGAAGGGTGAAGCCGACTCGCAGGCCCCGCTCGTCGGCCGCCTCGATCGTGACGTCCTCGGCGATCACCCGCGACGGCCGCCGGTCGCCGCGACGACCGGTCAGAGCGGTCCACGCGATGCCCAGCTCGTCCAGCACGGCCTGCTCGCGCCGTCCCGGCTCGCCGGCCGAGACGCGCACCTTGCGGCCGTGCAGCGGCAGCAGCGCGCTGATCTCGAGACGTTCGGCGCGCGGCGCATCGGCCGCCGCGTCCTCGACGCGGAACGTGCCGCCGCTGTCGTGACGGCGCGCCCAGTCGCCGGGCAGGACCGTCCGGTACAGGCCGTCACGGATGCGGCCGGCGAGGAGCTCGTTGAAGATCCAGCTCTGCACCGCGGAGAGGAAGAAGCGCTGCAGCCTGCGGTCGCCGGGAACCCGCTCGCCCGCCAGCAGGCGTAGGCCGTCGACGGCGTTGCGCCCGAACCGGCCGAACCGTTGCGGGCCGAAGTAGTTCGGCACGCCCACCTGCGCGAGGCGGTCCGCGACGGTGCGCGCGCGGGCTTCCGCGCCTGCGGCGACGTCGCGCAGCACGATCTCGAACCGGTTGCCTCGCAGGTGCCCGACGCCCAGCTTGTTGCGGTGGCGCGACCGCTCGACGACCTCGGCGCCCGGCAGCTCGTCCAGGGCCGAGGCCGCCTCGCGCATCGCCCACGGAAGCGAAAGCCACTGCTCCGTCAGCGCGTGCTTGTCCTTCAGCCCGGCGACGCCGATCCGCGCGTCGGGAATCCCGGCGTCGCGCAGCGCGACGACCAGGTCACGCGTCGTCAGCCCCCGCTTGCGGACGCGGAGGTACAGGTGCGACCCGCGGCCCTCGGGCAGGTAGGAGGGAATCTCGGTGACCCGGAACTCCTCGGGAGCGCCCCGGATCGTTCCGCCCGTCGGCGGCAGATCGCCGGCGACGGGCGGCAGCCTGTCCCACGAGAAGACCGGCTCCAGCGGCGTCACGCGGAGCTGCCGGGCTCGCCCAGGTCGAACGGGTCGTCGGGTCCGCTGCCGTCGTGCGCGGCGATGCGGGCGTCGATCGCGGCCCGAGCGGCCCTGAAGCGATCGACCAGCGTGGGCGCCTCGAGCAGCCTTTGGGCACGGTCGGTCGGAAGCCTCAGGTTCGCGCAGATGAACGACGCCTGGTAGAGCGGGTCGTCGGGCATCGCGGTCGAGGCCTGATCGCGCGCCTGCGGCGCGAAGAACACCGAGCCGTACTGATCGAACGCCTCGAGCGCGTCCCACGCCGCGACGCGCTCCTCGTTCGGATCGCCCCGCTCGACCGGCCACGGCTCGACCTCGGCGAACCAGAGGGGGCGCTCTCCTCCGCTGGGCTCCTGCACGCGCTCTTCGCGCACGTAGCTCATGCGGCAGCGCTCCCGACCGTGGGCCAGGACGCGAAACGATCCGTCGAGGTTCTCCGTGGTGTCCAGCACGTCCACGATCGTCCCGACCTCGCCGGGCCGGGCGGCGCCCTCGTCCTCCAACCCTTCGCTGGGGGGCGGAGCGATCACGAAGCGAGGGGGCTCGAGCGAAGCCGCGTGCTTGACGAGTCGCTTGTAGCGCTCCTCGAACACGTGGAGCGGGACCGTCATGCCGGGGAACACGACGACGCCGAGCGGGAAGACCGCGAGTTCGTCCACGTCCCCAGGCTACCAGCGACGGGCGTCAGGTCCGTACCAGATCCAACGCTACGCCGATCAGGACCAGCGCCGACACCCACAGGTTCGCGTTGAACGCCTGCAGCGCCGCTCCCGCGCCCCGGCGCCGAACGAGCGCCTGCTGCACGGTCAACAGCGGGACGACGCCCAGCGACACGACCGCCAGGTACGTCCAGCCCAGCGGCGACACCGCCCACAGCGCCAGCAGCGCGGCGGCGGCGACGGCGTGCGCCCACGCCGAGATCGCGACCGCCCGCTGCACGCCGAACCGGGCGGGCACGCTGTGCACCCCGTGCTCGCGGTCGAACTCGAGGTCGAGCAGCGCGTAGATCACGTCGAACCCCGCGATCCAGGCGCCGACGGCGACCCAGAGCAGGACCGCCTCGAGGTCGAACCGGCCGGTGACGGCGATCGCCCCGCCGGCCGCGGCGGCCCCGATCGTGACGCCGAGCCAGGCGTGGCAGAGCCAGGTGACGCGCTTCGTCCACGGGTAGAGGATCAGGAACGCCGCCGCGACCGGCAGGAGCGCCGCGGTCAGCGGGTTCAGGGCCCAACCGGCGACGATCAGCAGGGCGAAGCCGACGAGCGCCAAGGCGACGCCGTCGCGCCGCGTCAGCCGTCCGGTCGGGATCTCCCGGCCGGCGGTCCGCGGGTTGCGGGCGTCGATGGCGGCGTCCGCCACGCGGTTGACCGCCATGGCGGCGGTCCGCGCGCCGACCATGGCGACGGTGATCCAGGCGAACGTCGCGGTGCCGGGCCAGCCGCGAGCGGCGAGCAGCATGCCGGCGTACGCGAACGGCAGCGCGAACAGGGTGTGCTCGAACTTCACGAACGACAGGTAGGTGCGCACGTCGCGCCGTGGCCGGGCGGTCGACACGTCGCTAGACGTCCACGCCGGCGTCGGCCAGCTCGCGACGCTCCTCGTCGAAGCCGTCTCGGCCCATCAGCGCGTAGGTGTACACCTTGCCGAGCTCGACGCCCGGCTGGTCGTACGCGTCGACGCCCCACCGCTCGCCGACCAGCGCGGTCTGCCACATCAGCGTCTGAAGCAGCTCGCCCACGTGCTCCGCATCGGCCCGGGGCATGCGGACGGTGTAGTTCGCGCGCCTGTGCGCGGCCAGCGCGTGCGCGGTCGCGGCCAGCTCGGCGTTCATCAGCTCGTGGAAGCGCCTTCCGCCGAGGTACGCGAGGGCGTCGAGGCCGTCGCGCGGCTCCGGGATGGGACGGTCGTCCTCCGGCTCGCCGATGCGCACGAACGCGACGACCTTGTCGAACGGCCCTTCGTTGAACAGCTGTACCTGCGAGTGCTGGTCGGTCGTGCCCACCGCGGGCAACGGGGTCGTGCCGGCGTGGACGCGCGCGCCGCGTCGATCGACGGCCTTGCCCAGCGACTCGGCCCAGAGCTGGACGAACCAGTCCGAGAGGCGTCGCAAGCGGGTCGAGTACGGCATCAGCACGCTGATCGTCGCTCCCCGGCGTGCGCTCAGCAGCTGAGCCAGCGCGCCCTGCTTGGGCGCGCTCTCGTGCAGCGGGCGGCCGGCGGCGTCGTTGGCGCGGGCGGCCCCGGCCAGCAACGATCGGACGTCGAGGCCCGCCAGGGCGATCGGGAGGAGCCCCACCGGCGAGAGGACGCTGAAGCGCCCACCGACCGACGGTGGCACCGCGAACGCCCGGATTCCGTCGCGCTCGGCCAGCGGCCGCAGGATCCCCGTCTCCGGGTCGGTGGTGATCGCCACGTGCTCGCCGAACGCGTCGCCCAGCGCGGCGCGCAGCCACGCCTCGAACGCCAGGTAGGCGGCCATCGTCTCCGCCGTCGTTCCGCTCTTGCTGATCACGTTCACCAGCGTCCGTGCGGGATCGAGCACCTCGAGCAGGCCGCCCACGACGTCCGCGTCGACGTTGTCGACGACGTGGACGCGCATGCCGTGGCCGGCGCTCCCCTGCAGCGCGCGGGCGGGGTGCTGCAGGGCCGAGACGACCGCGGCCGCCCCCAGGCTGGAGCCGCCGATGCCCAGGACCACGACGTCGTCGAAGCGGGCGCGCGCCCGCTCCGCGTACGCCTCGATGTCGTCCACGACGGCGTCCTGCTCGGTGGGAAGGTCGATCCAGCCGAGCATCTGCGCCGGATCGCTCCGTCGGCTCCGAAGCGCGTCGGCGTCGCGGTCCAGGTGAGGCGCCAGCGCGGCCGACTCGGCGTCGAGATCGAAGCCCCGATCGGGGCCGATCCGGCTCGCGGACAGGTTGCGGAGGTCGATGTCGATCATGGCGCCATGCTACCGCCCGTGGCCGCGTCGGCCGGTGGACCGCGGCTCAGTGCTGCTTGGCGCTCTCCTTGATGGCGTGCGTCGAGAAGCCGAACTGCGGCAGGTGGCGCTCCCCCGTCCCGGTCAGCACGCTGGTCGCGAGCTCGGCCAGGTCGGTGCCTCCCGGCTCGACCGCCATTCGCAGCTCCCGCCGGAGGTCGTCCAGCGTGCGTTCGTCCAGCAGCGTCTCGGTGCCGTACTTCAGCACGTTGGGGCTGAGCAGCAGCAGGTCGGCCTCGCCCGGCTCGACGCCGAGCAGGATGTCGCGTCCGGCCAGCAGGCCGGCGACGGTCGTCACCTCGCCGAAGGTGCGGTTCGCCAGCGCGCGCACCTCGATCTCGAGGCCCGCGACGGCGCGCAACGGCTCGACGGCCCGCTCGAGCACGGGCGCGAACAGCGTGCCGGTCGCGAGCAGGACCTTGCGCGGCTCGGGGAGCGCGGCAGGCAGGGGCGGCAGCGGTCGCGCCAGGAAGTCGCGCACCATCCCGACGCCGTTCTCGAGCATCGGGAATCCCTCGTACGCCTCCTCGGCGGGCAGCGCGCGTCCCGCCGTCAGGTAGAACTCGTCGGAGAGGAACACGAAGCGGGAGCCCCGCTCGGCCAGCATGCGGCGCTGGACCCGCTCGGTCCGAACGATCACGTCCTCCGCCTCGTCCGGCCGGTAGGGCCGCAGCTCGGGCAGGTTCGTGCGGTGGTCGGTGAGACCGACGGGCACGGCGGCCACCGCCTGGACGTTGGGCCGCGACGCCAGGTAGTCGAGCGTCTCCTCGAGATGCTCGCCGTCGTTCCGTCCGGGCAGGAGCACCATCTGGGTGTACAGGTCGATCGGCTCCAGCCGCTCGATCATGTCCCGGATCCGCGTCGCCCGCGGATCCTTCACCTTCAGCCGCCACCACTTCATCATGTCGGCGCGCAGGTCCTCGTTGGCGGTGTGCACCGAGACGTACAGGGGGCTGAGGTGCTCGTCGAGGATGCGGCGCACGTCGCCGTCGCTGAGGTTCGTCAGCGTCACGAAGCTGCCGTAGAGGAAGCTGGTGCGGAAGTCGTCGTCCATCATGTAGAGGCTCTTGCGGAACCCCTGAGGCATCTGATGGACGTAGCAGAACTCGCACTTGTTCGCGCAGCGGCGGATGCCGTCGAAGATCACGTCGTCGAACTCGAGTCCGGGATCCTCCCAGTCGACGCTCAGCCGATGCTCGCTCCCGCCTGGATCGAGCAGGCCCAGCTCGACGGTGCCGCGCGCCAGCTCGCGACGGTAGGCGAGGATGTCGGGAATCTCGGCTCCCGCGACGTCCCACAGGCGCCACCCTGCACGGACGCCGGCGCGCTCGGCAGGGCTACCGGGCGTGACGCGGTGCACCGTCGGGGTGGGCCTCAGCGGATCTGGAAGCGGCATGCGCGCCACGGTAGCAGAGCGGAGGCGCGCAGGAGCCCGCCAGGACGACAGGGCGGGCGGCCAGCGCCCACAGGAGTCGGGATCAGTGCGCCTCGTCGACCGGGGTGCTCTCGACGGGAGCCGTCTGCGAACGGCCGGACACGACGAAGCCGTGGATCGGCAGCGCCGCTTCGAAGCGGACCCAGGCGCCGATCGTCGCGACGTCCTCGAGCGAGTCCTGCTCGCACGCCAGCACGATCGGCGTTCCTGCGTCGACGACCACGATGCGCCCCTCTGTGGCGACGACGCGGCCACGCCCCGCCACGGTTCCGCGGGTCGGCACGACCAGCTCCCTCGTCTCCTCGCCCGTCGGCTCGATCAGCGTCGCCGTGGGGTTGACCAGCACGCGGGCGGCGCCGGGGCTCCCCAGGTACGGGTTCGTGCGCTCGAACAGCTGCACGACGGTGCCGCCGACCTCCGCCTCGAGCAGCGGGCTGCCCTCCGCCCGCGCGAACAGCACGGCGTCGGACGCGTACTCGCGCCAGCGCTTCATGAACGCGTCGGGACCGTCCTCGATCATGGCACGACCATACCTCGGGCGCGTGCTATTCTGCCCGTCGTGACCGAAGCCTCCGCACAATTGGACGGGACGCCCCTCCGTTCGGCCGACGCCGGACGGAGTTTTCGTTGGGCGCCCGCTCCAGGAGCGCATCCCGGAGGCGTCGCTGCAGCACCTTTCTGGAGGACGACATGCTGGAACGCTTGAGCGAGGTGCAGGCCCGCGATCTGCAGCTCGATTCCCTCGACGCCGAGCGGGCGCAGGTGCCGACCGAGCTCGTCGAGATCCGGGCGGAGCGTCGCGCGCTCGAGTCCCGTCTGGCCGACCGAACGTCCGAGCGCGACGCGCTCCGCTCGCGCGTGCGGGCCGCGGACGTGGAGCTCCAGGGGCTGCGCGATCGCGTCAAGATCGCGTCCGAGTCGTCGCTTCGCGCGGACAGCGCGAAGGAGGCGGCGCAGTTCCAGAACCAGGAGCTGCAGTTCGCCACCCGGGCGCAGGAGCTCGAGGAGGACACGCTTCCGCTCATGGTCGAGCTCGAGGAGCTCGAGGCGGTCGTCGCCGACTTGGGGGCCCAGCTCGCCGAGCTCGCGCCACGTCACGACGCCATGGAGGCGGCGGAGGCCGAGCGCCTGGCCGAGATCGACGTTCGCGAGGCGGAGCTGCGCGAAGCTCGCGACGCGCTGGCGGCGGACGTGCCCGCGCCGCTCCTGAAGCAGTACGAGCAGGTGCGGCGCTCGAAGCGCGGCGTCGGCCTGGTCGAGCTCGCCGCCGGCCGGCGCTGCGGCGGCTGCAACGTGCAGCTTCCGATTCACGTGGTGCAGAAGGCGAAGAAGGGGACGTCCGTCGTGCGCTGCCCGTCGTGCGGGCGGATCCTCTGGGCCAAGGACGGCTGAGAGCGCGCGGCGCCGCCGCGCCGCGCGCTCAGTTCAGCTCGCCCAGCGGGTCGAGCGACGTGCCGTGGCGGCGAATCTCGAAGTGGATGTGCGGTCCCGTCGACAGCCCCGTGGAGCCGACGCGGCCGATCGGCTGGTTCTGCTCGACCCACTGCCCGACCGACACCAGCATGCTGCTCTGATGCGCGTACCAGGTCTCGTCGCCGCCGGCGTGGCGGATGCGGACCAGGTAGCCGTAGCTGCCCGACCAGCCCGCGAACGAGACGGTGCCGGCGCGCGACGCGACGATGGTCGTGCCGGTGGGCGCCGCGACGTCCAGTCCGCGGTGGAAGCTCGACGTCCCGAGCCCCAGGTTGCGGCGCCCGTAGTAGCTGGTGATGCGGCCGTGAACCGGCCAGACGTAGCGGTTCTCGAGCTCTCGCACGCGGGCCAGCCGCTCGAGCGCCCGGGACGGCTCGACGCCGGGCAGCCACAGCAGCATGCCGGGACGCAGGTCGCTGGGCGCGTGGATCGCGTTCGTGCGCAACACCGAGACCGGGTCGGCGCCGTGCTCGCGCAACAGCTCGGCGAGGTCCAGGCCCGGCTCCCAGGTCACGAGCAGCCCGTGGCCGGGCGGAATCAGCAGCTCGACGCCGACGGGGAGCCGATCGAGCGAGCTCAGGTCCGGATTCGCGCCGACCAGCGCTTCCAGGTCGATGTCGTACGCGGAGGTGATCTCGCTCAGCGTCTCGCCGGGCGCCAGCACGTGCCGGCTGAAGCCGGGAGGCGGCTCGGGGGCGGGATCGGCCAGACCGCCGGTGGCTTCCCCGAGCGGAATGCGAAGCACGTCGCCGGGATGGACGAGGATGCCGCTCAGGCCGTTCGCCTCCTGCAGCGCTTCGACCGGCAGGCCGTAGAGCGAGGCGACGCCTCCGAGGGTGTCGCCGGGGCGGACGGTGCGCAGCGCGTAGCCGTCGGCATGGACGAACGCCGCGAACCCGAGGGACGCGGCGAGGACGATGATGCGAACGCAGGTCAGAAGGGGTGCAGGACGGTGGTGCGACACTCGTGCGAGCGTACCCGGCCAGCTCGGCCAGCGTGTGAGAGAGTCGTGAGCGGTCGCGCGGTAGGGCGACGGCGCCCGGGCCTCCCCGGCCGTCACGACGTCGTCGCCCGACGCCTCGCGATCTCGTCGCGAAGGTACGCGACGACCTCCGTCGTGGCCGATCCGGGCGTGAAGATCCGCCCGACGCCCAGCCGCCGCAGGGCCTCCGCGTCCGCGCTGGGCACGATGCCCCCGCCGAACAGCAGCACGTCCTCGGCGCCGGCGGCCGCGAGGCGCTCGCGGACCTCGCGGAAGTAGTGCATGTGCGCTCCCGACAGGACCGACAGGCCGATCGCGTCGACGTCCTCCTGCAGCGCGGCGGCGACGATCATCTCGGCGGTCTGTCGCAGCCCGGTGTAGACGACCTCCATCCCGGCGTCCCGCAGCGCCCGCGCGATCACCTTCGCGCCGCGATCGTGCCCGTCCAAGCCGGGCTTGGCGACCAGCACGCGGATCGGCACGGCCGCCGGCTCGGCGTCGGGACGTGAGGGCGTCATGGACGCAG
>CAZHCI010000017.1:23827-29379 GCA_964530905.1 uncultured bacterium
CCACGGCGGACCTGCGCCCTGGCGTCGATCCGTGCCATCGTCTCCTGCCCCAGGTAGCAGCCCTTGCGCGTGCTGATCGCGTCCTCCAACCCCGCCTCCTGCGGCAGCACGCCCGGACCCGCCTCGCGCCCCGCGCGGGGCACGCCCGCCTCGACCCGGGACGCCTCGAGCGACGCGACGTCGCCCGTGACGGCGCCGGCGTCCGCGAGCCGCCGCAGCGCCTCGTCCGCCTGACGCGCCAGGACGTGCACGTCGACCCCGCCGGAGACGCTCCGACGCGACCCGGTCAGCAGCAGCGACGCGTCCCCGAACGCCGCGGAGGCGAACGCGCCTGGCGGCGGCGCCTCGCCGAACGCGCGCCGGACCACGTCCGGAGCCGCGGGGCCCTGCACCGTCACGGTCGTGAGCACGCCGCCGAGATCCTCGATCGTGACCTCGTCGAACACCACGTGGTCGCGCAGCCGGCGCGCCACCTCGGGCGCGGCGCCGTCCTCCACGGCGAGGTGCACGTCGAGGTCCCTGCGGTGGAGCGTCATCTGCGCCAGCGCGTGGCCCTTCGCGTTCAGCTGCAACGTCCGCAGCGCGCCTCCGACCGGCAGCGAGCGCACGTCGTTGGCGAGCTGCCCGTGCAGGAACGCGATACGGTCCTCGCCCACGATCCGGAGCGAGCCGACCGAGGGAAGATCGACCACGATGGCGCCCTCGTGGAGCGCGGTCCAGGCGGACGGGTCGGGAGGGGGCGGAATCTCCATCGCGCCGAGGCTATCGCGCGACGGTGCTCCGCGTCGTCGCGCCGGAACGCGAGCGCCGCGGCCCGGGCCGCCTCACAGCTCGATCAGCGCGAACCCGAACGCGTTCACGACGCGCACGCCCTCGTCGCTGACGTACTCGCGCGGCGCGTTCGCGCCGCTGAGGTGCACGTGGCCGTGGACGTGGAGCTTGGGACGCCACCAGCGATGCATCCGGTTGAACGCGGCCACCCCGCGGTGGGGGCGGTCCTCGCCCTCGTGCGGGCCTTTGGGCGGTGCGTGCGTCAGGAGCACGTCCAGCGCTCGCCCGTCACGCCAGCGATGCCACGCCAGTCGCGGCGCGAGCCGCAGCGCGAACCGCTCCATCTCGGCCTCGGAGTACTGATGCGGGCCGGGCCGGTAGCGAGCGCTCCCCTCGATCCCCGCGATCCTCAGTCCGGCGCGCTCCAGCACGCGGCCGTGCGCGTTCGTGCATCCGCCCGGAAGCGTCGGGGCGTCGCCCTCGGCGTGCTGGATGTAGCCGTTGCCGTGGTTCCCGAGCACGTACACGGGCCTCATCGTCGTCTTCGTGGCGATGAACTCGAGCACGTGGCCCGGCATGTCGCCGGCCGACAGCACCACGTCGAAGTCGGGCAGGTTGCGCGGGAAGTTCTCCGAGTAGACGAACGGCGAGACGGTGTCGGCGATCGCGAGGATCCTCACCGTCCCGCCTTGTCCGTTCACGTCCGGGTCACCCTCAGCCAGCCGCCAGGGTCGCTTCCGAGGCTTGCCACTCGAGCCCCGACCAGAGCAGGTCGGCGATGTCCCCGTCGAGCACCGCGTCGGGATCGTGGCGCATGGCGCCGGTCCGGTGGTCCTTCACGTACTGCTTGTCCAGCACGTAGCTGCGGATCTGCGAGCCCCACTCGATCGCCTTCTGCTCGCCGCGCGCCTTCATCTGCTCCTCGCGACGGCGGCGCTCCTCGCGCTCGAACAGTCGGCTGCGCAGCACGGTCATCGCCTTCTCGCGATTCTTGATCTGCGACTTGCCGTCCTGGCAGGTCACGACGACCTCCTCGGGCGTGCCCGCCTTGTACACGACGCGCACCGCGGAGTCGGTCGTGTTCACCGACTGGCCGCCGGGGCCGGAGGAGCGGTAGACGTCCACGCGGAGGTCGTTCGGATCGATCGCCAGCTCGATCTTGTCGTCGATCTCGGGCATGACCTCGACGGACGCGAAGCTGGTGTGGCGACGCCCCTGGGCGTCGAACGGGCTCACGCGCACCAGCCGGTGCACCCCGTTCTCGACGGAGAGGAAGCCGTAGGCGCGCTCGCCCCGGACGATCATCTGCGCGTAGTCCACCCCTTGCGGAGCCGCGTCGTTCCCGACGGCGTCGAGCAGCTCGACCCGGTAGCCCGAGCGCTCCGCGAAGCGCCGGTACATCCGGACCAGCATGCCGGCCCAGTCCGAGGACTCCGTGCCGCCGGCGCCCGGCTTGATCGTGACGATCGCCGGCCGCTCGTCGTGCGGTCCTTGGAACAGGGTCTCGCGGTAGAGCGTCTCGAGCTCGGCCTCGACGCGGCGACGCTCCTCGGCCAGCTCGTCCGCGTCCTCCGCGCCGGCCAGCTCGGCGAGCTCGGCCAGGCCCTCGACGTCGTCCTGGATCCGGTGATACGCGTCCACCACGCGGCGCAGCCGCGCGTCTTCCTGCGTCACCTCCCGAGCGCGCTCCGGATCGCTCCAGAGCTGGGGATCGTTCAGCTGGGGTTCGAGGGCCTGGAGCCGGGCTTGCTTGCCGGCCAGGTCAAAGATACCCCCGGAGGTGCAAGAGGCGTTCCTTCAGTTCTTCCACGGTGGGTTCCTCCAAGGCGGGCGACCAGCCCGCAGGCGCGCGCCCGTCGGGCGCGGTGGGGTCGATGCGCGATGGTATCCTACCGCCCGGGTCCGGATCCGTCGGGCCCCGTGGACGACTCCGAATCCCCATCGCCAGCGAGGGAGGCTGCGTGACGATCCTCGACCGCTTCGGGCCCCTGGACGCCGTGGACGTCGCGGTGCTCGCGGCGCTCCTCTACCAGGGCTACCTGCTGCTGCTCGGCTCGCGCGCGTGGAACGTGCTTCGCGGCCTCGCGGCGCTGGCGGTGCTCTGGGTCGTCGCCAGCGCGGTCGGCCTGCGCGGCACGAAGTGGGTGTTCGAGAGTCTCGCGCCGGTCGGGATCCTGGCGCTGGTCGTCGTGTTCCAGCCCGAGCTCAGGGCGGCGCTCGAGCGCGTCGGGCGCGGCAGGACGCAGCGCGCGGTCGCGGGCGACCCGGTGAAGGAGATCATGTCCGCGGTGCGCGAGCTGGCCGCGAGACGGGTGGGGGCGCTGATCGCGATCGAGCGGGGCACGCCGCTGGGCGACTTCGGCCAGCAGGGCACGCTGCTCGAGACCCCCGTCCGCGCCGAGCTGCTCGAGACGTTGTTCGACTCGCGCGGACCGTTGCACGACGGGGGCGTGATCGTCCGGGGCGACGAGATCACCTGGGCGGGGGCGATCTTCCCGCTCTCGGAGCAGCAGGAGGGCTGGGCGTCGGAGCTGGGCACGCGCCACCGGGCCGCGCTGGGACTGGCCGAGACCAGCGACGCGCTGGTCGTGGTCGTCAGCGAGGAGCGCGGCACCGTGTCGTTGGCGCGAGAGGGGCGACTGGCGACCGACGTCGCGCCCTCCGACCTCGTCAAGGCGCTCCGGGAGGCGTACGTGGAGTCCGTTCCGTGACGCCCCCCGCCCGGTCGCGATTGAGCTGGACCCGGGTCCGGCGGTCGCTGCGGCGCGACTGGCAGGGGAAGCTGGGCGCGATCGCGGCCGCGCTGGTGCTCTGGTGGGTCGCGTCCAGCGATCCCGGAACGACGGCGCAGCGCAGCCTGCTCGTTCCGCTCGAGGTGGTCGGCGCGGAGGCGGACGAGGTGCCCGTCGGCGTCCCCGCCCGCGTCGAGGTGGTGATCAGCGGCCCGGCCGATCGGATGGACCGGCTCCGTGCCGACGACGTCGACGCCGAGATCGACCTGAGCGGCGTCGACGGCGAGTTCGCCCGGAACGTCGAGGCACGCGTGCCGACCGCCCTGCGCCTGATCCGGGTCGTGCCCGCTCAGGTGATCGGACGTCTCGAGGCGGTCCGCAGCGCGACGTTCGAGATCGTGCCGCTGATCGCGCCGCTCGGCGACCGCCGCGTGGCGACCTCGGTGCGCAGCGAGCCCGCCACCGCGACGGTCGAGGCGCGCGATCCGATCCTGAGTCAGGTCGCCTCGGTCCTCGCCCCAGCCCGCCCCGGCGACGCGTCCTCCGTCCTCGCGGAGCTCGTCGCCGTGGACGCGGAAGGGCGCCCCGTCTCCGAGGCGAGGGTCGTGCCGCCGACCGCTCGGGTGACGTTCGAGGTCGAGCCACGCCGGGTTCGCGTCGTTCGGCCGGTCGCCATCTCGTCCCCCGGCGGAGCCTCGGTGAGCATCGAGAACGTGACGCCGACGGAGATCGGCGTGATCGGAACCGCCGAGGCGCTCGACGAGCTGCCGGTCGTGCAGGGATCGGTCCCCGACGCGACTTCGTCGCTGCCGCCGGGACGCTATGATCTTCCGGCGCGGCTCGAGCTGCCCGAAGGCGTCTCCCCCGTGGACGACGTCGTGGTCACCGTCCTGATCGCACCGACCGAGAACGGCCCACCGGACGACGGCCCGTAGGCGCACCTTCGCGACGGGGCGCTCCCAGCCCCGTGACGATCCAGCGGGCCCGCTCCGCGCGCAGGAGGACCTGACGTGATCCACCCCATCCGCTTGTACGGCGATCCGGTGCTGCGCCGCAGCGCCGCCCCCGTCGATCGCTTCGACGACGACCTCGCCCGCCTGGCCGACGACATGATCGAGACGATGCACGACGCCAACGGCGTCGGGCTCGCGGGTCCGCAGATCGGGGTGCCGAAGCGGATCTTCGTGGCGGCGGAGCTCGCCCCGCCCTCGCCTCGCGAGACCCGCGCCTACGACGCTCAGGCGCCCCATCCCGACCCGGCCGAGGTCGGGCTCGACGGCCTCGGCGACGAGCACGACCACGCCGGCGACGACGACGGCCCCGAGGTGCTCGCGGTGCACGTGATGGTGAACCCCGAGATCGTCGAGCGACGCGGCGTCCAGATCGCCCCCGACGGCTGCCTCAGCGTGCCCGGCCTGTGGGTCGAGGAGATGGAGCGCGACGCCGAGGTCCGCGTCCGATTCCGCGATCTCGCCGGGGCCCGGCACGAGCGGGACGTCTCGGGGCATTTCGCGCACGTCGTCCAGCACGAGCTCGACCACCTCGACGGCGTCCTGTACTTCGATCGCCTCCCGGGCGACGCCCGGCGCGCGTTCCTCGAGGCGCACCGGACGGAGCTCGCCGAGCTGCAGCGTCGTGCCAAGGCCCACCTCCGCGAGCTGCGCGGCGCCGACCCGGCGCGCCCGTGAGCGCGCCGTTGCGGGTCGCCTTCTTCGGCTCGCCCGCCTTCGGCGTCCCGGTGCTGCGTCGCCTGCACGACGAGCACGAGGTGGTCCTGGTCGTCACGCAGCCCGACGCGCCCGCCGGTCGCGGGATGCGCGTCCGCGTGCCCCCCGTGGCGGCCGAGGCCCGTTCGCTCGGCCTTCCGCTGGACCAGCCCGCCCGCGTCCGGCGCGATGCCGCGTTCGCGGACCGGCTCTCGGCCGCGAGGCCCGACGTCGCGGTCACGGCCGCGTACGGCCAGATCCTGCCGGCGTCGCTGCTTCGGGTCCCGGAGCACGGCTTCCTGAACGCCCACGCCAGCCTGCTCCCCGAGCTGCGTGGCGCCGC
>CAZHCI010000018.1:0-8092 GCA_964530905.1 uncultured bacterium
ACCTCGTGGACGGCGGCTACACCGCGGAGTAGCCTCGGTCGAACGACGCACGACCAGCCCGAAGCGCGAGGGCCGCGATCCGACGGGATCGCGGCCCTCGCTCGCCGTTCGGCCCCGGTCGCCCGCGGCTCCGAGGGCGCGGCGGGCGCCGGGGGCTCCGTGGGCGCGGGGGCGCGGGCGGGAAACGTTCGTGCGAAACGACCCGTTGTTGCACATGCGCGAATTCGACTCGAACGTGCGCATGAAGCGGCGTCCGTGCGGCATCCATCCCGTCGCGGACGCACGCGCACGAACGACGTGCGCCGTTTCGCCGCGTTGTTGCGCATGCGCGACAACGCGGCAACGAGTGGGAATAGAAGGTGTCGAGACGGTCGGCCTGACGGCACGAAACCGGAAGCACGCATCAGGCGGCACGCACGAGCAAGGGCGCGGCGCGAGGCGAACCGATCGCCTCGCGCCGCGCCCTGCGCCGCTTGCCGCCCGTCGGCGCGCGAGCCGTCCAGCTCAGGCGCGACGCCAGAGAAGCTCTCGCTTGACCTCCTCGATCGCGCGCGTGACGGGGATGTCGCGCGGGCAGGCCTCGGTGCAGTTGTAGGCGGTGCGGCAACGCCACAAGCCGTTCGCCTGGTTCAGGACCTGCATCCGGTCCTCGGTGCCCTGGTCGCGCGAGTCGAAGATGAAGCGGTGAGCGTTCACGATCGCGGCGGGCCCCAGGTAGCTGTCGTTCGTCCAGAACACCGGGCACGAGGTCGTGCAGGCGGCGCACAGGATGCACTTCGTCGTGTCGTCGAAGATCTCGCGATCCTCGGGGCTCTGCAGGCGCTCGCGAGGCGGATCGGGATCGTCGTTCACGAAGAACGGCAGGACCGCCTTGTACGAGTCGAAGAACGGCTCCATGTCCACGATCAGATCGCGGAGCACCTCGAGCCCGCGGATCGGCTCGATCGAGACGACCTCGCCCACGTCGCGCACCAGCAGCTTGCACGCCAGCCGGTTCACGCCGTTGATGAGCATCGCGTCGCTTCCGCAGATGCCGTGCGCGCAGCTACGCCGATAGGTGAGCGTGCCGTCGACCTCCCACTTGATGTGGTTCAGCACGTCCAGAACGCGATCGGTGGGGCGCGCGTCGACCCGGTACTCGGCCCAGTACGGACGCTTGTCCGCCTCGGGGTCGAACCGTTTGATCTTGACGTTGATCCGCATGGTGTCCATGGTTTCCAAGCCTCCCGGCCCTCAGTAGACGCGCGGCTTGGGCTCGTACTTGCCGAGCGTGACCGGCTTGTAGTCGATGCGGACGCCGTCGCCTTCCTTGTACACGAGCGTGTGCTTGAGCCACTGCTCGTCGTCGCGCTCGCGGTAGTCCTCGCGCGAGTGGGCGCCGCGGGACTCCGTGCGGTTGAGCGCGCCGTGCACGAGCTGCTCGGCGTTGTCGATGAGGTAGCCCAGCTCGATCGCCTCCATCAGCTCGGTGTTGAACTGCGTGCCCGTGTCCTCGACCGAGACGTCCCGGAAGCGCTGCTGCAGCTCGGCGAGGTGCTCGACCTGCTTCGCGAGCGTCTCCTCGGTCCGGAACACCGAGGCGTTGTCCATCATCGTTTCCTGCAGGTCCTTGCGCACGTGCGAGGCGCGCTCCGTGCCGGACGACGAGCGGATGCGATCGAGCTCGTCGCGCGCACGCTCGTCGGCGTCCCCGGGCATCGGCGCGTAGTCGGTGCTCTGCGCGAACTTCGCGGCCTCGACGCCGGCGCGGCGGCCGAACACGATCAGGTCTCCAAGGCTGTTCGTGCCCAAGCGGTTCGCGCCGTGCAAGCTGGCGCAGGCGACCTCGCCCGCGGCGTAGAGGCCGGGGACGATCGTGTTGTCGCCGTCGATGATCACTTCGGTCTCGTTCGTCGTCGGCACGCCGCCCATCGCGTAGTGCGCGGTCGGCTGGACCGGAACGGGCTCCTTGATCGGGTCCACGCCCAGGTAGATGCGCGCGAACTCGGTGATGTCCGGCAGGCGCTCCTCGATGATCTCGGCGTCGATGTGGGTCAGGTCGAGGTGGAGGTAGTCCTTGTCGGGACCCACGCCGCGGCCCTCGCCGATCTCGAAGTACATCGCGCGACTGATCATGTCGCGCGGCGCGAGGTCCTTGATGGTAGGCGCGTAGCGCTCCATGAAGCGCTCGCCGTCGGCGTTGCGAAGGACGGCGCCTTCGCCGCGCGCACCCTCGGTCAACAGCACGCCGATCTTGTACAGCCCCGTCGGGTGGAACTGGTAGAACTCCGGGTCCTCCATCGGGATGCCGCGCCGGTACAGGATGCTCATCAGGTCGCCCGTCAGCGCGTGCGCGTTCGAGGTGACCTTGAACATGCGGCCGTTTCCGCCGGTCGCGATGATCGTCGCTTTCGCGTGGAACACGTGCAGCTCGCCGGTCGCGAGCTCGTACGCCACCACGCCGCGTGCGCTGCCGTCCTCGATGATCACGTCCAGGACGTGGAACTCGTTGAAGAAGGTGACGTCGTTCTTGATCGACTGCTGATAGAGCGTCTGCAGGATCATGTGGCCGGTGCGGTCGGCCGCGTAGCAGGCGCGCTCGACGGCGCTCTTGCCGAACTCGCGGGTGTGGCCGCCGAACTTGCGTTGCGCGATCCGACCGTCGGGCGTGCGGCTGAACGGCAAACCCATGTGCTCGAGCTCGTACACCGCGTCGATCACCTCGGTCGCGAACGACTCCGCGACGTCCTGATCGGTGAGGTAGTCGCCGCCCTTGATGGTGTCGAACGCGTGCCACTCGGGATGGTCCTCGCTGACGTTGCCGAGGGCCGCCCCGACCCCGCCCTGGGCCGCGCCGGTGTGGGACCGGGTCGGGTAGAGCTTGCTGATCACGGCGACCGACACGCCGGGGTTCTGCGCGGCGTAGCGAGCCGCCATCAACCCGGCGCCGCCGGCGCCGACCACGATCACGTCGTATTTGTGGGCTCTTACCACCTGGGGTGCCTCCGCTTCCTTATTGGAGCGCGCGCACGGCGGCGCCCATCTCTTCGTAGCTGAACGCCCACAACGCCATCGTGCCCAGCACGAACACGATGCCGGCGACGGCGTACAGGATCGTCTTGGTCCAGAAGCGCCGGCCCGGCTTGCGGACGTAGTCCTCGACCGAGTAGCGCAGCCCGTTCACGCCGTGGAGCATGGCGAACGCGAGCAGGAACGTGTCGTAGATCTTCACGCCCGGCTGGCTGAGCCGGTCGGCGACGTAGGCGTAGTCGATCGTGGCGGCGTCGATCTGGATGTTGTTGAAGAACAGGTGCCCGAACACGAGGAACACCAGCAGCATGCCGGAGATCCGCATGAACACCCACCAGGCGAGCTCGGTGTTCGTCGAGTAGGTGGCGCGGGCCTGCTTGAGGGTGCGTGGCGCGGTGGCCATCTCAGGCCCTCCCGAGGATCTCGGGAACGATCTTGATGAGCACCGGCACGCCGATGATGGCGGTCGCGCCGATCACGCCGTACCAGAGCTGCCGCTGGAACCGCACGCCCCAGCCGGTGAAGTCCATGATGATGATCCGGAGCCCGTTGAACGCGTGGTACACCACGGCGGCGATGACCATCAGCAAGCCGACACGGAACGGCCACTGGTGATAGAACGCCAGGAAGGCGTTGAACGGACCTTCGGGCCCGAACATCACCAAACTGATGTCGATCACGTGCAGCAGCAGGAACAGAGCCAACGCGACACCGGTCAGGCGATGCAGCGCGAAAGCCCACTGACCCTCTCGACCTCGGTACATACGGGCGACCTCCTCGTCGGACGGGCGGCGAGCCGCCCCCGGGAACGATCTGACTGGAGGAAGATTATCACGGCCTGCACGCGAGATTTCGTGAGTGTCCACAGCATTTCGGACACCGCCTTCCGGCGGGGGACGGCGCGCGGGCGGCGCGCGGGCGGCGCGCGGGGGGCGTGCCGTGCCGAAGGACACTCGCGCAGGCGCCTCGCGCGGCTAGGGTGCCGGCGTGAAGCGTGCATCGGAACGAGCTCGCCGTACGTCCGTGGCGCTGGTCGCGACAGCGCTGGTCGCGACAGTGCTCGCCGCGCTCGGCGCCGCCGCGATCGCGCAGCAAGCGCCTCGGACCACCGGCGGGTCGGTCGTGGTCGTGACGACGCTTCCGGCGCCCTCCGTCGCGTTGGCGCCGTACCGCGGGGGCGTCGCCGCGCTCGGGGCCGACGGAAGCTTGATCCATGCGACCCGCGGGGGCGACGCCCGCCGGTTGCGGCGCGGGCTCGTCAGCGAGGTGCTGATCGCGTGCGAGGGCGCGCTGCTGGCCGTAGACGGAAGCGGCAGGCTGACCGACGTCGCCAGCGGGGCGGTCGGCCCGCCCGTGTCGCTCCACGCCACGCCGCTGTGCCTTCCCGGCGGGCGGGTGCTGGCGTTGGGCCCGAACGCCGAGCGGGTGATGCTGCTCGACGCGTCGCTACGCCGGGAGGCGCGTGCCCCGCTCGCGGCGCTGCCCGACGCCGAGCCGGTCTTCGTGGAGGCGGCCTTCGTGGAGGCGGCAACGGTGGCGATTCCGGTCCACCCCAGCCTGGACTACCGCCACGGCGTGCTGGGCGACGAGGTGGAAGCGGGGGCGCTGGCCGTCGTGAGCTTGGACACGCTGGCGGCGTTGGCGCGCTGGGACGCGCCGGGCCGACGCGTGATCGAGCAGCGGCGCCTCGCGTCGTTCCCGGCGGCGGGGCGCTGGGGGATGGTGGCCACCGTATCCGGCGGTGGCGACGGCGGTGCGCTGGTCGTGCTCGCGGCCGAGAGCGGGACGGCCGGGAGCGGGACGGCCGAGCTGACGGTCGTCGCGACCGGCCCGGGGATCGGCACGGAGAACCGTTGGCGGCACGTGCTGGGCGCGTCGGGACGCCGGCTGTACTCGCTGGCGACGCCGCACCTCGGCGGGCCGCTGGAGCGCTGGACCTTGCCGCCGACCGGCGACGGCGACGCCCCGCTCGAGCTGCGCCGCGAGGCGTTCGCGCTGGGCGTCACCAGCCACACGATCGGTCAGCGCGAGCTGGACCTGGGCCGCTTGGTGCCGCGAGCCTCGACCGATCCCGCCTCGCTGGACCTCCTGACCATGCCGACCCGCGACCTCCGCACGCTGCGACTGATCGCGTGCGACGGGAGCGGATGCCGCGCGTCGGCCGACGCCGCGCTTCCGGGCCGGCTGGTGGCGGCCCCCTCGGTCGCCCGGGACGAGGCGGGCGGCGTCCGGGCGTGGGTCGCCACGGACGACGCCTCGCTGTCGCTCGTCACGTTCCCGCGCGACGGGATCCTGAGCGAACCGGAGTAGATTGTAGGGCGATGCTCTTGGCCTTCGATCTCGACAACACGATCGTCACGCGGGATCACCAGCTGCCGCCCCGGATCGCGCGCGCCATCGACGCGGCGCGCGACGCCGGCCACCTGGTGACGATCCTGACGGGGCGTCCCCACAGCTCCGCGCGCCCGTTCGTCGAGCAGCTCCGCGTCGCGCCCGGCCCGTACAGCGTGAACCACGGGGCGCTGGTGTTCGGCCCCGACGGCGCGGTGATCAAGCGGCGGCGGATGGCCGGCGATCACGTGCGCGCGATCCTCTCGCCTCCCCTGCTTCCGCCGGGGATCCCCTACGCCTGCATCGACGGCGATTCGCTGCTGGTGGACGATCCGCTGGACGACCGCTGGGCGTGGGCGCACACCGCCAACCGGACGGTGGACCGGATCGACCTGGCCGCCGTGCTCGAGGCGGACAAGATCGTGTTCGGCAGCAACGGCGAGTCGGCCGAGATCGAGGCGCGCGTCCGCGCGCAGCTGGGCGTGACGACGTACCGCTGGGGCGACGGCTACCTGGAGATCACCGCGGACGACGCCGACAAGGGCGCGGCGCTGGAGCTGATCTCGCGCACGCTGGGCGTCGCGCGCGAGGACACCGTGGCGTTCGGCGACGGCACGAACGACGTGTCGATGCTGACCTGGGCCGGGCACGCCGTGTCGGTCGGGCCGTACGCCACCCCCGAGGTGCGCGCCGCCGCGAACGAGCACGTCGATTCGCCCGAGCGGCTCGGCGTCGCGGCCTGGCTCGACGGCCTGCTGGGCTGAGCCCGCGGCCGGGATGGACGGACCCAGGGAACCGATGATCGACGCGGCCGCCCCAACGGGCGGCCGACCTCCGCGTCGCAGCGGCCGGACCCGCTACCTGGGCCGGTCGCGCGCGTGGGAGGTCCTGGTCGTGATCACCGCGCTGCTGGTCGCGGCGCCGATCCTGGTGGTCCTGGCCAGCGTCGCGACCCCGACGGGCGAGATCTGGAGCCACCTGGCCTCGACCGTCCTGCCGGACTACGTGCGCAACTCGCTGGCGCTGCTGGTCGGCGTGGGCGTGGGCACGATCGTGATCGGCGTCGGCTCCGCCTGGCTGGTGACGATGACGCGGTTCCCCGGCCGGCGCCTGGCCGAGTGGGCCCTGCTGCTGCCGATGGCGATCCCCGCCTACATCCTGGCGTACGCGTACACCGACTTCCTGCAGTTCTCGGGGCCGCTGCAGACGGCGCTGCGCGAAGCGACCGGCTGGGGGCCGAGAGAGTACTGGTTCCCGCGGGTGCGCTCGCTGGGAGGCGCGGTGGTGATGCTCACCCTGGCGCTCTACCCGTACGTGTACCTGCTGACGCGAACGGCGTTCCTGGAGCAGTCCGCGTCGATCCTGGAGGCCAGCCGCAGCCTGGGCCGCGGCGCGTGGCGGAGCTTCTTCCTGATCTCGCTGCCGCTGGCGCGGCCGGCGATCGCGGCCGGCGCCGCGCTGGCGCTGATGGAGACGCTGGCGGACTTCGGCACGGTCGAGTACTTCGGGGTCGTCACCTTCACGACCGGCATCTACCGCACCTGGTTCGGCTTGGGCGAGCGCGAGGCGGCCGCGCAGCTCGCGGCGTTGCTGCTGGTGTTCGTGCTGGTGCTGATCGTGCTGGAGCGCAGCCTGGGTCGGCGCCCGGAGGCGCAGTCGCTCACGGGACGCTACAAGGCGCTGGCGCGCTATCCGCTTCACGGCGCGCGGGCGTCGGCCGCCTCGCTGTTCGTGGGCCTGCCCATCCTGGCCGGCTTCGCGCTGCCCGCCGCGATCCTGGCGGAGATGGCGATCGCGAACGCTCAGCGGTTCGATCCGTCGTTCTGGACCTACCTGGGGAACACCGTGACGGTCGCGGCCGTCACCGCGGTGGTGACGCTGGTGACGGCCCTCCTGCTGGCGTACGGCAGGCGGCTCAGGCCCAGCCGGCTGGTGCGCGCGGGCACGCGGGTCGCGGCGATGGGCTACGCCGTGCCGGGCTCGGTCATCGCCGTGGGGGTGCTGATGCACCTGGGCTGGCTGGACAACCGGATCGACGCCTGGATGCAGGCGACCTTCGGGCTGTCGACCGGCCTGCTGCTCTCCGGCACGATCGCGGGGCTGGTGTTCGCCTACCTGGTGCGGTTCCTGGCGGTGGCGTACGGCGGGGTCGAGGCGAGCCTGAACAAGATCACGCCGAACATGGACGACGCCGCCCGCAGCTTGGGGCGGCGCGGCCTGGGCACCCTGCTGCGGGTGCACGTCCCGCTGCTGCGGGGCAGCCTGCTGACCGCCGCGCTGCTGGTGTTCGTGGACGTGATGAAGGAGCTGCCGGCGACGCTGATCGTCCGGCCGTTCGACTTCGACACGCTGGCGGTGCGCGTCTACCGGCTGGCGTCGGACGAGCGCCTGGCGGACGCGGCGGCCGGGGCGCTGGCGATCGCCGTGGTGGGCCTGGTCCCCGTGATCGTGCTGAGCATCGGGATCGCCCGCAGTCGCATGAGCGACCGGCGGGGCTGAGCGCCTCGCGCCCAACGAGCGGCCCCGCCCGCGGCGAGGCGGGCGGGGCGAGGACGGACGGGCGCGATCGGCTCGCGTGCCGCCAGGGCGGCGTCGCCGCTCAGCGCCAGCCGGCGCGGTCGAAGACGCGAACCGCTTCGGGGTTGTTCTCTCCGTACAGCGAGACGTTCAGGGCGTCGGTCTCGAACGAGCCGAACGCCTGCGTGACCTCGGCCGGCTCGACGCCGTCCACGACGGGGTACTCGGCGTTGCC
>CAZHCI010000018.1:8192-13734 GCA_964530905.1 uncultured bacterium
CGGATCTGGTCGGTGTCGCCACCCTGCGGCGGCCGAGCCATGTTCTCGACCACGCCCGCGGCCCAGGTCTCGGCCGCGTCGGCGCCGGAGCTGGCGATGATCGAGGCGAGCAGCGACTGGTTGTACACGTTGTTCGAGCTGCGGATGCAGACGCGCCCCTCGAAGCGCGGCTCGACGAGGTCCTCGTAGGTCGCGAGCCCGCTGACGTCGACGCGATCCGGCGCGTAGACGATGCCGCGTACCCGCTGGGTCAGCCCGAACCAGAACCCGTCGGGATGCCGCAGGTACTCGGGCACGGCGGCGTTCAGGACGGGCGAGTCGACGGCGTCCAGCAGGCCCGCCTGCTCGGCACGCCAGAGCCGGCCCGCGTCGACGGTGATGAACACGTCGGCGGGGCTGTTGGCGCCCTCGCTCTCGATGCGCGAGATGAGCTCGTCCGAGTCGCCTTCGATCACGTTCACGGCGATCCCGGTGAGCTCTTCGAACTCGTCGTAGAGCCCTTCGTCGGTGTCGTAGTGCCGCGCGGTGTACACGTTCACCACGGCGTCCTGCGCAAGGGCGAGTCCGCTGGCGACCATGGCGACCGCGAGAAGCGCAGGGGCGAGACGGCGAAGGAGATGGTGCATGGCGTCCTTTCCGGCCGGCGGGGGTCGCCCGGCGGCCTCGGCTCGAACGATGTGGAATCCCGAGCCGATCGATCAACTTTCGGGAGGAAGCCTACCCCGCCGCCATACGACCGTCAATACCCGACTCGATTCGTCGGGTATAGGTGCGTCGATACGCTGAAAGACGTCGCTCACGCGAACGGCCGCCCCTGCGCTCAGCGGATCGCTTCGAGGAACTCCTGCCGGGTGCGCGCATCGTCGCGGAACACGCCCCGCATCACGCTGGTCCGGGTCGTCGAGCCTTGCTTCTCGACCCCGCGCATCATCATGCACAGGTGGCTCGCCTCGGTCACGACGGCGACGCCGGCGGGAGCGAGAACCTCGTCGAGCGCCAGCGCGATCTGCGAGGTCATGCGCTCCTGGACCTGCATCCTGCGCGCGAACACGTCCACGACGCGCGCGAACTTCGACAGGCCGAGGATCGTCTCGCCGGGGATGTACGCGATGTGCGCCTTGCCGAAGAACGGCAGCATGTGGTGCTCGCAGAGCGAGTAGAACTCGATGTCCTTCACGACCACCATCTCGGAGCCCTCGGCCGCGAACAGGGCGTCGTTGATCACCTCGCGCACGGACGCCTGGTAACCGCTGGTGAGGAACTTCAGCGAGCGCTCGACGCGGTGCGGCGTCTTGACGAGACCTTCGCGCGTCACGTCCTCGCCCAGCCCGTCGATCAGCTCCGCGACCAGCGGCGCGAGGGGCGCCTCGCCGATCTCGTCGAACTCCGGGCCTGCGGGGTTCATCAGGTGCGATGCGTCTCTCACGTGGGCCTCCGTCTCCATGCTAGCCGCTGCACGGGTGTCGGGGAGCGCGTTCCTGGCGTGCGTGGTCGGTTCCATGTCGTCCCTCTCTGGCGGCGGCACCCGCCTCGTCAGGGGGGAAGCGTACGCCCGAGGGCGCGACGCCGACCGTATGCGACCCGACGGTCGGCGCCGCCCCGTCCGCCACGTCGGCGGTTTGACGGAAGCGCGTACGCGCCCCGGCGCACGCTGAGCACTGTACGGCTAGCACTGTACGGATCCGTCCCTACGCTGACCATCTGGAGGTCCACCATGTCCACCCGCCTCGTCCGCCGTCTCTCCGCCGCCCTGTCGACCGTCCTGGTTCTCGCGCTCGTGGGCTTCGCCGCCTTCGCCCAAGACGACGGCGACGGGCAAGACGTGAACGGCTCGTGGGCCACCGTGCTCTGGGATTCGTTCGAAGCCGCGCCGTACACCGATTGGTCGTTCGAGCCCGGCGTGCCCGAGGGCTACTACGTCGGGGTCGAGCCGCACGGCATGGTCTTGCGCACGTTCGTGAACGACATCGCCGCCGCCGACTTCGGGTCCGGAGCCGACGCCTTCTCGTCGGGCGCCGTGATCATCAAGGAGAACCACATGCCCACGGGCGTGGACCTGAGCAGCCTCGATCAACAGGATCCCGTGTCCGACTTCGGCGGCGACCTGGCCGCCTGGACCTACATGGTCAAGGTTCCCGGCTTCGCGCCCGACACGGGCGACTGGTTCTACGGCCGCATCGCGGGCGACGGCAGCCTGATGGCCGCCGGAAGCCCCGAGGGCTGCGTCGCCTGCCACTCGCAGGTCGCCGAGGACAACGACTGGGTCTTCAACGGCAGCCTGGCCGGCAACTGAGGTAGGCGCCCGCTCGACCTGACGGGGCGCAGCGCGCGTGCTAGCGTCGGCCCCGATGCGCACCGATCAGCTCGATAGCTACCTCCGCTCTCTGGACGCCCGCGTCCGCGCCGTACGGCGCGACGACGCGGGCGTCTGGCTGTCCCTGAGCGACAGCGTGTTCTATCCGACGTCGGGCGGCCAGCTGCACGACACCGGCCGCCTACGGCACCAGGGGGGCGTCGCGCACGTCGTCGACGTCGTCTCCGACGGGCCCGACGCCGTGCTCCACCTCGTCGAGGGCGACGTTCCGGACGAGGGCCGAGCGGTCCACGCCGAGATCGACTGGGACCGCCGCTACCGGCACATGCAGCGCCACACCGCCCAACACCTGCTGAGCCAAGCGTTCCTGCACGTGAGCCCGAGCTTCGAGACCCGCTCGGTCTCGCTGGCCTCCGCCGACGCCACCGTGGACCTCGCGGGCGAGCCCGACGACGAGGACGTCGCGGCCGCGGTCGCCCTGGCGCGCGACTGGGCGTACCGGACGCTCCCCGTTCGGGCGTTCGAGGTCGACGAGGACGCCGTCGCGTCCTATCCGCTGCGCCGCCCGCCGAAGGTGGCCGGCCGCATCCGGCTGGTCGAGATGGGCGAGGTCGAGCTGTCCGCCTGCGGCGGCACGCACCTCCGGACGACGGCGGAGACGCTGCCCCTGCTCGCGCTGGGGCGACAACGGATCCGGGGCGGCCTCACCCGCGTCACCTTCCGTGCCGGTCTCGAGGCGGGGCGTCGCGCCGAGCGCACCGTCGCGCTGGCCGACGAGCTGGCGCGCTCGTTCAGCGCACGCTGGGACGAGCTTCCCGCGCGGGTGGAGGCGCTGCGCGACGAGGTCCGCGCCGCGCGGCACGACGCCGACGAGGCCCGCGCCGCCTGGGCCGAGCTGCGCGTCCTGCAGGCGGAATCGGACGGCCGACGCATCGCGGGCGCCTCGCTGGTCCGGATCGTCGTGAGCGACGCCGCGGCGCTGCCCGCGTTGGCCGAGGCGTCGGCCCGCGTCGCGCCGCAGGCGTTGGCGCTGTTGGCAGCGCGCGAGGAGGATCGCGCGACGCTGCTCTTCCAGGCGGGCCCCGAGGTCCCGGCCGGCACCGACCTGCGCGTCGCGCTCGAGGCGGCGCTCCCTCACGTCGAGGGCCGCGGGGGCGGCAAGCCCGACCGCGTGCAAGGCGCGGGCACGGCCGCCTCCGGCGTCGAGGCGGCTCTGGACGCTGCCGAGGCCGCGATGTCGTCTCCATAACTCGGAACCATTCCGAAAACGTACTATTCTCGGAAGCGAGCTCAGGGATCGCGGCGTCCATCGCGGGCGCAGCCCCCAGGCACTCTCGAGGAGGAATAGCTATGGCGACGACCACCACGACGAACACGACCTTCACGACCCGCATCGACGTCGACAGCGACGCTCGCAAGGAGCTCGTCGGCCTTCTGAACCAGCAGATGGCGGACAACGCCGATCTGCACAGCCAGGCCAAGCAGGCGCACTGGAACGTCAAGGGCGCGGACTTCATGCAGCTGCACCTGCTCTTCGACCAGGTCGCCGGCATGGTCGAGCCGTTCACGGACGAGCTGGCCGAGCGCGTCACCGCGCTGGGCGGCTACGCGACCGGCACCGTGCGGATGGCCGCGCAGGCCACCACGCTGGCCGAGTTCCCCGTCGACGCGCGCGACGGCCGGGCCAACCTCGAGGCGCTGGCCGACGCGTTCTCGGCCTACGCCGCCAGCACGCGTCAGGCGATCGAGCGCGCCGCGCAGCTGGGCGAGCCCACCACCGAAGACCTGTTCACCGAGATCTCGCGCGACGTCGACAAGGCCTTGTACTTCATCGAAGCGCACCTGCAGGGCTGAGCACCGATCTCGATCTGGGGCCGGCCCGCCACGACGCCGAGCCCGACCAGCGATCCCGCGCGGACGTTCCGTCCGCGCGGGATCGTCCGTTGGGCCCGAAGCTCGCCACGTCGGGGAGCGTTCGTCGCGGTGCGACCTCCACGCTCCACGCGCGATGACGTCATCGCACGACGCGGTTGTTGCGCATGCGCAACAACGTCCGCAACTTGCGCACGTCGATCATCGCGATGCGTGGTGGACGATGCTCCTGGCAGGTCGATTCGTCGTCGTGTTCGTTTTGGCCGCGTTGTTGCGCATGCGCGACAACGAAGGTGCGCGGACACGAACGACCTCGCGGCAGCGGTCCGGCGAGGCGCTCGGGCTGGCCTGGCTGGCCTGGCTGGCGGACAGCGCGTCCAGGCCGAGGGCTGGCGCCACCGGGCCAGCGAGCGTGCCGCGAAGCGTGCGCCCCGGACCGTGCGCCCCGGATCGTGTGCCGGCCTCCGACATGCCGCCGCATTCCTGAGTAGACTGCTGGGCAATGAACGAGCAGGGCCTCTCCGACCACAAGCGACGCTACCGGGCGCTGGTAGACCGACGGCGCCTCGGATTCGAGCTCGAGCGACTCCGGGCACGCGTCGAATCCCACCCCGCCTGGCACGAGCGGCCGGTGACGGCCCGCCGCGCCATCGAAGCGTCGCTGACCCCGACCGAGGTGCGACCCGACGCCGATCTGCGGCGGCTGGACGAAGAGGTGCGGGCGGCCACGCTGCGGATC
This sequence comes from uncultured bacterium, assembly GCA_964530905.1. Classification (GTDB taxonomy): domain Bacteria; phylum Deinococcota; class Deinococci; order Deinococcales; family Trueperaceae; genus SLSQ01. Next base: position 13,118 of record CAZHCI010000018.1, read on the forward strand.
GTCACGCTCGCCAAGGCGCTGCGCGCGCTCGACGTGGGCGAGCCGCTCCCCGCGCCGCTCGAGCCGCGCGAGCCGCGCGACGCTCACGACCCGCGCGACCCGCCCGAGCCCCCCGAACGACTGCACTGAGCCGAGGGCGAGGGTCAGGCCTCGAAGCCGCCCTCGCCCGTCTCGTCGTCCAGGCCCGAGTTCTCGAGGACCTCTTCCGCGACCAGGATCGGCGCGTCCACGCGGACGGCGACGGCCAGAGCGTCGCTGGGGCGGGCGTCGATGTCGAACCGCACCCCGCCCCGCTCGACGACCAGCATCGAGTAGAACGTGCCCTCGATCAGGTCGGTGATCTCGACCTGGACGACCTCGGCGCCCAGAACCTCCAGCAGCGAGAGCACGAGATCGTGCGTCAACGGTCGGGACGGCTTCTCGCCGCTCCGTCCAGCCGCGATCGCGAGAGCCTGCATCGCGTCCACCACGATGGGCAGGACTCGCTCGTCCTCGTCCGCGCGGAGCAGCAGCAAGAACTGCTTGCCCTCGCCCGAAACGGCGATGTCGTCGAGGCGCATACGGATCATGCCAGAAGCATAGCGCAGCCGCGCGGAACGCCCTGCCAGACGCCCTGC
>CAZHCI010000018.1:13834-20985 GCA_964530905.1 uncultured bacterium
ACGCCCTGCCAGACGCCCTGCTAGACTCGATCGCATGCCGGAGCCGGTCATCGGACTCGAGATCCACCTCGCCGTGCAGACGCGCAGCAAGATGTTCTGCGGCTGCGACGCCAGCGGCTTCGGCGACGCCCCCAACAGCCACGTCTGCCCCGTCTGCATGGGGCTGCCCGGCAGCCTGCCCGTCGCGAACGCCGAAGCGATCGAGCTGGGCCTCCGCTTCGCGCTGGCGCTGGGCTGCGAGGTGCCGGACCGCACCCAGTTCCACCGCAAGCACTACTTCTATCCCGACGCGCCCAAGAACTACCAGATCAGCCAGTACGACCGTCCGATCGGCGAGCACGGCCGGCTCGAGATCCCCGGCGGCCGCACCATCGGCGTCACCCGCGTCCACCTCGAAGAGGACGCCGGGCGGCTGGTGCATCCCCTCTACGCCGGGCACAGCCTGCTGGACCTGAACCGCGCCGGCGCGCCGCTGATCGAGATGGTCACCGAGCCCGACCTGCGCACCCCCGGAGAAGCCCGCGCGTTCCTGCAGGAGGTCCGCGCGCTGGCGCGCGCCCTGGCCGTCAGCGAGGCCAGCCCCGAAGAGGGCAAGATGCGCGCCGACGTGAACGTCTCGCTCCGCCGCCCGGACGGCACGTTCGGCACCAAGGTCGAGGTCAAGAACCTCAACAGCTTCCGCGCCGTCGAGGCCGCCCTGACGTTCGAGATCCGCCGCCAGGAGCGCATCCTGGACGACGGCTACGAGGTCGTGCAGGAGACCCGCGGCTGGAACGAGGGCGGGCAGAAGACGGTGTCGCAACGCAGCAAGGAGGGCGCCGCCGACTACCGCTACATGCCCGACCCCGACCTGCCCGAGATTCGCGTCGACGCAGCCCGGCGCGACCGCATCGTCGCCGGCATGCCGGAGCTGCCCGCCGCGAAGCGAGCGCGCTACCTCGCGCTGGGCCTGAAGGAGGACGACGCCGCGCAGATCGCGTACGACGTCCGGACCTCCGCCACGTTCGACGCGACCTGCGCCGCCTGGAACGGCCCGCCGCAGACCGTCGCGAACTGGCTGCTCAGCGAGGTCGCGGGGCGGCTCCGCGCCTCGGGCCGGACGCTGGAGGAGGTGGCGCTGGACCCTGCGCTGCTGGCGTCGCTGCTGACGCTGATCGCCGACGGCACGATCTCGACCACCGTCGCGAAGGAGCTGCTGCCCGAGGTGCTGGACGGCGCCGACCCCGCGGCCCTCGTGGCGCAGCGCGGCCTGGCACGGGTCGCGGACGAGGACGCGCTGAGCGGGATCGTCGACGCGGTCATGGAAGCCAACCCCGACGTCGTCGCCTCCGCCAAGGAGCAGCCCAAGGCGATCAACGCCCTGCTGGGCCGCGTGATGAAGGAGAGCGGCGGGACGGCCGACCCGGCGGTGGTGCGCAAGCTGTTGGAGTCCAAGCTGTCGGAATCCAAGCTCGCGGACGCCTGAGGCTCACTCCTCGCCCACGAAGACGCCGCGCACCTCCGCGAGGTCGTCGAACCGGTCGACCGCGTCGATCAGGTCCTGAGCGGTGCTGGTCCGGAACGCGACGCTCTCGACCCTCAGGCCACGCTCCTGCGCCACCTGCACGATCGGCACGTAGTCGCCGTCGCCGCTGGCCAGGACCAGCACGTCCAGGCCGTCCCAGGCGCGCACCATGTCGGCGACGATCCCCATGTCCCAGTCGCCCTCCAGCACGGTGCGGCCTTCGTCGTCCACGCGGTGGACCCGCACCGTGCGCCGACGCACGCGGTAGCCGAGCACCGACAGCTTCGTCACGAATCCGAACGCCTGGCGCTCCCCTTCGCGCTCGACGACGTACGCGCTGGCCTGCGCCACGCGCCGGCCGCGCGCCGCGAACGTCAGCAGGCGGGCGTAGTCGACGTGGCGACCGTGCCCGTCCCGGGCGGCGTAGTACAGGTTCTGGGTATCGACGAACAGGCCCACGCGCTGCGTGGGCCACTCGGCGAGATTCGCGTCGGACATGCGGCAGTCTACCGGTCCGGATCCGCGTCCGCATCGCGGTCGACGTCGCGGCCCGCGTCGAGATCGCCGTTCGCGTCGCGACCCGGATCCAGGAAGCGGGCCATGACGACGTTGTCCTCGAACCCGTCCACGTCCCGGATCTGGTCGCGCTCGACGCCCTCGACCACGTACCCCTCGCGCCGGTAGAGCGCCAGCGCCGCCTCGTTGCCGGCGCGGACGTCGAGCCGCAGCTTGCGGACCCCGACGCGGCGGGCCCACGGCACGATCGCGCGCAGGAGTCGGCGGCCGATGCCGCGACCGCGCGCACGCGGCGCGACGGCGATCGTCAACGACGCGACGTGCTCCATCCGGGTCGGCAGGTAGCGACGCACCTCGATCCAGCCGACCAGGTCGCCCGCGGCCTCGGCGACCAGCACGATCTCGCGCGCCGGGTCCATCCCGCGGAGCTGACGAGCCAGCGTCTCGGAACGGGGCCCCATGTCGCCGACGAACCAGCGTCCCTCGCCGTAGATCGTCGCCATCAACGCCGCGAGGGCGCGCGCGTCGCTCGGGGCGGCCGCCCGGATGCCGGCCGAGGCGGCCGGACCGGGCTCGCCGCGCCTCGGCTCGGTCGGACGGCTCATGCGGCGAACCCCATGCCGCGAGTCTAGCGCCCTGAACCGTACCTCCGGCTGCGGGCGCGTCTACGCGGGCTCTGGTAGCATCTCCGGACTCCGTCGGTGGCGGGACCGGCACGTTCGCGTCCGCCGCGGCGCACGCATCTGGAGGCTCCCCGTGCAACGACGCATTTCCGCGGAATCGGTCACCGAAGGCCATCCCGACAAGCTCGCCGACCGTATCAGCGACGCGGTGCTCGACGCCATCCTGGCGCACGACCCGGACGCGCGCGTCGCGGCGGAGACGCTGCTGACGACCGGCCTGGCGCTCGTCGCGGGCGAGATCCGCTGCAGCGGCTACGTCGACCTGCAACGCATCGTCCGCGACACCGTGCGCGAGGTCGGCTACGTCGACGCGTCGTTCGGCTTCGATGCGGACTACAGCAGCGTCCTCATCGCCATCAACGAGCAGTCGGCCGACATCGCGCTGGGCGTCGACAAGGCGGTCGAGTCCAGCAGCGGACACCGCTTCGACCGGATCGGCGCCGGCGACCGGGGGCTCATGTTCGGCTACGCGACGGACGAGACGGACGCCCTGATGCCGCTCCCGATCACGCTGGCGCACCGGCTCACGCAGCGCCTGGCCGACGTCCGCAAGGACGGCACCCTGCCCTACCTGCGTCCCGACGGCAAGGCCCAGGTGACGGTCCTGTACGACGGCGACGCGCCGATCCGGCTGGACACGGTGGTCGTGTCGGCGCAGCACGCCGACGGCGTCGACATGGAGACGCTGCGCCGCGACGTCGTGCGGCAGGTGGTCGAGCCGGTCGTTCCCGACGGGATGGTGACCGAGGCGACCCGCTTCTTCATCAACCCGACCGGCCGGTTCGTGCTGGGCGGCCCGCAGGCGGACGCCGGCCTGACCGGCCGCAAGATCATCGTCGACACCTACGGCGGCGCCGCGCCGCACGGCGGGGGCGCGTTCAGCGGCAAGGACCCCACGAAGGTGGACCGCTCGGCCAGCTACTACGCCCGCTACATCGCGAAGAACGTGGTGGCGGCCGGACTGGCGCGTCGCTGCCAGGTGCAGCTCGCCTACGCGATCGGCGTCGCGCAGCCGGTCGGCGTGTACGTCGATTCGTTCGGAACGTCGAGGCTCAGCGACGAGACGCTCTCCCGCATCGTCTGGGAGGTGTTCGACGCCCGTCCGGCCTCGATCATCGAGCAGCTCGACCTGCAGCGGCCGATCTACGTGCCGACCAGCAGCTACGGCCACTTCGGCCGCGACGGGTTCCCCTGGGAGGAGACCGATCGCATCGAGCAGCTGAGGACCGAGGCGAACCACCAAGGCTGAGGCGGGTCGAGGCCAAGGCCCGCACGGCGCGGGCCCGTCCAGCGGCGACGGATCGCCATCGCGCCAGCGCGGCGACGCTGTGATAGAACGTCCCCATGGCTCGCATCGTAATGGGGAACCGCGACGGCGCCGAAGCGCTGCGCCAAGCACGGTCTGTCCTCACGGAACTGAACGCCGAGTGGCCCGACGTCCAGATCACGCAGCGCACGCTGCGCGCCTCGGCGCCCTCCGCCCTGGTCGACGCGCTGGTGGCCGAGTCGATCGGCATCGCCGTGCAACCGTTGGACACGCTTCCGCTGGAGCTTCCGGACGGCGTGGTGCTGGCCGCCGTCGCGCGCCGGATGGACCCTCGCACGGCGCTGGTGTCGCGCGGCGCGAAGGAGCTGACCGCGATCGAGCCGGGAAGCCGGGTCGGCGTCCGCGAGGGACGCGACACCGCGTTCCTGAAGGCGCTGAGACCCGACCTCGAGGCGGCGCCGCTGTCCGGCTCGCTGGACGACGACCTGACGCGCCTGACGCGTGACGAGCTGCGGGCGCTGCTGCTGCCCGCGGCGACGCTGATGATCCTCGACCAACGCAACCGCATCGACGCGCTGCTGGAGCCCGAGACGTTCGCGCCCGCGCCCGGTCAGGGCGCGCTGGGCCTGCTGGTGCGCGAGAACGACGACTCGGCGTTCGAGCTGGCCTACACCTTGCAGCACCGGCCCAGCTTCGATCGGGTCCGGGCCGAGCGGGCGTTCGCCGCCGCGCTGCCGGACCAGCTGGTCGGCGCGCTGGCGTCCGTCAGTCCCGACGGCGAGCTGACGCTGTTCGGCGCGGTCGCCACGAACGGGACCAGCCTTCAGGCCAGCAGCGTCGGCGACGCCGGCGAGGGCGAACAGCTGGCCCGCGAGCTGGCGGAGGACGTCAAGGAACAGCTCGCGGCGCTCTGAAGCGTAGGGGCGCCGGCCGCGCGCCCCGCGTGCGAACCGCGCCCCCCACGCGCGAGAGAGAGGCGCGCCCGTGCCGCGGGCGCGCCTCTCGCGAGCCGCTCAGGCGTGCGTCGCGTTGCCCTCCGGGGCCGCCTCCAGGATGCTGTTCACGAGGTGCTGCGGCACCGGGGCGTAGTGATCGTAGCGGCGCGAGAACGCTCCGCGTCCACCGGTCAGCGAGCGGAGCTCGGGCGAGTAGGTGGCCAGCTCCGAGACGGGCACGTGCGCGCTCACGGTCGAGACCGACCCTTCGTTGTCCATCCCGAGGATCCGGCCGCGGCGGCTGTTCAGGTCGCCGATCACGTCGCCGGTGAACCGGTCGGGCACGCGCACCTTGACCAGCGCGACGGGCTCCATCAGGACCGGGTCCGCCTTCGAGACGGCCTCCTTGAACGCCTGGGCGGCCGCCGTCTGGAACGCGACGTCCTTGCTGTCCACGGGGTGGTCCTTGCCGTCGAACACCTCGACCTTGACGTCGTCGGTCACGAACCCGCCCAGCACGCCGTTGTCCATCGCCTGACGCACGCCCTTCTCGCAGCTCGACTGGAACTGCGAGGGGATCGCGCCGCCGACGACCTTCCACTCGAACACCAGGCCCGCGCCGGTCGGGGCGGGCTCGACGCGGAGCGCGACCTCGGCGAACTGTCCAGAGCCGCCGGTCTGCTTCTTGTGGCGGTAGCGGGCCTCGGCCGTGCCGCGGATCGTCTCGCGGTAGGCGACCTTGGGCGCGTGGGTGTCGACGTTCACGCCGAAGCGCTCCTTGAGCGTGGCGACGGCCACCTCGAGGTGGACGTGGCCCATGCCCCACAGCACCGTCTCGTGCGTGTCGGCGTTGCGTTCGAGCTGCAGCGTCGGGTCCGCCTCGAGCAGCTTGCCCAGCGCCTCGGTCATCTTGTCGTCGTCCGCGCGGGTCACCGGCTCCAGCGCCAACGCCATCACGGGCGGCGGCAAACGGATCGGCTGCAGCACGAACGGTCGCGACTCGGCCGTCAGCGTGTCGCCGGTGTGGACGGGCTCGGCCTTGGTGATCGCCCCGATCGCTCCGGAGGGGAGCGTCTTGACCTCGTCCATCGCGTGGCCGTGCGGAACGAACAGGTGCGCGACGCGGACCTTCTGCTCCTGCGTCGTGTCCAGCACGGTCTCGCCCGCGCTGAGCGTTCCCGACAGGATGCGCATGTAGCTGATCTTGCCCAGGTACGGGTCGACCGCGGTCTTGAACACGCGGGCGCCGAACGGCTGCCCCTCGCCCAGCGTGGGCGGCTCGCCCTCGGCGACGGGAAGCTCGGCGTGATCCTCGACGAAGCGCACGCCCTCCGTCATGAAGTCCAGCAGCATGCTGACGCCCATCGCCTTCTCGGCCGAGGTGAGCAGCACCGGGGTCAGCTGCCCGGCGCGCACCGCGGCGTAGAACGCCTTGCGCAGATCGGCCGTCGGGATCTCGGCGTCCTCGAGGTACTGCATCATCAGGTCGTCGTCGGTCTCGACGATCGCCTCGATCAGGCGCTCGCGGTACTCCTGCGCGACGCCGGCGACCTCGTCGGGCACGTCGACCTCGACCGGGGCCCCCTCGGGCCACAGGTAGGCCCGCATGCTGAGCAGGTCGACGAGGCCGCGGAAGTCGCCGGCCTTGCCGATGGGGACCTGGATGGCGGCGATGTTGCCGGGCAGGCTCTGCTCGATGTCCGCCATGGTGCGGAAGAAGTCCGCGTTCTCGCGGTCCATCTTGTTGATCACGAACAGCGTGCTGAGCTCGCGCTCGAAGCTCGAGGTCCACACCCGCTCGGTGCCGACGGCGACGCCGGACACGGCCGAGACGACGATCATCGCGGCGTCGGCCGCGGCCTGGGCGCCACGGATCTCGCCGACGAAGTCGGCGTAGCCGGGCGCGTCGAGCAGGTTGAAGCGGTTCCCCTGCCAGGTCAGCGGGTGGACGGTGGTCGTGATCGAGATCTTGCGGCGCTTCTCCTCGGGCAGCTGGTCGGAGACGGTCGTGCCGTCCTCGACGCGACCCATCGCCTCGATCACGCCGGCTCGCCACAGCATCGCCTCGACCAGACTGGTCTTCCCCGCTCCGCTGTGGGACAGCACGGCCACGTTCCTCAGTTCCGACATACGGTGGTCCCTTCCGGCCGGACGGCCCGCGCACGGTCGTGACGGCTTCGCGTTGGCCGCGAGTATAGCAGCGAGGATACGGCGTGCCCGCCGGGACGCGCGTCCTGACGCTCCCG
>CAZHCI010000018.1:21085-22672 GCA_964530905.1 uncultured bacterium
CGTGACGTACCAGCGATTCCGCGCCACGGTCGAGTCGATGCTCGACGAGGTCCCCGACGCCTTCCTGCAAGACCTCCAGGGGGTGCACGCCCTGCGCGACGTGAAGGTCGAGGAGGGCTACCGCGACGTGTACCGCATGGGCGAGTACCTCGATCCCGGTCCGGACGACTTCCTGGGCGGGGTCGAGGGGCTGGGCCGCCACGTCGCGCTGTACTGGGGCTCGTTCCGCCGCATCGCGGAGAACGATCCCGAGTTCGACTGGGAGGAGGAGATCTGGGAGACCCTCACCCACGAGCTGCAGCACCACGTCGAGTCGCTGGCCGGCGACGGTCGCCTGATCGAGGAGGACCTGCTGAACGCGCAGGCGTTCGAGCGGGTGGAGGGCCGCGCGGAGGGCGACGAGGACATGCCGGTGTACGAAGAACGGCCCGGCGATGCCGGCGACGGGTCGGGCGCGGACACGGGCGGGCTCGGCGGTCTTCTGCGCCGCTGGCTCGGCGGCGGGCGGCGCTGAGGAGGCGACGAAGGTGGCGACGGAGACCGAAGCGAAGTACTCGCTGATGACCGAGCACGTGCCGTCCGCGGCCGAGCTCGCCGCGGCGCTGGCCGAGGTGGGCCTGGAGACGGGACCCGCCCGTCACGTCGTGAACAAGGACCGCTACTACGACGACGCCCGCCTCAGCCTGGCGCGGTCCGGCTTCGCGCTGCGCCGGCGGATGGCCGACGGCCGGCTTCTCGCGACCCTGAAGACGTTGGGCACGGTCCAGGGCGCCGTGCACCGGCGCGACGAGATCGAGCTGCCCATCCCCGACGACGCCGACCCGTGGGATCCGTGGCCGGCGCCGATCGCGGATCAGGTGCGCACGGTGGCGGACCCGCGCTCGCTGCGCGGCACGTTCGAGCTCGTCGTCGAGCGCGTCAGCTTCGAGCTGATCGAGAGGGGCCGCCCCGTCGCGGTGGCGTCGTTCGACGACGTCGCCGCGCGTCGGCCCTCGGCCGGGCGGTCGGTGCACTGGAACGAGCTCGAGATCGAGACCGCTGCGGCGGGCACCGCGTCCTCGGACCTCGACGCCGCCTCGGACGTGCTGGACCGCGCGGCCACGGCGATCGACCGCGTGGTGACGCTGGTGCCGTCGTCGCAGACGAAGCTGGAGCGCGCGCAGGCGCTGCTCCTGCTGGGCGCCGCGCTGGACGGCGACGGCGACGAGGACGCGGGCGAGGACGGCGACGGGAGCGCCGAGGCGTGACGGTCGAGCTGTGGATCGTCCGGCACGGAGCGGCGGCGCAGCGCGGCGCCGCCTGGCCGGACGACGCGACGCGTCCGCTGATCACGAAGGGCGAGCGTCAGGCGCGCAGGCTGGCCGGCGTCCTCCCCAAGCTGGATCGGCTGTTCACGAGTCCGTGGACGCGCGCCGCGCAGACCGCCGCGGCGCTGGCCCACCTGGCGCCGGCAGGCGCGGAGCCGCTGGAGGTCCTCGCCGACGGCGAGGCCGCCGAGCTTCCTGCCGCCCTGCAGCGGGCGCTGGCGGGCCCCGAGCCGCTGGACCGGCTGGTCCGCGTGGCCTGCGTCGGGCACGAGCCGCAGCT
>CAZHCI010000018.1:22772-27256 GCA_964530905.1 uncultured bacterium
CGATCAGAGCAGCAGCTGCAACAGCTGGTGCTGGAAGAACATCACGATCACGCCGTACACCGTGTGGCCCACCAGGAACGACAGGATCAGCGGGGCCGGATCGCGGAACCGCTCGATGGGATGGAAGTCGGTGATGATGAAGGTGGTGATCAACGACACGAAGATGCCTTGCCCGAAGCCGCCGACCAGCCCCAGCAACGGGAAGAACAGGTCGATCGTGGTCGGCGCGTTCGGGAAGACGACGTACTCGACCCCCTGGAACGCGCCGGCGCCCTGCAGGAACATCAGCGCGAACGCGCCGTAGAACACGGCGAACGCGATGCCGCCGGCGAACAGGACCAGGCCGCCCAGGACGCGCGAGCGGTCGTTCGCCTCGCGCGTCCAGATCGAGCCGATCGCGGCCAGCGTGTCGTAGTACGTGCCGTTCCAGAGCAGCGGCAGGTAGAGGAAGACGACCATGACGGCGGTGGCCAGCAGGCCGGTCAGGACCGAGGACAGCAACAGGGACGTGAACACGGTTCCTCTCCTCCCCCTACCAGAGCCGGTACGGCTGGATGCCGACCTGGTTGAAGAGCATGTCGATCAGCGTCGGGAAGTACGCCACCGCGACCAGGATCGCGGCCACGAGGAACCAGCCCCACACCATGTCGAGCACCCTCATGACGCCGACGGGACGAAGCTCGACCGTCTCGACGAACGGGATCTCGGGCCGCTGGCTCTCGCTCAGCTTGGCGCCGCCGAAGATCGTGCCGAACAGGACCGTGAAGTACAGCACGAGGGCCACCAGCAGGATCACCCCGCTGATGCCGGTCAGCGCCTGCTGCAGCGCGATCCCGTCGTACGTGCCCTCGGGCGTGGCGCTGACCAGGGCGCGCCGCGGAACGGCGTACAGGCCTTGCCAGTGCATGCCCAGCGCGAACACCATCATGCCGACGAACCAGGTCCAGGCCGACGCCAGCGCCATGGTGGGCGAGAACAGCCGCCTGCCCGTCAGGTGCGGCACCCACCAGAAGCTCAGCCCGAAGAAGGTCAGCGTCACGGCGGTCCCGACGGTGAGGTGGAAGTGCCCGGGGATCCAGGCGGTGTCGTTCACCAGCGGATCGAGGTTGAAGCTGGCGTTCACGATGCCGCCGGCGCCGCCGAAGATGAACGCGATCATCGCCAGGACCTGCGCGGCGAACGCCGGCTGCTTCCAGGGAAGCTTGCCGATCCAGCCGAACACGCCCTTGCCGCCGGCGCGCTTGCCGCCGACCTCCAGCGAGGCCGCCACGGTGAACGCGGTGATCAGGCTGGGGATGCCGACGAACATCGTCAGCAGCGAGTGGACCATCTTCCAGCCCGCGCTGATGCCCGGGTCGGTGAACTGGTGGTGGAAGCCGACCGGCGTGCTGAACATCAGGAACATCAGGAACGCCAGGCGGGTGAGCGAGTCCGAGACCAGCTCGCCGCCGGCCTGCTTGGGCATGAAGCCGTACCAGCTGATGTAGGCGGGCAGCAGCCAGTAGTACACGATCGGGTGGCCGGTCCACCAGAACAGCGTGCGGGCCAGGCCCGGATCCACGCCGGCGATCAGCCCCATCGACCAGGGCAGCAGGAACACCACGACCTCGACGACGATGCCGATCGAGGCGAGGATCCACATCAGCTGGGTCATGACCGCCATGTAGGTGACGATCGGGGTGACCTTGTCGGGGTTCTGGCGCTTGAACGCGGCGCGCATGCGAAGCGTCTCGAACGCCACCATCAGGCTGGCGACGACGACCAGCGCCAGGCCCAGGTAGAACCCCCAGTGCCCGGCCAGCGGCGGGTAGAAGGTGTAGAGCACGTTCGAGGTGTTCGACAGGATCGCGATGGCCGCCATCGCCAGGCCGCCGGTCATCACGCCGTACGTGGTCCAGACGAACGGCAGGTTGAGGGGCAGCTTCATCTCGCGCGCGGGGAAGTAGAGCAGGATCGCGGCGTTGAGGTAGGTCGTGAACACCAAGGCGTTCAGGACGCCGTGCAGGGTGAGCCCCTGGTAGTACGACCGCAGCCAGGGCAGGTACTGGTACAGGTCCACGCCGGCGTAGTTCATCGCCTGCAGCGGACCGAGCAGTCCGCCCACCAGCAGCGCGACGAAGCCGGTGATGAGGAACGCGAACGTGACGCGGCGCTCGCCGCGGGCGGTCAGCGCGGCGGCGGCAGGGGTGGTGGTGGCGGCAGCCGTGGTCATTCGCTCCTCCGCTGAAGGACGTCGTCGGCGCTCAGCTCCTGGCCGCGCGCGCCTTCGAACTCGCCGGGCTCGTACGGCTCGAAGTCGTCCGGAAGCTCGCCTTCGTCCCATTCGGTGACGATGTGGTTCGTGACGGCGGCGAGCTCCTCGTCGGACAGCTGCGACCAGGCGGGCATGACGCCGTTGTAGGTCGTGCCCTCCACCTCGATCGAGCCTTGCAGGCCGTACAGCATCAGGATCGGGAGGTAGTCGCGGCCTCGGGTCTCGATCAGGTCGGCGCTGTGGCCCGCCACGGGCGGGAACGCTCCGGGGACGCCTTGGCCGTTCGCCTGGTGGCACGACGCGCAGTTGTTCGCGTAGATCGTCGCGCCGTCCACCTCGCCTCCGGCCGCTTGGGCGTCCGTGCCCGCCTGACGCTCGGCGTTCCACTGCGAGGCGGGGAGCACCGTGACGCTGCCCAGCATGGTGTGGTGGCCGATGCCGCAGTACTCGTTGCAGGTGATGCGGTAGACGCCGGGCCGCTTGAACGTGTAGTTCAGCCGGGCGACCTCGCCCGGGATCAGCTCGACGTTCACGTTCGTGTTCTCGATCTGGTAGCCGTGGATCACGTCCGCGGCCGTCAGGTAGAACTCGACGTCGGTCCCGACGGGGACGCGCACGTCGGACGGCTGGAACACGAACGCCTGGGCGACGGTGGTGACCTGGATCTTGCCTGGAGCCAGCACGCGGACGCCGGGGTTGGCGAACACGTCCTGCGCCAGGATCTGCTCCGGCGCGGCCTTGGTGGTGCGTTGCGCGATGTGCGCGCCCTCGGTCGCGAGGTTGTAGGCGATCAGCAGCACGAAGGTGAGCGACATCAGTCCCGAGAGGGCCAGCCAGCGCCGCTCCCAGGTCGCGATCTGGTCGTGTTGACTCTCCTTCACGTCAGCTCCGGGAGAGGTTCAGGAAGAACATCCCGAACCAGAAGACGAGGATCACGGCGGCGAGGAACACCGTCACGGCGATGGCGCCGTACGGCGTGTCCGGATCCAGCCCTTCCTGGCGATCGTCGTTCGTGTCTGAAGGCGGTCGTTGGCTCACGTAGGTCAACCTCCGTGTCCCAGCAGCGGCGTCATGGGACGTGGCGATGTCGTTCCCCAGCTACGGCATGTTGTAGCACGACGAGGGCGAGCACCACCCCGCCCGCCGCTCACGATAACGCGGGCGTGGAGGCCGATCCCGGGCGCGCACGCCCGAGTCGCCCGCAGCGTACGGCGTTCACGCCGAGGCGCGGCGAGGGACGAGAGACGGACCGGTCGTAGGAGATTCTCCGGCAACGTCGCGCGATCTGGGCGCCGCCCAAGGTTCTCTCCGCCGCGCAGCGCTACGCTTCAGGCATGCCCCAGCCCAGCACGGATCCTCGTCCGCACATGGTGATCGCCGGCGCGTCCGGCCTGATCGGTCGCCGCCTGGTCGCAGCCGCCAAGGAGCGCTGGCGCGTCACGGTGCTCACCCGCCGCGTCGACGGCAGCGAGCCGGAGGGCGCGACGCCGCTCGCCTGGACGCCGACCGCGGCGAAGGACGGCGACGTCGCGCACCTCGAGGGCCTGGGACGGGTGCTGAGCGGCGCGGACGTGCTGGTGAACCTGGCCGGAGCGTCGATCGCGGACGGCCGGTTCGGCCCCGAGCACCGCACGGCGATCGTGGACTCTCGCCTGGACGCCACCACCACCCTGGTCGAGGCGGCCGCCCGGGCCGAGCGTGCGCCGCGGACGTGGCTACAAGCGTCGGGCGCGTCGCTGTACGGCGATCGTGGCGAGGAGGAGCTCGACGAGCGCTCGGAGCCGGACACGTCGTTCTTCCTGGGCCAGGTCGGCGTCGCCTGGGAGGAGGCCGCGGCTCCCGCCGCGGAGCGCAGCAGGCTGATCGTCGGGCGGATCGGCGTGGTGCTCACGCCCGAGGCCGAGGCGTGGCGGAAGCTGCTGCTGCCCGTCCGGCTGGGCGTCGGCGGGCCGCTGGGCGACGGCACGCAGTGGTGGCCGTGGATCCACGGTGCGGACCTGATCGACGCGATGCTGTTCCTCGTCGACAGCGAGGAGGCCCGCGGACCGTACGCGCTGAACGCGCCGGAGCCGGCCCGTCAGATCGAGATCACCCGCGCCGCGGCGCGCGCGTTGCGCCGGCCCGCGATCGTGCCGGTGCCGGCGTTCGCGCTGCGCCTGCTGTTCGGCGGCATGCCGGACATGGTGCTGTTCCCCAGCACGAAGGTGCGTCCGGTCCGCCTGCTGGAGCA
>CAZHCI010000019.1:0-7799 GCA_964530905.1 uncultured bacterium
GCGCGGCGGGTACGCTGACCGGCATGGTGCCTAGCGAGACGCGTCACGCGTCCCTCCCGGTCCGGTCCACGCGAGGGCCGGCCGAGGCGGATGCCCGGGGAAGCCTGGCCAGGCAGGTCGACCGCGCCCGGGTCTGGCTACCGCTCTCGATCGTCGGCATCGTCGTGCTGTTCGAGCTCGGCTTCGTGCCGCTGCTCGGACCGGCCACCGGACCGTGGGTCCGCTTGGCGTTCTACAGCATCCTGGGGCCGCTGGCCACCGTGCTCACCCTGTCGTGGATCGTGCGCGAGGTGCGCGCCCGCGAGCAGGCGCAGTCCGAGCTGGCGACGACCTACCTGGAGCTTCAGGACAGCCACGAGCTGCTGGCGGCGATCCAGCGGGTCACCGAGCGCTTCGCCGGCGCGACCGATCTGGAGGAGGCGGTGCACGCGGCCGCGAGCGGCATACGCGAGGCGACCGGCGCCGACGCGAGCGCCGTGGTGCTGGGCGTCGAGATGCGTGAGCTGGCCGGCGAGGAGGGGGTGGACGAGGAGCTGCGCGGGCGGATCCACGCCCGCGACGCCGCCGTCCGGCGCGGAGAGACGCCTCCCGAGCGCGAGGACGGCCCCTCGGGTCCTCGCTGGCTGCTCTCCGTGCCGATCCGCCAAGGCGATCGCGTCGACGGGAGCGTGCACGCCGTGTTCGCGTCGGAGCCGGGGCCGAGGTCGCGCGAGGCGTTCCGCATCCTGGCGAGCGAGTTCGCGTCGGTCGCCGAAGCCGCGCAGAGCCGGATGCGGGACCTGCTCACCCTGTTCGACGTCGACCGGTCGATCCGGGCGGAGGGGAACCTCGAGCGGCTGCTGGGAACGCTGCTCGAGCGGACGCTGGAGCGGGTCGAGGCGTCGCGTGGAGCGGTGTTCCTGGCCGATGCCGGGCCGTTGCTCCAGCCCAAGGTGGTGCGCCCCGACGAGCCGATCGGCCCGCTGCACGCCGGCGAGGACGTCCTGGCCAGGCTCGCCATGCGCGGCGGTCCGCAGCTCGTCACCCGGCTCAGCGCCGAGATCCGGGCCGAGGCCGGCGGTCTGCTTCGCGACTCCGCCTGCGCCGTCGTGCTTCCCCTCCTCGCCGACGACGAGCTGCTGGGCGTGCTGGTCCTGGGCATGGACCGGGAAGGCGCGGTCCGCGAGGCTCAGTTGCCGTTCCTCTCGCTGCTCGCCGGGCAGGTCTCGCTGGCGGTCCGCAACGCGCGCGCCTACCTGCACAGCGAAGAGCTCGCGATCGGCGAGGAGCGGGCCCGCATCGCTCGCGAGATCCACGACGGCGTGGCGCAGTCGCTGGCGTTCGCCGCGCTCAAGATCGACCTGGGGCGGCGCTTGATGGATCGCGACGGCGACCGCGCGCGGGGCGAGCTCCAGCAGGCGGGGGACACGGTCCGCGAGTCGATCCGGGAGGTGCGGCGCAGCATCTTCGCGCTGCGTCCCGTCGATCTCGAGCGCCACGGCTTCGTCGAGACGGTCAGGCGCTACGCCTCCGACTTCGGCCCCCAGAACGGCGTGCAGGTCGAGGTCGAGATCGGCGAGATCGGCGAGCTCGAGGTCCGTAGCGAGGCGGTGCTGTTCCGGATCTTCCAGGAGGCGATGCACAACGTGGCGAAGCACGCGCGCGCCAGGTCGGTGTGCGTCAGGCTGGGCCGCGACCATCGGATGCGGGCGTTCGTCGAGGTGCAGGACGACGGCGCGGGCTTCGACGTCGACGACGTCGGCGACCGCGTCACCAGCGCCGGGGGACTGGGCCTGCGTCAGATGCGCGAGCGCGTCGAGGGGCGCGGCGGCGACTTCGAGCTGCGCAGCGTGCCGGGCGAGGGCACGCGCGTCCGCGCCGCGGTGTACTGAGGCCCGTCCCGCGCTACCGCGCGGGCCCTCGCGAGCGGCGCGTCCCGCCACGACGCGGCCCGCGTCGAGCCGCGCGCCTCCGAACGAGGCGAGGGAGCCCCCAGCGCGCGGGGGGCTCCCTCGCCTCGTCAGGGTCGGACACGACCCACGGGCCGCGCCGGGCGCCGCTTACTTGCGGTAGCTGGTGCCGAACCGCTTCTGGAACTTCTCGACCCGTCCCTCGGTGTCGATGAAGCGCTGCTGACCGGTGTAGAACGGGTGGTTGCCGGACCACACGTCGACGTGGATCTCGGGCTTGGTGCTGTACGTCTCGAGCACCACCTCGCCGTCGCAGATGATCTTGCACGGCACGAGCTTCGGATGGATGTCCTTCTTCATGGCCTTCTCCTCGGGAGGGGGATCGCGTTCGGGATCGCGTTCGGCGCTTGCGGGCCGGCGCCGCCTGAACGCAACGACCGACCGTAACCGAATGATCTTAGCAGACCTGCGGCCGCGCCGCCACCTCAGTCGCCGGACCGTTCGCCGGACCGCTCGCTGGACCGCTCGCTGGGCCGTGCCGCGCGCACCTGGCGCTGAAGCCGATGCAGCATGCCTTCCATGCCGCGCAGCCGCAGCGGGCTGATCAGGTCGCTCAGGCCCAGCCGACTCGAGACGTCGCCGGGGACGGCGAGGACCTCCTCGACGCTGCGCTCGTCCAGGCCGTGCGCCAGGATCGAGGCGAAGCCCCGGGTGGTGGGCGCCTCGGGAGGCGCGTCGAACCAGACCGACACCCGGTCACCTCGCACCTCGCTCGCGAGGAACAGCGGCGTCTGGCACTCCTCGACCTTCTCGAACCGGTCGCCCTGCGACGCGAGCTCGTCGGGCAGGGGAGGAAGCTTGTTCGCGTACTCGAGGAGGAGCTCGAGCCGCAAGGCGCGCGGGGCGCGCGCGAACTGGTCGATCACGTTCTGCAGCGAGTCTGGAACGCTCATGGCACGAGCCTATCCGCTCGATCCCTCGCGCTCCGTGGTCCGGGCCGCACCGTCGTCCGCTGGCGGCGTTCCGGCTGCGAAGCGGTCGACCGAGAACCTGGGCGTCCACCACGGACTGCTTCCCTCGAGCGCGAGGTCGGCCAGCATCGCGCCCAGCGCGGGACCGAACTTGAAGCCGTGCCCGCTGAGTCCGCCCGCGACCCAGGCCGACGGTACGCCAGGGTGCGCCCCGATGACGAAGTCGGCGTCGGGACTCTTCGTGTACAGGCAGAGCGAGGCGGACCGGAGCGGGCCGACGCCGGGAAGCAGGCGCTGGACGCGCGTGACGGTGCGCGCCGCGCGCGTCTCGTCCGGACCGGTCGCGCGCTCGGCCAAGCGGATCCGCGGTGCGCCCGAGTGATCGCTGACCTTGACCGCCGCCGGGTGCTCGAGGCGTCCCATGCCGTAGGTGTCGGTGTCCCGATCGATGAACACGGGCATCGTCTCCGCCCCGTGGTCCGGGCCGGCGGGGGCGCCGAGGTAGAGGACCTGCTGTTGTTCGATCCAGAGCGGAACGTCGAGGGCCAGGAGGCCCTCCGCCAGCCACGGGCCGGCCGCGACGACCGCGCCGTCGGCGGCGATCCGCTCGCCGGACGCGGTCGTCGCCACGATCCCTCCGGCGTCCGGCTCGAGCCCGTCGAGCGGCGTCTCGAACCGAAGCTCGGCCCCGAGTCCCGCCGCGCGGCGCAGCGCGGCGAGCAACGCGCGGTCGGCGGCCAGCACGCCGGCGTCGGGCTGGTGGATCGCCTCGACCGCCTCGGCCGGCGCGAAGGCGGGGAAGCGGCGACGGACCTCGGCGGCGTCCATCCGCTCGTGCGGGCGACCGTGGGCGCGCAGGGCCGCCTCGATTCGCGGCAGCTCGGGGCCGCCCCGCGTCTCGAGGTCCAGCCCGCCCGAGCGCCACACCAGGCGCTCGCCGCTGTCGCGCTCGAGCGCCTGCCAGCCTTCGTCCGCGCGCACGGCCAGGCGGACGTAGTCGGTCTCGGGGTAGGCGTGCCGGAAGATGCGCGAGCCTCCGTGCGACGAGCCGCGGTCGTGCCCGACTGACCGAGCCTCGAGCAGCGTGACGCGCGCGCCCCGCTGCGCCAGGGCCAGCGCGGCGAACGAGCCGGCCAGGCCGGCGCCGACGACGATCAGGTGCGAGGAGGGCATGCGGCAGCATAGTCCGCCCGGCCCGGCGCCGTCGGGTATCCTCCCCGTCATGGCCGCCGTGCCCGATCCCCTTCCGCTGGAGCCGACCGGGCCGGTCGACCTGGAGCTTCGCGTGCCCGGCTCGAAGTCGCTGACGAACCGCGCGCTCGCGGTGGCCGCGCTCGCGGACGGCGTGAGCGAGCTGACCGGCGCGCTGGTGGCGGAGGACCGCAGCGTGATGGCGGACGGCCTACGCGACCTCGGCATCACGGTCCAGGGCGAGGGCGAGGAGGTCTCCGTCCACGGCGCCGGCGGCCGGATCCCCGCCCGCGAGGCGGATCTGGACCTGCGGCTGTCGGGAACGGCGATCCGGTTCCTGGCGGCGATCTGCGCGCTGGGCGAGGGGAGCTACCGCCTGGACGGCAACGCCCGCATGCGCGAGCGGCCGATCGGCGACCTGCTCGGCGCGTTGCGCGCGCTGGGCGCCGACGCCGCGGACGAGACGGGCAGCGGCTGTCCGCCGGTCCGGATCGAGGCCAGCGGCCTGCGCGGCGGCACCGTGCGCGTCGCCGGTGGCAGATCGTCGCAGTACCTGTCGGCGTTGCTGATGGTGGCGCCGGCCGCCGCCGGTCCGGTCCGGCTGGAGGTCGAGGGCGAGCTGCTCTCCAAGCCGTTCGCCGACATGACGATCGGCGTGATGGAGGCGTTCGGCGTCGCCGTCGCTCGCGAGGGCTACGCGGCGTTCGAGGTGACGCCGGCCCGCTACCGCCCGCGTACGTACGCCATCGAGGCGGACGCGATGGCGGCCGGCTACTTCTGGGCCGCCGCCGCGGTGACCGGCGGGCGGGTGCGGACCCCGGGCGTCGGTTCCGCCAGCGTGCAGGGGGACCGCAGGCTCGCCGACGTGCTGGACGCGATGGGATGCCGCACGACGTGGGACGCGGACGGCGTCGAGGTCGTCGGGCCTTCGGCCGCCCGGTTGCAGGGCGGAACGTTCGACCTGAACGACATGCCCGACCAGGCGCAGACGCTCGCGGTCTGCGCCCTGTTCGCCGACGCCCCGGTACGGATCGAGAACGTCTGGAACCTGCGCATCAAGGAGACGGACCGCCTGGCGGCGCTGGCGCGCGAGCTGGGACGCCTCGGCGCGACCGTGGTCGAGGAGGAGGACGCGCTCACGGTCCATCCGCTCGCGGCGGGCGAGCTGCAGGTGCCGGTCACGATCGAGACGTACGGCGACCACCGCATGGCGATGGCGTTCGCCGTGGCGGGACTTCGCCTGCCCGGCCTGTCGCTTCGCGATCCGGGCTGCGTCGCGAAGACGTACCCGGGCTTCTTCGAGGACTGGTCGCGGCTCGCCCCCACGGCGCTATCATGAGCGGCGTGCGCGACGTGGTGACGCTCGACGGTCCCGCAGCCAGCGGCAAGTCCACCGTGGCGCAGCGCGTCGCCGATCGGCTGGGCGTTCCGTTCGTCTCCTCGGGGCTGCTCTACCGCGCGGCGACGCGGCTGGCGCTGGACGCCGGCGCCGATCCTGCGGGCGAGGAGGGACTGTTGACGCTGCTGACCGATCACGACGTGCGTCTGGCGCCCGACGCGGACGGCAACCGGGTGTTCGTCGACGGTCGCGACGTGACGCACGAGCTGCACACCGACCGGGTCGACGGCGCCGTCTCGGCCGTCGCTGCGCGCCCTCGCGTGCGTGCCTGGGTGAACGCCCGGCTGCGCGAGATCGACGGACCGTTCGTGATCGACGGCCGGGACATGGGCAAGGACGTGTTTCCCGACGCCCGCGCGAAGGTGTACCTGACGGCGCGGCCCGAGGTCCGGGCCGCCAGGCGCGTCGGGGAGCGTGCCGCGGCGCTGGAGGAGGTCACCGACGCGATCCGGCGCAGGGACGCGCTCGACGCGCGCCAGTCCGCGCCGGCCGAGGACGCCACCGTGATCGACACGAGCGACGTAGGCCTCGACCAGGTCGTGGAGCGCGTGCTGGCCGTCGTCGCTTCACGCGGGACCGCCGCGCGACCGTGAACGTCGTCGTCCCCTCCGCCTCCGCGCTGCGGCGCGTCGTCGTCACCGCCAGCCGGCACAAGCCCGACGCGGTTCCGATCGCGAACCGGTTCTCCGACCGGCTTCGCGAGCTGGGCGCGGAGGTGCACCTCGAGGTCGACGGAAACGGACCGCTGGCCGAACGGGCGCTGCACGCCGATCTGGTCGTGTCCGTCGGCGGCGACGGCACGCTGCTGGACGTGGCGCGCCGGATGGTGGGGGCCGACGTGCCGGTGCTCGGCGTGAACCTGGGCAAGCTCGGGTTCCTGGCCGGCTTCTCGCCCGAGGAGTTCGAGGCGTACCTGGACGGCGCGTCGCCCAGCGCCTGGCGCATCGACCGGGAGATGATGGTCCAAGCGCGCGTGAACGGCGGCGAGCCGCACGTGGCGCTGAACGACGTCGTCGTCTCGCAGGGCGTGATGACCCGCCTCTTGGAGATCGACATGTGGGTGGCCGGCGAGCACGCCATCGCCTACCGGGCGGACGGCCTCGTCGTGAGCACTCCGGTGGGCTCGACCGCGTACTCGCTCTCGCTGGGCGGACCGATCCTGGGACGTGGACTCCGGGCGTTCGTGATCACGCCGATCGCGCCGCACTCGCTCACGAACCGGGCGATCGTCGTCGGTGCGGACGTGTCCGTCGAGTTCGTGGTGCACGGACGGATGGACGAGCTGGCGCTTCTCGCCGACGGGCAGGAGCGGATCGATCTGGCCGAGGGCGACCGCGTCGAGATCGAGGCGGCGCAAGGCACCGTGCTCCTCGTGAGCAGCGGCCGACTCGGGCCGTACGGCGTGATGCGCGAGAAGCTCGGGTGGGGGCTGGGCCCGGCGCTGAGCCGACAGCGAGGCGCGCGCTCCACCGGCCACCAGGGGCCGGAGACGGGTGGGAACGCCGACGAAACCGTGTGATGGCTCCTAGCGGGCGGCGCGTCGTCCCGGACATGATCAGGCAATGAACGACCTTCGCCCCGAATTCTTCCGACGCCTCGACGAGCGCCCCGACGCCCTGTTCTACCGGCGGCCCCGGTCCGCGTCGCACCTCGACGAGGAGGCGACGCGGTTCGTGCGCGCCACGAACGACGAGCTCCTGCCAGCAGGCGGGCGGATCCTGGACCTCATGGCGGGCGCGCGCTCGCACCTCGGAGACCGCTACGGCGACGTCGTCGGGCTGGGACTGAACGCGGACGAGCTGCATGCGAACCCGCGCGTGGACGCTCCGGTGCTGTTCGACCTCAACCGCCAGGCCGAGCTTCCCTTCGACCCGGAGAGCTTCGACGGCGCGGTGTGCACCGTGAGCGTGCAGTACATGACGCGGCCGCTCGACACGTTCGCGTCGCTGGCCCGCGCGCTCCGTCCCGGAGCGCGCTTCGTCGTGGCCATCTCGACCAGGATGTTCGAGGAGAAGGCCGTGCTCGCGTGGCGAGCGTCGGACGACGCCGCCCACCTCCGTCTGGTGCGGACGTACTTCGAGGCGTCCGGCGGCTTCGGAACGGTGCACGAGCGGCATCACCGTCCCTCCCTAGGGGTTCCGGTCAGCGTGCTCTGGGCACGCGCCCGCGAGCTGAACTGAACGGCGCGACGACTATACTGCCGGTCGTGACCTCGCGGCCGAGCATCTTGCTGCTCTCGAACGGACATGGCGAGGACGTCGTCGGGGCCCGGCTGGCCAGGGAGCTCGACGCGATCCGTCCCGACCTCGACCTGCGGGCGTTCCCGACCGTCGGGCCGGGCCGTGCCTA
>CAZHCI010000019.1:7899-13951 GCA_964530905.1 uncultured bacterium
TGCGCGCCGCCTACCGGCGCGTCTACCTCAGGGACGAGGCGAGCGCGGCCGCGCTCCGTGAGCGGGGCGTGCGCGAGGCCCGGAGCCTGGGGAACCCGATGATGGACGGTCTCGACGTCGCGCCGTTGCCGCTGCGGCACGGCGGCCTCGGCGTCGTGCTGCTGCCGGGCAGCCGCGGCTACGCGGGAGACGCCCTGAGGATCATGCTGGACGCGCTGACCCGGCTGGCGCCGGTCGTCGCGGTGCTTCCGTGGCCGGGCGACGCCCCGCCGGACGTCCCGCCAGGCTGGCGCACGGACGAAGGGCGGCTCGGGAGTCCCGCCTGGCACAAGGGCGGCGCCGTGGTCCACGTCGTCGCGGGCCGGTTCGAGGAGGCGCTCGGCTGGGCCGGAGCGGCGATCGGGACCAGCGGCACGGCGCACGAGCAGGCCGCGGGACGAGGGGTTCCCGTGATCGCGTTTCCGTGCGGTCCGAGCTATCGACCGTCGTTCCTCGCCAGGCAGCGTCGCCTGCTGGGCGACGCGGTCGAGGTCGTCGCCGCCGACGGCGGCGCGGTCGCCGACGCCGTTCGCGCCCTGATCGCACGGCCGGCCGAGCGCGAACGGCGCGCGCAGGCGGGCCGGGACCGCATGGGCCGCGCGGGCGGGGGGCGACGGATCGCGGCGGACCTGCTGTCCGACGCGGCCTGGACGCTGGACCGTGCAGCCGACGCGCCGGACGGCCCGGCGAGGGTAGCCTCTGGCTCCGGAGACGCCTCGTGACCACGCCCCCGAACCCCGACCGCTCCGACCGAGCCGCCGCGTCCGCCGACGGCGCCAGCGGCGCGGTCGTGCAGCTCGACGACGTGACGAAGAGCTACCAGGATCCCGCGCATCCCGCCGTCGACCGGCTGTCGCTACGCGTCGCCCGTAGCGAGACGGTCGCCCTGCTCGGTCCTTCCGGCTGCGGAAAGACGACGCTGCTGCGGCTCATCGCGGGCTTCGAGGCGCCCGATTCCGGCTCCGTCGTGGTGGCGGGTCGGACCGTGTCCAGCCGAACCGTGTTCGTGCCGCCCGAGGCGCGGCGGATCGGGTTCGTGTTCCAGGACTACGCGCTGTTCCCGCACCTCGACGTGCTCGGAAACGTCGCGTTCGGACTGCGGGAGCGCTCGGCGAAGGCGCGCCGCGAGCGCGCCCGCGAGGTGCTCGACCTCGTCGGCCTCACCGTCTTCGCCCGGCGCTTTCCGGGCCAGCTGTCGGGCGGGCAGCAGCAGCGCGTCGCGCTGGCGCGCGCGCTGGCGCCCGGCCCCGACCTGATCCTGCTCGACGAGCCGTTCAGCAACCTCGACGCCGCTTTGCGCGCGGGGACGCGCGACGAGGTCCGGCGCATCCTGGAGCGGAGCGGAGCGACGACGCTGCTCGTCACGCACGATCAGGAGGAGGCGATGACGTTCGCCGACCGGCTGGCGGTGATGCGGGCGGGCCGGCTCGAGCAGGAAGGCGCGCCGGAAGAGACCTACCTCGCGCCGCGCACGGCGTTCGTCGCAGGATTCCTGGGCAGGACGAACCTGGTGCGCGGCGAGGCGACGGGCGACACCGTGAGGACCAGCCTGGGCGAGGTCCCGCTGGCGCGGACGTCGTACGGGCAGGTGCTCGTCTCGCTGCGGCCCGAGGATCTGGTGCTCGTGCCCGGCCCCGAGCACGATGCCGGTCCCGGGAACGATGGCGACGCGGCCGCCTTCGAAGGCCCGCCGGGAAGCGCCGGCGGCCTGCCGGTCGTGATCACCGAGCGCAGCTTCCAAGGTCACGACCTCGTGTTCCGGTGCCGTGCCGAGGAGCCGGGCGCCGGCGCCGACGAGGGCTGGGTCGTGCGCACCGGGCCGGCCGCCACCTTGCGGCCCGGCCAGCGCGCCTGCCTGCACGCCCGCGGCGCAGCGGTTCCGCTCGAGAGCAGTCGCCGCTGAGCGGCCTCAGGGGCGCTGCGCGTCGAGCGGCTCCTGGACCAGCTCGGCGAGGCGCGACAGGCACCGGTGGTGCTTCTTGGCGTACGCGCCCTCACGGTACGAGCGGTCGAAGATCGCCTCCAGCGGCACGGTCCCGCTGGCGCGCAGCCGAACGCCGGCGTCGTACAGCTTGTCGATGAAGTGCACGAAGCGCAACGCGTCGTTCTGGTCCGCGATCGGCTCGATCTCCTCGATCAGGAGCACGTCGATTCCCCGAAGCAGCCCTCCGTAGCGGATCGGATGGATCCCGGCCAGGGCTTCGGTCAGCTCCGGCCCGGTCGTCGCGGCGACGGTTCCGCGGGCCGTGCTGGCGGTCGCGGCCAGCTCCGCAGGCGACGACCACTCGGCCCGGCGCGCGCCGGCGCGGTGATCGGGGCCGTCGATCGCCAGCACCGAGAAGCGGTCCGCGATCCCTTGGATCTCGCGACGGAAGTCGTCCGCGGCGAACCGGCCAGCGCCCTGCGACGCCGGCTCGGTGTTGGACGTCGTGAGCACGGCGGTGCCGCGCGCGAACGCCTCGCGCAAGAAGGTCGCGATCATCAACGTGTTGCCCGGATCGTCCAGCTCGAACTCGTCCAAGCACACCAGCGCGACGTCGGCGAACGCGTCGCGGGCCCCCTCCCGCCCCAGCGCGCCCAGCAGGTAGACGAGCTCCTGGAACGACAGGTAGCGCTTGGCGTCGGCCGGGAGCCGGGCGGCGTGCCACGCGGCGGCCAGCAGGTGGGTCTTGCCGACGCCGAACCTGCCGTCGAGGTAGAGCCCCGTCCCTTCGGCCCGACGACGCCACGGCAGGGCGCGCCGCCGCGGCCTCGACCCGGCGGCCTCGACGAATCGGATCACCGCGTCGCGCGCCTCGGCCTGCGAGGGGTGGACCGGCTCGTACGCCGCGAACGAGGTGGCCCCGAAGCGCGGCGGCGGGACGAATCCGTCCAGGCTCGCGGCGGGAGGCGTCTCGCTCGGCGCCGGCAGTCCGCGCACGCGCTGGTCGCGGGCTCGGGGCACGGCAAGGCGCGGCGCGGAGGGGGTCGACGACACGCGCGGACGCTACCACGCGTCTCGTCGCGCCCACGTTGACGGGGCGGCGCGGCAGCGCGTAGCATCGGGCGAGCCCGCGATTCGGGGAAGTCCGGTGAGAATCCGGCGCTGTCCCGCAACGGTGTCCGCCCACGAGGTGGAAGCCCGATCGCCGAGTCCCGGGCCGAACGGCACCCCCTTGCGAGGACGAGGATGGGGCGCCCCGGTCGCTACGACACGCGCGGTACGACACGCACACGTCGCTTGGCCTCCCCGGCATCCCGACGCCCGAACCGGCCGCTCGTTCTTCGCAGGAGCCCGAGGAGGCTCATGTGAAGCAGCCCGTCGATCACCCGACCGCCACCCCCTCGCTCGTCTCGCGCGTTCTCGCGCGGGCGTGGCTCGCTCTCAGCGTCGCGACGCTCGCCGTCGCGCTGGCGCAGGGACCCGTCGTCGACGACCTGGACCGCGAGGTGGTCCTCGACGCCGTGCCGCAGCGGATCGTGGCGATGGTCCCGACCCACACCGAGACCGTCTGCGCGTTGGGCGCGTGCGACCGCCTGGTCGGGGTGGACACCTTCAGCAACGTTCCCGACGAGGTGTCGCGGCTGCCGGACCTGGGCAGCGCCTTCGACGCCGACCTCGAGGCGCTGATCGCCCTGGAGCCCGATCTGGTCCTGACCGACGAGTACAGCGGTCTCGCCGAGGCGCTCGCGCCGCTCGGGATCCCCGTGTACGCCGGCACGCCGCAGACGGTGGCCGAGGTGTGGGGCACGACCGAGGCGCTGGCCGCTCTGCTGGGCCTCGAGAGCGAGGCGGCCTCGCTGATCGGCACGGCGCAGGGCAGGGTCGAGGCGCTCGCCGCGTCGGTCGCCGGCAGGCCGGCGCCGCGCGTGTTCGTGGAGCTCGACGCCACGCCGTACAGCGTCGGCCCCGGCTCGTACCTCGGCGAGCTTCTGACCCTGGCAGGAGCGGACAACATCGTTCCAGCGGAGCTGGGCGACTTCCCGCAGGTCGATCCGGAGCTCGTCGTCGCCGAGGATCCCGAGGTGGTGATCCTGCTCGACGCGCCGTTCGGCGAGAGCGCCGAGACCGTCGCCGCCAGACCGGGCTGGGGCGCGATCGCCGCGGTCCGAGGCGGCGCGGTGATCGAGCTCGATCAGGACAGCGTGGACCTGCTGACGCGCGCCGGCCCCCGGCTCGCTCAGGCGCTCGAGCTGCTCATCGACCTGCTCGAAGAGGCGCGGCGCTAGGTGCAGCGGACCGTCGCTCGCGCCGCGCCGGCGCCGTCGCCGAGGTGGACGATCCGTAGCGCGTCGGTCGCGGGCCTCGTCACGGTGCTGGCGGCGGCGCTGGCGGTCGGATCGGTCGCGGTTCCGCCCGGCGAGGTGCTCGGCGCCTTGGCACGGGGCCTGCAAGGGCGCCTGGACGGCGCCGCGGACGTGATCGTGTGGCAGGTTCGCGCTCCCCGCGTGCTGCTCGCCGCCGTGACGGGCGCCGCCCTCGCGCTGGCCGGCACGGCCTACCAGGCGGTGTTCCGCAATCCGCTCGCCGATCCGTACCTGTTGGGCGCGGCCTCCGGCGCGGGCTTCGGCGCGGCGCTGGCGCTGGTCCACGGCGCGACGTGGGCTTGGCTGGGCGTGGTCGGGGTCGGTGGCGCGGCGTTCGCCGTGGCGCTGGCCACCGTCGTGGCGGTGGTGCTGCTCGCTCGACGAGGCGGCCGGCTTCCGATCGTCTCGCTGATCCTGGCCGGCGTGGTGCTGGGCTCGAGCCTGTCGGCCGCGACGAGCTTCGTGATGCTCGCCGACCGTGAGCGCACGGCGGGCGTGCTGGCGTGGCTGCTGGGCAGCTTCGCGTTCGCGGGGTGGCGCGACGTGGCGATCTTGACGGCGGGCCTCGTTCTCGCGGTGCCCGCCGCGATGGCGGCACGACGCGCGTTCGACCTGCTGCTGGTGGGCGAGACGTCGGCCCGGCAGCTGGGCCTTCCGGTCGAGCGGTTCAAATGGACCGTCGTCCTCGGCGCGACGCTGCTGACGGCCGCCGCCGTCTCGGTCGCGGGCGTGATCGGCTTCGTGGGCCTGATCGTTCCGCACGCCGTGCGACTGGCGGTCGGTCCGGAGCATCGCGAGCTCGTGCCGCTGTCGGCGCTCTGGGGGGCGGCGTTCCTGGTGCTGGCCGACCTGGTCGCCCGTACGGCGCTCTCGCCGGCCGAGCTGCCGGTGGGGATCGTGACCGCGCTGGTCGGGGGACCGTTCTTCCTGGTGCTGCTCCGGCGCGGACGGGAGGCGTGGTGAGCCTCGTCATCGAGGGCGTCCGCTTCGCCTACGAGGCCGGCGCGGAGGTGATTCGCGGCGTCGACGTCACCTTCCGCGCGGGCGAGCTCGCCGGACTGATCGGCCCGAACGGAGCGGGGAAGTCGACGCTCCTGGGGCTCGCGTCCGGCGTTCTCCGGCCCCGCGTGGGAACCGTCGAGCTGGACGGACGGCCGTTGCGGCGGTTCGGTCGGCGCGAGCTGGCCCGCCGACTGGGCGTCGTGCCCCAGGTGCCCGAGCTTCCCGCGGCGTTCTCGGCTCGTTCCGTGGCGGCGATGGGTCGTGCGCCGCACCTGGGCTTCTTCGCGAGCGAAGGGCCGAACGATCGCGCCGTGATCGAGGCCGCGATGCGGCGCACCGACGCATGGCGGTTCCGCGACCAGCCGGTGGGCTCGCTGTCGGGAGGCGAGCGGCAGCGCGTGGTGCTGGCGCGCGCGTTGGCGCAGCAGCCCGACTGGCTGCTTCTCGACGAGCCCACCGCGCACCTGGACCTGCGCTACCAAGCGGAGCTGATGCGCCACGCGGCCCGTCTGGCGGGCGAAGGCCTCGGCGTCGTCGCCGTTCTGCACGACCTGAATCAGGCGGCCCGATGCGACCGGGTGCTGCTCCTCGATCGCGGTCGGATCGTCGCGGACGGCACGCCCGAGGAGGTGCTGCGCGAGCCGCTGCTCGAACGGTCGTTCGGAACGCGGGTCCGCGTGCGGCCGGGCGATCGTCCGGTCGTGACGGCCGAGTGACGGCCGAG
>CAZHCI010000019.1:14051-27151 GCA_964530905.1 uncultured bacterium
CGGCCGCGCGTCAGCTCAGGCCGCGATCGTCGCTCTCGGGGTCGAACCGGTCTTGCACGCGGATCGCCTTGCGATAGAAGTCGACGAGCGCCTCGGTCGCGGCCAGCCAGCCGTGCTGCTCCATGTCCTCGCGCGCCTGACGCCCGAGCCGCCTGCGCAGCACGTCGTCGGTCAGCAGGCGCCTGAGCTGCTCGGTCAGGTCGCCCAGATCGCCGGGCGTGAACATCAGCCCGTTCTCGCCGTGCCGGATGACGTCGGGGATCCCGCCGGCCCGCGCGCCGACGGCCGGGACGCCCGAGGCCATCGCCTCCATCGCCACGAACCCCAGCGTCTCGGTGTCGGAAGGGAACGCGAACACGTCCGCGCTGGCGTAGGCCGAGGCGAGCTCCTCGCCCGACAGGTACCCCGTGAACACGGTGGGCGTGCCGGCGAACCGTTTCTCGAGCTCCTTCGCGGCCGGCCCCGAGCCGACGAACGCCAGGCGCACGCCGCCGAGCTGCGTGATGGGGGCGTACAGCCAGTCCAGGCGCTTCTCGAACGACAGGCGACCGACGTAGAGCATCAGGGGCTTCTCGGGCTCGCCGCCCGAGAGCCGCCTGCGCATCGCCTCGCTCCGTCGTGACGGCCGGTACAGCTCGGTGTCCACCGCCTTGGGCCACAGCCGGACCCGGTCGATCCCCAGCCCCTTGGCCGAGTTGACCATCGGCATGCTGGTGCACAGGTTCACGTGGGCCTGGTTGTGGACGTCCCGCAGGAAGCGGTCGGAGATCGGCGTCAGGAACGGTAGCTTCAGGTGCTTCGCGTACTGCGTGATGTCGGTGTGGTAGCTGGCCAGCAGCGGGAGCCCGCGCTGGCGAGCGATCATCGTGCCCCACAAGCCGAGGATGACCGGATTCACGACGTGCACGACGTCGGGGTCGAAGCGGTCGACCTCCCGACCGATCCGGGGACGGGGCAGCCCGAGGAACAGCTCGGGGTACCACGGCCAGAACGGGACGCTGGGAACGCGCACCACCCGGTGACCGGCGGCCTCCGGCGGGGGCCTGCCGGGGGCGAAGATCAACGCCTCGTGCCCCAGCTCGGTCAGCTTCTCGAGGCTGCGCACGACGCGGGTGACCACGCCGTCGATCTTCGGCAGGAACGTCTCGGTGAAGAGCGCGATACGCACGCGGCTGTCCCTCTCGGGTCGCCTCAGTCGTCGCCGGGAGGCACGCCGGGCTTCTGGCGTTGCGTCCAGGTGGCGGTGGCGGGGATCTTGCTGCGGTCGGCGCGGTGGGCGTACTTGCGGGCGACGCTGGTGACCTCTTCGAGGAGGCCGGCTTCGAGGGTGGTGGGTTCGAGGCCGAGGTCGAGGAACAGGTCGTTCTGGACGTGGAGGTCGTTTTCGGGATCTTCGTTGCGGGGGTTGTCGACGTGGGCGATCTCGGCGTTCGCGATGTCGGCGACGATCTTGGCGAGGTCGCGGACGCGGTGGGTTTCGGTCATCTGGTTGAGGATCTTGACGCGCTCGCCCTTTTCGGGGGGGTTTTCGAGGGCGATCTGGATGCAGCGGACGGTGTCGCGGATGTGGATGAAGGCGCGGGTCTGGCCGCCGGTGCCGTGGACGGTGAGGGGGTAGCCGACGGCGGCTTGCATGAGGAAGCGGTTGAGGACGGTGCCGTAGTCGCCGTCGTAGTCGAAGCGGTTGACGAGGCGTTCGTCCTGGTCGGTCTCGGGGGTGTGGGTGCCCCAGACGATGCCTTGGTGGAGGTCGGTGATCCTGAGGTGGTCGTTCTTGGCGTAGTAGGCGAAGAACAGCTGGTCTTGGGTCTTGGTCATGTGGTAGATCGATCCGGGGTTGGCGGGGTAGAGGATCTCTTGGCGGACGCGGCTGCCGTCGTCGGTGGTGACGTCGACGGGGAGGTAGCCTTCGGGGATCTTCATGCCGGCGGTGCCGTAGCCGTAGACGCCCATGGTGCCGAGGTGGGCGAGGTGGACGTCGACGCCCGATTCGACGATGGCGGCGAGGACGTTGTGGGTGGCGTTGAGGTTGTTGTCGACGGTGTAGCGCTTGTGGGCGCTGCTCTTCATGGAGTAGGGCGCGGCGCGTTGTTCGGCGAAGTGGACGATGGCGTCGGGCTTCTCGTCTTGAATCAACGTCAAGAGCCGGTGGTAGTTCTTGGCGACGTCGAGGCGTTCGAAGCGCATGTCGCGTCCGCTGACCTCTTTCCACGCTTTGAGGCGGGTGCCCATGTACTGGATGGGGGTGAGGCTGCCGGCTTCGAGCTCGTTGTCGATGTTGCGGCGGCTGAGGTTGTCGATGATGGTGACGTCGTGGCCGAGGGCGCTGAGGTGCAGGCTGGTGGGCCAGCCGCAGAAGCCGTCGCCGCCGAGGATGAAGACCTTCATTCGGACCTCCGAGGGGGGTGGGGATGCCGAGGGAACGCGCGTCGCGCTCACGGAAACGCCCGACTGTACCACCGCCGGTTCGAGCTCAGGACTCGCGTCTGGGTCCGATCCGGAGTCGCCGGCGCCACGCCCGCCAGCGGCGCTGGAGCCAGCGGCGGCGGTACGGGTCCGCGCCCGCCCTCCACTCGCCGCTCTTGACCAGCGAGCCGATCACGATCGAGGCGATGAAGAACGGATGGAGCACGGCCCACGCCAGCAGGCCCGGCCCGACCAGGTCGTCGCGGTCCAGCTGACGCGCCCCGATCGCGACGCCTGCCACCTCGACCCCGATCTCGGCCAGCCACAGCGCGGCCACCCACGGCGCCAGCTCCGGCACCAACGGCGTCACGACGATCGCGATCGACAGCGCGACGGACTGGAACCCGAGCACGGCGATCGAGGCCAGGAAGCCCGGATGGTAGTGCATCGGATGGTGGTAGCGCGACACCCAGCGCCGGCGCTGCAGGTAGAACGCCCGCCAGCTGGCCACGGGCTGCGTCAGCACCCGCGTCTCGGGACGGCTCGCGAACACGATCCGACTCTCCGGCAGCCGGCCGAGACGCTGGGTGAGCAGGTCCTCGTCGCCGCTCGGCGCCCGGCCGATCGCGCCGAATCCGCCGGCGGCCTCGAACGCGTCGCGACGGTACGCCTGGTTGTTCGCGCTCGACGCGAACTTCCAACCGAACCTCGTGAGCGAGCGCGAGACCAGCATCAGCGACAGCCAGTCGATCGTCTCGAAGCGGTGCAGGAACCGCTTCACGCCGCCCTTCCGGGTCGTCTCGACGTAGCCGACGACCATCGTCACGCCCGGCGCGAAGTGCGCGACCATCCCCTCCAGCCAGCCGGCCGGGTAGCGGCAGTCGGCGTCGCTGGTCACGATGATCTCGCCGGTCGAGGCGGCGATGCCGTGGTTCACGGCGTTCACCTTGGGCGCCAGCCGCCGATCGGGCGCGTCGACACGCACCCCGCGGATGCGAGGATCGCGGGCGGCGGCCGCCGCGATCACGTCCGGCGTGCCGTCGCTGGAGCGATCGTCGACCACCACGAACTCGGCGTCGCCGGGGTACCTCTGTGCGGAGAGCGACGCCAAGGTCGGCGCCAGGTCGCGCTCCTCGTCGTGCGCGGGAACGATCACGCTGACCGAGGGTCGGCGGCTCACGAGACGCTCCTCGCCGCGCAGGAACAGGCCCGCGAACGCCAGCCCCATCAACCCCAGGTAGGGCAGGGCGAGGGCGTAGAGAACGACCAGGAACGCAGCGACCACAGAGCCGACCTCCAGCGACGGGGTGAACCTACCACGACCGCCGTTCCGCGCTCGCCGGGGTAGCGTTCGGCATGCCGGCATCGATCCCTCTCCGCCAGGCCGGGCCGCCGAGCGGGTACGACAGCTTCCACGGCTGGCTGAGCGAGCTCGACGAGGGACGGGGACGGATCGCCGTCCACGCGTTCGTGCCACCCCGCGGCGGCGACCGGGCGGGCGAGGTGCCCGGACGGTGGGCGCCGCTCGCCCGGCGACTGGGCCTCCGTCCGTGGCGACATCAAGCCGCCGCCTGGGGCCACCTCGCGGACGGCCGGGACGTGGTCCTGGCCACGCCGACCGCCTCGGGCAAGTCGCTCGTCTACCAGCTGCCGGTGCTCCAGGCGGCCAGCGACGGGCGCACGGCGTTGATGCTGTTCCCGACCAAGGCGCTCGCCGGCGATCAGCTGCGGTCGCTTCGCTCCCTGGCCGGCGCCCTGGGCCAGGACGCCGCTCGCGACCGGTACACGACCTACGACGGCGACACGCCGCGCTCCGAGCGCCGCGCGCGCCGTGAGCAGGCCGCGGTCGTCGTGACGAACCCCGACATGCTGCACCTGGGCGTCCTGCCGTTCCACCCCGCCTGGGCGTCGTTCCTGGCGCGCCTCGAGGTGATCGTGATCGACGAGCTGCACGCCTACCGCGGCGTGCTGGGAAGCCACGTCGCGAACGTGCTCCGGCGGCTGCTGCGAATCGCGGAGCACTACGGCGCCTCCCCCAGGATCGTGGCCGCTAGCGCCACGATCGCGAATCCGGACGGGCTGTTCGAGGCGCTGACCGGCCGGACGGCGGTGGCGGTCGACGACGACGCGGCGCCGCACGGGGCCAGGGAGGTCGTGTTCTGGGAGCCGCCCGCCCGGAGCGGCGACGCGGCCCGGCGCCGGAATCCCGTCGCGGAGGCGGCCGACCTCGCGGTCGCGTTCGCGCGTGCGGACGTGAAGAGCCTGTTCTTCTGCAACTCGCGCCGGTCGGCCGAGCTGCTCGCCCGCTACGCCTCGGCTCGGCTGGGCGAGGGCGACGCCTGGCGCGTGGACGCGTACCGGGCGGGGTACGACGCCGCCGAGCGACGCCGGATCGAGCACGACTTCGGCGCGGGGAGGATCACGGTGCTCGCGGCGACGAGCGCCCTGGAGCTCGGCGTCGACGTCGGCGGCGTGGACGCGGTGGCGATGGTCGGCTATCCGGGCTCGTCGATGTCGTTCTGGCAGCGCGCGGGCAGGGCGGGACGCAGCGGGGCGCGCGCGCTCACGGTGCTCGTCCCGGGCGACGATCCGCTGGACGACCACTACCTGCGGCACCCCGAGCAGATCCTCGAGGGCGCGGTCGAGGCGGCGGTCGCCGACGCTCACAACGACGTGATCCACGCCGCGCACCTGCCGTGCGCCGCGGCGGAGCTTCCGCTCGCCGCGCACGAAGGGTGGCTCGCCCCCGGGCTGCACCTGGACGGGGTGCCGGGGCTGAGGCGCGTGCACGAGCGCTGGCTTCCGAGCGGTCGGTTCCCGCACCGGCGGGTGTCGTTGCGCGGCGGCGGGATCGGGCGCGTGCGGCTCGTCGAGGCCGCCGAGGGCCGCTCGCTGGGCAGCGTGGACGTCGCGCGGGCGGTCCGCGAGCTTCACGTCGGCGCGGTGCACCTGCACCGTGGCGATCCGTACCTGGTCGTGGAGCTGGACCTGGAGGCGCGGCGCGCGACGCTGCTGCCGCACATCGAGGACTGGTACACGCAGATTCGCGGCGAGACCCGGGTCGAGGTGCTCGAGGCGGGCGCCGAGGGCGACCCGCGGCTGGCGACGGAGCTCGGGCTCCGGCCCGGCGTGGCCGTGGGCCGCGTACGCGTCGTGCACGAGGTGTCCAGCTACGTCCGAAAACGCTACCGGACCGGCGCGATCCTCGAGGAGCGGGTGTTGGATCTGCCGACCGAGTCGTACGAGACGCAGGCGGCCTGGCTCGTGATGGCCGACGAGGCCCGCTCCGCGTCGGTCGCGCCAGCGCTGTTCGCATCCGGGATGCACGCCCTGGAGCACACGCTGATCGGCCTGCTGCCGGCGTTCGTGCTGTGCGAGCGGGCCGACGTCGGGGGCGTGTCGTATCCCCTCCATCCGGAGCTCGGTCAGCCCACGCTGTTCGTGTACGACGGCGCTCCGGGCGGCGTCGGGTACGCCGCGGCGGGCGCGCACGTGGCGTTGCGGTGGCTCGAGGCCGCGCGCGAGCGGCTCGAGGCGTGTCCGTGCAAGGCCGGCTGCCCCCGCTGCGTGTTGTCGCCGAAGTGCGGCAACGGGAATCAGTTCCTCGACAAGGAGGCGGGCCGCGCGCTCGCGGAGGCGCTGCTCGAACGGCTCGCGCGGCCCCGTTCGATGGTCGCGTCCGCCTGACCGGGCGCGAAGCGAGGCCAGGACCGGCGTGCTAGACTGCCGCGCCATGCGCATCGGTTTCGTCACCCGTCTTCTCTGGGATCGCTGGGGTCCGTTCTGGAGCCGCCTGCTCCACGCGGCCGGCGCCGAGATCGTCGCGCCGGATCCAGGCCGCCTGGAGCAGGCGTCCCACGACCCGCGCCTGGGCGCCGTGTCGGGGCGGGCGTTCCGTGCGGCCGCCGCCGAGGCGATCGCGCTGTCGGGATGCGAGCGGCTCGTCGTCCCGGACCCGAACTTCGGCTACGACGGGGCGCGGGGCAGCGCGCAGGATCCGTTCGTCGCGGACTTTCCCGGGGCGCTCGCGCAGGCGGTGCCGGGGCTTCCGCCGCTGCTGGCGGTGCCGGCCGACCTGTCGTCGCCGGGGATCGAGAGCTTGGCGATCTCGATCCTGTCGACCGTCTCGCCGTCGCCGGGAACGGTGCGGCGGGTGTGGCAGACGCACCGCGCCGACCTGAGGACGCCCCGCGCGCCGGGCCTCGGGGCCGCCACGACGCCCTCGACGAGCTCGACCGTCGCGCTCGTCGGCCAGCCGTGGCACCTCGACGAGCGGCTTCGAGGCCGCCTCGAGGGAACCGGAGAGCACCTCGTCTCGGCGCATCAGCTCGACCCGGCCGCGCTACGGGGCGAAGGGTGGCGGGTGGACGACAAGCTGGCGCCGACCGACGCGGAGGCGCTGGGCGCGGTCCGGCGCTTCGCGCGCCGACCCGGAATCGCACGCGTTCGCATGGTCGTCGACCCCGAGTCCGGCGCGGACGCGTGGCTGGCGCGCCACGCGCGCACCCTGGTACGCCGGCCGTTCGAGACCGTGGAGCTTCCAGCGAGCGCCGTTCCGCCGGTCGCCGTTCCGATCGGTGCGGTCGCGTCCGACGGACCTGCGTCCGACGGCCCTGCGTCCGACGACGTTCCGACCGACGACGTTCCGACCGAGGCGGGCCGAGCGCCGCGGGACGACGAGGAGCGGACGTCCTGAGCGATGGGCTGGCTGCTGCTGATCGCGTCGCTGGCCTACGCCGTCGTCTCGACGTTCGGTGCGTGGACGGTGGTGCGCCGGCGGCGTGCGCTGGCCTTCGCCTTCATGGCGTCCGCGGCGCTGCTCACGGTCGGCGGCGTGGCCGCCGCCTACCGCCTGCCCGAGACGTGGCTGCTGCTGGCGGCCGGCTCGCTGGTCGCGTCGGCCGCCTCGCTGTGGAACGCGCGCCGCGTGCTGGGCCGCGTCGTCGTCCGCAACCACCTGGCCCGGGCCGCGCTGGGCCTGGCGCTCACCCTGCTCGCCGCGGCGACGCTTCGTTGAGCGGCGGTGGGCGCGAGCGCGGACGGCGAGGTCAGAACGCGGCGCGGCCGGTGATCTCGCGACCCAGGATCAGGGTGTGGACCGTGTCGGTCCCCTCGTAGGTCGACACCGTCTCGAGGTTCAGCATGTGCCGGATCGCGGCGTACTCGGTGGTGATCCCGTTTCCGCCCAGCAGGTCGCGCGCGGCACGGGCGACGCCCAGAGCCGCGCGTACGTTGTCGCGCTTGGCCAGGCTCACGCGCGCGGGCGTGTCCTTGCCCTGTTCCTTCAGCCGGCCCAGCTGGTAGGCGAGCAGGCTGCCTTTGGTGAGCTCGCCGAGCATGTCGGCGAGCTTGGACTGCACGATCTGCTTGCCGGTGAGGGGCACGCCGAACGACGGCCGCTCCTCCAAGTAGCGCACGGCCTCCTCGAACGTGGCGAATCCAGCGCCCAGCACGCCGAACGCGATGCCGAAGCGTGCCTGGTTCAGGCACGACAGCGCCCCCTTGAGGCCGACGACGTTCAGGCGGTTCGCGTCGGGAACGGCGACCTCGTCGAGGTGCAGCTCGCTGGTGACCGAGGCGCGCATCGACGCTTTCGTCTTGATGTCCTCGGCCGAGAAGCCCTCGCGGTCGGTCTCGACGAGGAACCCCAGCACGCGGCCCGAGTCCTCGTCGCGCGCCCAGACGATCGCGACGTCGGCGCGCGTGCCGCTGGTGATCCAGCGCTTGACGCCGCGGACGATCCATTCGTCGCCCACCTTGCGGCAGCGGGTCGTCATCGCGCCCGGATCGCTGCCCGCGTCCGGCTCGGTGAGGCCGAAGCAGCCGACCGCCTCGCCCGAGGCCAGTCGCGGCAGCCAGGTCTCCTTCATGTCGTCCGACCCGTACTCGTGGATGGGCCACATCACCAGGCTGGACTGGACGCTGACGAAGCTCCGCAGGCCGCTGTCGGCGTACTCGATCTCGCGGTTCAGCAGACCGTAGGCGGTGTACGACGCCCCCGCGCCGCCGTAGCGCTCGGGAAGCGCGACGCCGAGCATGCCCATCTCGCCGAACGCGCGGGGAAGGTGCGCGGGGAACAGGCCCTCGCGCCACCACTCGCCCACGTGAGGGAGGAGCTCGGACCGCACGAACTCGCGCACGCTGTCGCGGATCATGCGCTCCTCGGGCGTGTGGAGGGCGTCGATCTCGTAGAAGTCCTGGAGCTCGCGGGAGGTCTTCGCTTCGGGGGTCGTGGTGGCGTTCATTCGTGGGGATCCTCCCTCGAGGGTGCGGCGGGCGCCGTCATTCGCCGAACAGGCGCTTCAGGGCGTCGGCCTTGCCCGTCTTCTTCCGGACGGCCCATCGTCCCTCGCCGACCGGCTCGATGCGCTCCTGTCCGACCAGGGCGGCGAGGGAGGCCTCGATCGTGTCGACCGCGAGCTCCTCGCCCCGCGCCTCGTCGACCCAGCGCTGGACGTCGCGCACGGTGGCGCCGCGCGGTCCGGCCGCCTCCACGGCTTCATGAACCCAGTCGTCGACGGTGGTCATGCCCTGAGTGTATCGGCGCGGGCGCCCGGACGTCGTGGAGTACGGTCGCGATTCGGGCGACCGAGCCTCAGCGCGCGACCGAGCCGTCGTCCGCCGAGCGCCCCGGGCGCCTGTACACCTCGCGCGATCCGGACGAGGCGTCGGCCCAGGTCGGCGTGCGCTCCATCGTGATCGCCTTCACGGGACAGGCGGACACGCAGGCGTCGCAGCCGATGCACTGGGACGGCTCGAGCAGGAGCGCTCCGCTGCCGTCGTCCTCGTACGCCCGCGAGAACGCGTCGGTCGGGCAGACGCGCGTGCAGATCGGGCAGAGGATGCAGGCGTCGTTCACGAGCGGGAGGGGCCAAGGCACCGCCTGCTCCGGCGCGGGCGCCGCCAAGGTGAGCGCCCGCCAGGTCCGCGCCGCCTCGCTCGGCATCTCGCCGTCGTCGTCGCCCGGATCGAGGGGCGCCAGCGCGTCGGAGGCGGTCGTCGCCAAGCTCCGCCAGCCTCCGCGCAGCAGCGCCCGGCGATCGATCGCCTCGGCGGTGTCCTCGTCGTCGAGGCTGTCGCGCCGCTCGATGCGGATCTCCCGGTCGGCGCCTCGCAACGCGAGAAGCTCGCGGGACCGCTCGGCGACGGCGTGGATCGCGTCGAGGGCGGCCTGGCCGCCGACCTCGCAGTCGGCGCAGTCGCCGTGCGCCAGCACGACCGAGGCCCGGCCGCGCAGCAGCGTGTGCAGATCGGTGGGCCGGAGGCGTGCCAGGCAGTGAACCGTCTGGGCGTCGCCGCTCACGCGCGAGCACTTCGCTGGGCGGCCCGCCGACAGGCGCAGCTTGGGCTCGAGCGCCTGCGAGGGGCACGCCTGCACGCACAGCCCGCATCCGCTGCAGTCGACGTCGTCGATCTCGACGCCCCGCCCGCGCACCGTGACGGCGTCGTGCGGACAGACGTCGGCGCAGCGCGTGCAGGCGGCGGGCGACTGCCGTACCGCCAGACAGCGGGCCTTGGTGAACTCGGGCCGAACGTCGGCGGCGCGGAAGACGAAGTTCAGGAGATCGTCGAGCATCGCACCTCCACGGCGCGGCGGGTGGCGTCCCTACCGCACGGTCGGTGGCTCAGAAGCCGTACACCTCGTGCCGTTCGGGGCTCAGCTTCTTGGCGTAGCCGGTCGCTTCGAGGTAGGCGTCGAAATCGTCGAAGTCGAGCTGCTGCTTCTGGTCCGACAGGGCCACGGCAGGATTGGGGTGCACCTCGACCATGATCCCGTCCGCGCCGACGGCGAGGCCGGCCTTGGTGAGGGGGACCAGCAGGTCGCGGCGACCGCCGGAGTGCGTGACGTCGACGACGACGGGAAGGTGCGTCTCGAGCTTGGCGAGGGCCACCGCGGAGACGTCCAGCGTGTTGCGCGTGGTCGGCTCGTAGGTGCGAATCCCGCGCTCGCACAAGATCACGTTGGGGTTCCCCTCGTGCAGGAGGTACTCCGCCGCCATCACCCACTCCTGGATCGTGGCGGCCAGCCCTCGCTTGAGCAGGACCGGCTTGCGGCTGCGACCGATCGCCCGTAGCAGCGTGAAGTTGTGCATGTTGCGAGCGCCGATCTGGAGCACGTCGGCATGCTCCTCGAAGGCGGGCAGGTCGCGCGCGTCCATGATCTCGGCGACGAACTTCAGCCCGTGCGCGTCCGCGGCCTCCCGGCCGAGGCGGAGCCCGTCGACCCCGAGGCCTTGGAACGAGTACGGGTCGGTGCGCGGCTTGAACGCTCCGCCGCGGAACAGGGTCACGCCGCGCGACGCCAGACGTGCCGCGGTGACCTGGACCTGCTCGCGCGACTCGATGGCGCACGGACCGGCGATCAGCACGGGAGGCTCGCCCGAGCCGACGCGGAGCTCGCCGATCTCCACGACCGTGTCGCGGCCCAGGGTCCGGCGGGAGGTGAGGTAGCTCTTCTTGTCCTGCTCCTGCTCGAGGTGCATCGACGCCTGGAAGATCTGCTTGAACAGGCTCTTGACCGTGGCGTCGTCGAACGGCCCGAGATTCGCAGCGGTCAGCGCGTCGAGCATCTCCTGCTCGCGCACCGGATCGTAGTGCGACGACCCGGTCTGCGTCTGGAGCTCGCCGATGGCCTCGGCGAGCTCCGCGCGTTTCGAGAGCTTGTCGAGGATCTCGAGGTTGAGGGCGTCGATGTCGTCACGAAGGCTCCGGATCTTCGCTTCCATGGCGTTCCTTCCGCTGCGATAGGCGCACGACGAGGATGGTGAGTTCGTAAAGTACCACGAGGGGTCCCGCGACGAGCGCGAAGTTGAACGGGTCCCCGGTCGGCGTGATCACCGCCGCGAGCACCAGCCCGCCGACGATCGCCCAGCGGCGGTAGTGCGTCATCACGCCTGCGCGGAGGATGCCGATGCGGGCGAGCAGGTAGCCGAGCACGGGCATCTCGAACATCAGGCCGAACACGCCCATCAGCAGCAGCAACGCCGAGATGTAGCGTCCGATCGACAGCAGGCCTTGCGCCTCGCCGCCCAGGAAGCTGAGCAGGATCGGGATGGTGAACGGAAGGACGACCCAGTACGCGAACGCCACGCCTCCCGCGAAGGCGAGGGCGGTGAGGAAGATGAACGGCACGGCGTAGCGCCGTTCCTCGGGGTAGAGGCCGGGCGCCAGGAACGCCCAGATCTGCGACACGATCACCGGCGCGGCGAGGACCAGGCCGAAGAACGAGGCGATCTGCATGCTGGCCACGAACGGCTCGAGGATCGAGAAGTAGTTCAGCGTCATCGACTCCGGGAGCGGCGCCTTGAGCCAGTCCAGGAGCTGGAAACGCACGACGAACGCGATGCCGGCCGCCACCACCCAGGCGCCCAGCGAGATGAACAGCCGGGTGCGGAGCTCGGCGAAGTGGTCGATCAGGGTCATGGCCATGGGATCGGGGAGGGCTGCACGGAGCTCGGCGGCGCGCTACGCGTGCGCGCCGCCGAGCTCGGCTGCGGGCCGACGCGGCACGTCAGGCGTCCGGCGCGGCCTTCTTCGTCTCGGGGTCGTCGGCGCTGGACTCGCTGGTGGTCGCGGCGGGCTGCCGCTGCTCCGCCTGCGGCTTGGGCTCGCTCGTGGCCTTCGACGGCGCGGACGCCGGCTCGTCCTTCTCGCCTTCCTCGAAATCGTTCTTGATGTCGCGGATGCCCTTGCGGAACTCGCGCACCGACTGTCCGAGACCCTTGGCCATCTCCGGCAGGCGGCGCGGTCCGAAGATCAGCAGGACCACGACCAGGATGATGAGCAGTTCCCAGATACCGAGTGGACCGATGCGCATTCGGGGACCTCCTGAGCGAGACTGTACCACCTGCTTCCGGGACGTTTGGGAACGGGCCGACAGGGCGCCCAGGGCGCTCCGCGGTGCCGCCTGGGAGGGTCCCGGCGGCGGCCCGCGACGCCCCTTCCGGACGGCCGCGAACGGCGGCTCGCGGGGTCGTTGACACCCCCTGAGGCCCGTGCTAGTCTCCTAGACCGGACGCGGGAAGAGGCGTCGTGACGTCACCGACGAGGAGGATGCCACCCTAGCTCAACTGGTAGAGCATCCGACTTGTAATCGGAAGGTTGTCGGTTCGATTCCGATGGGTGGCTCCACGCTCCGACGCGCGCGTTCGATCGGCTTCGGGCCGCATGGGTAGGTGCCCGAGTGGTTAAAGGGGACGGACTGTAAATCCGTTGGCTTATGCCTACGCTGGTTCGAATCCAGCCCTACCCACCACGCTAGGAGCCGGTCCGCGGCCGTACCGCGGGTTCAGATCCGGGTCCGGGGCACGCCCCGACCTCGCGGGAGTAGCTCAGTTGGTAGAGCGTCAGCTTCCCAAGCTGAATGTCGCGGGTTCGAATCCCGTCTCCCGCTCCAGGCGTTCCCGGCCCGACCGGCTCAGGGCGCGCTCCCGGGTCCAGGTAGGCTCGTGTAGCTCAGCGGTAGAGCACTCCCTTGGTAAGGGAGAGGTCGACGGTTCAAGTCCGTCCACGAGCTCCAACTCCCAGGCCCCGTAGAACGACGCGATCCGTCGGAGCACGTCCGCGCGGATCGTGAGTCGTCTGCCGCCGTGGCGGGCCCCACACCCTCCCGCACGGCACGAAGGAAAGGACGAGACACCATGGCGAAAGCGACGTTCGAGCGTACGAAGCCGCATGTGAATGTTGGGACGATT
>CAZHCI010000020.1:0-9361 GCA_964530905.1 uncultured bacterium
CGGCGTCGATCGGCTCGTCGAGCGCGACGTCGTCGCCGCTCAGCACGGCGCGCAGGATCTCGAGCTCCAGCTCGCTGGGCGGCGCGTCGTACACCGATTCGTAGAAGTCGAGGAAGGCGTCCTCGGGCCGGATCGTGCGCACGTCGCCCGACAGGCGCCGGCCCTCCGTCCGCACGTCGATCACCGGCTGCTCCAGCAGCGCGCGGGGATGCACCTCGCGAAGCCGCGCCAGGGCGTGATCGATCGGATCGCGATCCTGGACCCGGACCAGCAGGTAGTCGTCCGCCCGCGCCGCCCGGTCGGGATCGGCGCGCGTCGCGCGGCCCTCCTCGATCACCTCGGCGAAGCGCTTGCCCTCTACGATCCGCACCTGGCGGCGGGCCGGCAGGGGCACGGACCGGATCTCGGTCGGCGGCCCGCCGCCGTCGGGCAGGTCGACGAGGGTGACGCTCTTCTCGTTCGGCTCGCCGAACGCGTAGGGGAACAGGCTGCCCGCGTAGCGGACCGGGACCGGCCCCGCGAGCGTGCGCGGCCGATGGAGGTGGCCCAGCGCGACGTAGTCGAACCCGTGCAGGGTGGCCGGCCGCACCCCGCCGGCGCCGCCCACCAGGATCGCCTCCTCGCCCTCCGGCTCCTCGCCGGCGCCTTCGACGAAGGCGTGCGCCGCCAGCACGGTCGGGACCGAGGGCGTGC
The DNA here is from genome assembly GCA_964530905.1 of uncultured bacterium. Classification (GTDB taxonomy): domain Bacteria; phylum Deinococcota; class Deinococci; order Deinococcales; family Trueperaceae; genus SLSQ01. The sequence continues at coordinate 694 of CAZHCI010000020.1, forward strand.
GGTGGCGCCTGGCGCGCGTCAGGATCCACGCCATCGCCGCGTCGTAGTCGACGTCGCCCAGATCGTCCGCGACGTCGGCGGTGGCGTCCGCCGCCTCGTCCGCGCCGTCGTCCGCTTCGTCGGCCGCGTCGTCCTCCGCGTCGTCGACCGCCGCGCCCGCCGCGCCCGCCGCGCCGTGCGCCACGGCCCGGACGTGCGGCGGCTTGTGGAACGGCACGCCGAACACGTCCACGCCGGCCACCCGGACCGGCAGGTGCGCGGCGGCGAGGTCGGTCAGCACGTAGAGGCCGGCGTGGCGCGCCATCCGCGCGTTCATGGCGATGCGCTCGGCCTGATCGTGGTTGCCGGGAATCACCACGACCGGCACGCCCGCCTCGTCCGCGATCCGTGCCACCGCCCGCTCCCACAGCTGCAGCGCGCGCACCTGCGGCACCGGCACGTCGAACAGGTCGCCGGCGACCAGCACGAGATCGGGACGCTCGCGCGCGACGACGTCCGCGACGCGGTCCAACGCCTCGCGCTGCTCGTCGAGCAGCCAGAAGTCGTGCAGGCGCTTCCCCAGGTGCCAGTCGGCGGTGTGCAGCACTCTCGGCATGAACCGGGTCAGCGTACCGAAAAGCGTTGGCATCGGCCGTCGCTGGAGCGCCCCTCCCCGAAGTCACGCCCCGAAGCCACGCCCCGAAACCACGCCCCGAAGCCACGCCGCGCGCACGCGTCGTGCGCACGGCCCGCGGACGGCCTTGGTCGATCGTGCCGGTCGATCGGGTCGATCCTCAGAGTACGGGCGACCGCGAGGACACCGGCTCACGCAGGTCGGCCGGTGCTATCGTTCCTCATGTCACAGATGACGGTTCTCGACGCCCCGCTGCGCGCGGCGCTCTGGTCAGGCGTCGACGCGCGCCGGGAGCGCCTGCTCGAGATCAGCCACCGCATCCATGCGAATCCCGAGATCCGGTTCGAGGAGCGGCAGGCGTCGGGCTGGCTCGCGGACGAGCTCCGGAGCGAAGGATTCGACGTCGAGATCCCTGCCGGAGGACTGGAGACCGCCTTCGTCGCGCGCAAGCGCGGTGGCGCCGGGGCCGGCCCGACGGTCGCCATCCTGTGCGAGTACGACGCGCTCGAAGGGCTGGGGCACGCCTGCGGCCACAACGTCATCGCGACGATGGGGTTGGGCGGCGGTCTCGCGCTCGGCGAGGCGATGGACGAGCTGCCGGGCGAGCTGCGCGTGATCGGCTGTCCCGGCGAGGAGGGCGGCGGAGGCAAGGCGCACCTGATCGAGGCCGGCGTGTTCGACGACGTCGACGTCGCGATGATGGTCCACCCGCTGGCCGAGGATCGCCAAGGCGGACCGTCGCTGGCGCGGGTCGGCTGGGACGTGACGTTCACCGGCGTCCCCGCCCATGCGGCGATGGCGCCGCATCTCGGCGTGAACGCGCTGGACGCGGTGCGCCTCGCCTTCTCCGGCATCGACGCGCTGCGGCAGCAGGTGACGTCCGACGTCCGCATGCACGCCATCGTGACGCACGGCGGCGACGCGGCGAACATCGTTCCCGAGCGCGCGTCGATGCGGCTGTTCGTCCGTTGCGCCGACCGCGGCTACCTGCTGGACTCGCTCGCGCCTCGCGCCCGCAAGGTCCTCGAGGGCGCGGCGATGATGACCGGCTGCGAGCTGGCCGTCAGCGACGTGGCGCCGGCGTACGAGAACATGGTTCCGAACCTCTCCTTGGCGCAGCGGTACGCGCTGCACGCGGCCGATCTGGGCCGGCACGCTGCGCCGGTCGATCCGAGCGACTTCGGCGGCTCCAGCGACATGGGCAACGTCTCGCAGCGAGTTCCGGCGCTGCACGCGTTCATCGCGATCGACGACGACGCCAAGCCGCACACCGCGGCGTTCCGCGAGGCGGCGAGGTCCGAGCGCGGCGACGCCGCCGTGATCGACGGCTCGAAGCTGCTGGCCGCGCTGGCGCTCGACGCCCTCACCGACGCCGAGCTGCTGGCGCACGCACGCGCCGAGCGATCGGCAGGCTGACCCTTCGGGAACACGCCGGGCGGCGTCCCGGCATTCCACCCGCATGCGCGCGACCGTAGGCAGATCCTGCAGCGCGCTCGGTCCAACGTCTCGCCGAACCACGAAGGAGACTCGATGCGAAAGATCCGAATCCTCGTCACGTCGCTGTTGCTGGGCCTGGTGCTGAGCGTCGCCGCCGCCCAGGACGAGACGCTCGACGTCGCGTTCGAAGGCGGCGCGGTGACCCTCGATCCGCACGCGCGCTCGGAGACGACCACGTTCGCCTGGCAGCACCACATCTTCGACACCCTCACCCGTCGCTCGCCCGACGGCGCGATCCTGCCGTTCGTCGTGTCCGAATGGGAGAACGTCGAGCCCACCGTCTGGTCGATGACGGTCCGCGAAGGCATGACCTTCCACGACGGTACGCCCGTCACGGCCGAGGACGTCGCCTTCTCGCTGACCCGTGCCGCCACCGCGCCCGAGTCGGAGATGAAGATCTACGTGGGAGGCGTGACCGAGGCGACGGCGACCGGCGAGCTCACGCTCGACGTGACCACCGCGGCTCCCGATCCCGTCCTGCCGATCAACCTCTCCAACATCGCGCTGCTCCCCAAGGACGCGGTCGAGGCGGAGGGGATGCAGACGTTCCTGCGCGACCCGATCGGCAGCGGTCCGTACGCGTTCGTCGACTGGCAACAGGACGAGCGACTCGAGCTCGTCGCCTACGACGGCTACTGGGGCGAGATCCCGGACTACCGCAACGTGGTGCTCCGCAACATTCCCAGCGGCTCGGCCCGGGTCGCGGCGCTGCTCTCCGGCGAGGTCGACATCGCGCAGAAGGTGCTGCCGCAAGACTTCGCCCGCGTCGAGGACGATCCCGGCGCCTACATCACCCAGGCGCCCAGCATCCGGACGATCTACCTGACGATGGACTACTGGCGCAGCGACTCGCCCGGGTTGCCGGACGACATCGAGAATCCGTTCCTCGATCCGGACGTCCGCATGGCGGTCTGGCAGGCGATCGACACCGAGGCGATCGTCGAGGTGATCATGGGCGGCGCCGCGACCAAGGCCACCCAGTTCCCGCCGCCCGCGATCGAGTTCTACGATCCGGAAGCGGATCGGCCTCCGTACGATCCGGAGCGTGCTCGCGAGCTGCTGGCCGCCGCGGGGTACGAGGACGGCTTCCGCCTGATCCTGGACGCCCCCAACGACCGCTACCTGAACGACGAGTTCGTCGCCGAGGCGATCGCCGGGATGCTCAGCGACGTCGGGATCGAGACCGAGGTCCGGGCCCAGACGCGGACCGTGTTCTTCCCGGCCCTGAACGAAGGCGAGTTCACGATGTACCTGGCCGGATGGGGCTGGACCGCGCCGTACCCGACCCTCCCCGGCTTCCTGCAGACCCGGGACCTGGACGCCGGACAGGGCAGCTTCAACCGTGCCCGCTACGCCAGCCCCGAGGTCGACGCCGCCTTCACGGAAGGCGAGCTGACGGTGTTCGACGACGAGCAGCGCATCGCGAACGCGCGCGCGATCCTCGAGAAGGCGATCTTCGAGGACGTCGCGTACATCCCCCTCTACTACGAGAACACCATCGCCGGCGTCCGCAGCGGGATCGAGTTCGAGTCCCGCCCGGACGAGGTGATGTACGCGTTCGAAGCGAAGCGTGCCGACTGATCCCGCTCTCCCTGCCGTCGCGAGCCGGCCGGTCCCGATGGGGGCCGGCCGGTGATGGCGTTCGTCGCGCGGCGACTGCTCCAGGGCGTCCTGTCGCTCTGGGTCCTCGCCACGCTGATCTTCGCGCTCATCTATTTCGTCGGCGATCCGGTCGAGCTTCTCACCTCCGAAACCGTGATGACGGCCGAAGAGGTGCAGGAGCTACGCGAGTCGTTCGGGCTGGACCGGCCGGTGGCCGTGCAGTACGGCCTATTTCTGTTCAACCTGGTCCAGGGCGACCTGGGCGTGTCGTACTACTCGGGCGAGCCCGCGATGCCGGCGATGCTGGAGCGCCTGCCGGCGACGTTGCGACTGGTCGGCGTCGCGCTCGCGATCGCCCTGATCGCCGGGATCCCGCTGGGCGTCGCGGCGGGGCTCCGCCCCGGATCGCTGGCCGACTACGCGATCAGGTTCTTCTCCGTCGTCGGGATCAGCTCCCCCACCTTCTTCATCGGCATCGTCCTGATCTTCGTCTTCAGCGTCCAGTGGCGGATCCTTCCTTCGACCGGGATGGGCGACTGGCGCTACTACATCCTCCCGGCGTTGACGCTTTCGCTGTTCCGCCTGGCGTTCTTCACCCGCATGATCAGGGCCACCATGATGGAGGTCCTGTCGCTGGACTTCGTCAGAACCGCGCGTAGCAAGGGGCTCTCGGAGCGGGTCGTGACGTACAAGCACGCCTTCCGGAACGCCCTGATCCCGTTCGTCACCATCGCCGGGCTCGAGTTCGCGCAGCTGCTCGCGGGCGCGGTGGTGACCGAGACGATCTTCGCCTGGCCGGGCATCAACCGCTTCGCGCTCACGGCCATGTACCGGCTGGACTATCCGATCATCCTCTCCTACGCGGTGATCATCGGCCTCATCTTCGTCTCGGTGAACCTGGTCGTCGACGTGGTGTACGCCGTGATCGATCCGAGGATCCGATACTGATGCGCGCCATGCGGAAGTTCAACCTGGCCTTCTGGATGCCCGCCCTGCTGCTGGTCGGCTTGGTGTTCGCGGCGGTGTTCGCGGGCGTGCTGGGGCCGCACGATCCCGGCGCCCAGAGCCTGATCCGCCGCTTCACCGCCCCGTCGTTCATGACGGGCGAAGGCGAGTACCTGCTGGGCACCGATCACCTCGGTCGCGACCTGCTGACGCGCATCCTGTTCGGCTTGCGGGTCAGTCTGTTGGTGGGCTTCTTCGCCGTCGCGATCAGCGTGGCCATCGGCTACCCGCTGGGCCTGATCGCAGGCTACCTGGGCGGTCGCGTCGAAGCGGTCGTCATGCGGCTGGTCGACATCCAGCTGTCGGTCCCCACCATCCTGGTGGCGCTGGCCGCACTGGCGATCATGGGCGCGGGCCTCGCCAACGTGATCCTGGTCATCGGGATCGTGGGGTGGGCGGGCTACGCCCGCTTGGCTCGCGGCGCGGTGCTGGCGGAACGGAACAAGGAGTACGTGATGGCGGCCGGCGCTCTGGGCGCCGGCTCCGGTGGCGTGGTGTGGAGGCACCTGCTGCCGAACACGCTGAGCATCATCCTGGTCCAGATCTCGGTCCACATGCCCCGCGTGATCATCCTCGAGGCCACGCTGTCGTTCCTCGGCCTGGGCGTCTCCAGCGGCACCGCCTCGCTGGGCCTGATGGTGTCGCAGGGCTACGAGTTCCTCTACAGCGGCGTCTGGTGGGCGTCCATCCTGCCCGGCGTCGCGCTGATGCTGCTGATCCTGGCCGTGAACCTGCTGAGCGACTGGCTCAGGGACTTCCTCGACCCGCGCGGGACGGCGTTCACGAAGTCGGGCTGAGGCCGAGCTCAGCTGCGCAGGTAGTCGGCCGCCACCCGCAGGATGCCCGGCAGGCGGAAGCTGAACAGGTGCCGCTGCCAGAACAGCTCCTGCTTGTCGCTCACGGTCGAATGGCTGAACCGTGCGATGTCGCCGCGGAGCCCGTCGTCCGGCTGGCCGTCGCCATCGCCCCGCATCTCGGCGTTCAAGCGCTCACGGAGCGCCCGGGCGCCCGCGATCCCGTCCGCCACCGCCTTCGCCCGATCGGGCGAGATGTAGCCGTAGCGGAGTTTCAGCTCGTTGAGCCGCTCGGCCGCGTCGTACGTCGCGTCCACGAGCTGCGCCCGCGTCATCCACTCCGTCTCGTAGTTCAGGATGTGCTCCCAGCTGGGCTGCGTCAGCAGCTGCCGGTGCTCCTCGACGGTGTGCGCCAGCTTCGTGTAGCCGAACCGCCCTGGCTCCTCGAAGATCTGACTGCCGGGATCCAGGAACGGGCCCATGGGCGAGATGAACGCCTGCAGCCGCCGGTCGCCCATCGCGAACAGCGTCTCGCAGTACGCCACCGTGTCCATCACCGACGCGTACGTCTGATGCTGCAGGCCGATCATGTAGAACACGTCGATCCGGGTGCAGCGGAGCTTCAGCGCCTCGCGCAGCAGCTCCTCCATCTCCTCGTTCTCGTACCCGGCCTCGCCCTCCATGGCGTGCCGGACCACGCGGTCGTGGCTCTCGGGACTCACCTCGAAGCTCCAGGTGGGGAGCTTGTCGTCGATATGCCGCAGGAACTCGATCGGCGGCACGTCGAAGAACTCGAACATCACGTCGTTCGTCACGTTCCGCGCCGCGATCTCGTCGATCACCTGCTCCGCGTAGGCGCGGCCGCCCTGCAGCAGGTCGCCGGGGATCACGATCGTGCCGCGCGACAGCCGTCCGATCGCCGCGAGGTTGTCCGCCAGGCTGGCGGGACTCCGGTAGACGGGTTTCTGCCGCATCGTCAGGTGCCCGCAGGTCGTCGCCGAGCTGCCGCAGGTGATGCACTCGTACGCGCAGCCCTTGAGCGGCAGCACCATCGTCGTCGGGTTGCGCAGCCAGCCGGCGAACGGCAGCACGCTCGCGAAGTCGCGGTAGCGGATCGCCATCTCGATCAGCAGCTCGGGGCGGACGTCGACGTAGTCCAGGGTGGACGGCACGAAGCTCAGCGGGTTGACCCGGACCGCCCCGTCCTGGTCGCGCCAAGTGAGGTTGGGCACGTACTCGGGAGAGCCGCCCTCGGCCACCGTGGTGAGCAGCTGATGCAGCGGCGGCTCGGTGCTGTCGCCACGGAGCACGAAGTCGATCTCGGGGTAGCTGCTCATCAGGTCTTCGTGGAAGTAGGTCGAGGACAGGCCGCCGAAGACGACCGGCACGTCCGGATGGACCTCCTTCGCGAGCCGGGCGATCTCGATCGCGCCGTGGCAGTGCGGCATCCAGTGCAGGTCGATGCCGATCATCTTCGGCTTCTGGTTCTCGAGGAAGCGGCGCACGTCGAAGCGGCGATCGGTCAGCATGCGGAGCGCCAGGTTCGCGATGCGGACCCGCATCCCGTGCTTCTCGAGGTAGCCCGCCATCGTCAGGAACCCGATGGGGTACAGCTCGAACATCACCGACGAGGGGACCATGTCGCTGACCGGTCCGTAGAGCACCGACTTCTCGCGGAAGTCGTACACGCTGGGTGGATGGAGGAGGAGCAGGTCCATGGCGTGCTTAGCCACGGCGCGCTCCCAGGGGGGCGACTTCGTGCACGCGGCATTGTCGCCGAATCCTGAGCGCGGCGCCATGTCGCATGTCCCATTTGGCCCGCCTACCGCGGCTGCGTTCGGATCGGCTCACTTCACGACGGTGCGGGGAATCGCGGTCGGCAGCCGACTCGCGAACTCGTTGTTCAGCGAGTTCGCGAACTCCGAGAACGAGCTCAGCGCGATCGCGTTGTGGCGCTGACGCCCGACCAGCACGGCGACGTCGCCGACCTGGACGCCGGGGACGTCGGTCACGTCGACCATGAACACGTTCATGTTCACCAGGCCGACGATGCGCGCCTTCTTGCCGCGGATCAGCACGTGGCCCCGGTTCGACATGTCGCGCGGGTAGCCGTTCGAGTAGCCGATCGGCAGGACCGCGACGGTCATGTCGCGGGGCGCCTGGTAGCTGGTCCCGTAGCCGATGAAGTCGTCCTTCGCCACCCGCTTGAGGTGCATCACGTCGGTCTCCCAGCTCAGGACGCGCTGCATCGGACGGTCGTTCGCCTTGCCGACCTGCATCAGGTGCATGTTGTAGATGTCGGGACTGGGCCAGAAGCCGTACGTGGCCGTCCCGACGCGGACCATGTCCATGACGGTCTCGGGGAACGCCAGCGCGGCCGCGGAGCAGGCGGCGTGTCGCTTGGCGGGCGGCAGCTTCGCCTTCGTCGTCGCCGCGTACGCGGTCCGGAACGCCTGCATCTGCCTGGCGATGCGGAACTGGTTCGCGAGGGTCTCGATCCCGGCGAAGTGCGTGCACAGCCCTTCGAACCGGAGGTGATCGCGATTCTTCTTGAGGAAGCTCAGCGCCTGGCCCAGCTCGTCCATGGGCAGGCCGGTGCGGTTCCCGCCGGTCTCGACCTCGAGGTGCACGACCGCGGGTCGGCCGACCTTCCGCGCCACCGCCGCCGCGGCGTGGAGGCGGGCCAGGTCGAACACGAAGAACTCGATCCCGTTCTCGATCACCCACGGCAGGTCCTCGTCGTACAGGATGCCCATGATCATGATGCTGGACTCGGCGCGGCACGCCTCCAGCACCTCCTGGGCCTCGTAGCTGGACGCGACGGAGAAGTGCCGGACGCCGGCCTTCTCGGCCATCGGAACGAACTCGGCGATGCCGTGTCCGAACGCGTTGGCCTTGACCACCGTGGAGATGACCGCGTGGGGGCCGATCTTCTGGCGGATGAAATCGATGTTCGTCTTGACCGCGGACTGGCTCAGCTTGATGCGCGACGAGTGGCGAGCCGATCCGGGCGCCTTGGAGCGTGGCGTCATGGCGGACAGGCTAGCACCGGAACGCGGCGATCTCGGATCGCGTGCTAGCGTCGATCGCATACGTGCCCTCGCCGGGCGCCGCAGCTGTTCCCTGTCCTCATCGCAGCGCAGCAGCCATCGACCCT
>CAZHCI010000020.1:9461-12718 GCA_964530905.1 uncultured bacterium
GACGCACGCCAGCTCGACGCACGCCACCGCGACGCGCGCCACCGCCTTGCTCGGTTGGAGCCTTCCCGCCATCGAGGCCGCCCAGAAGCTGGGCAAGCCGTTCGTCGTCGTCAGCTTCCCCGACTTCGCGCCGTACGCCGAGGAGCACGGAATCCCGTTCGTCGCCTTCGACTTCGGGGAGTGGAACGACCAGAACAACTCGCTCACGCTGGCCGAGAAGCTGAAGCCGCACGGCGCCCAGGTCGCGGTGCCGCTGTTCGAGGAGACGGTCGAGTGGGCCGGCGCGCTCAACGCGATCTACCGCGACGATCCGAAGGTGCACAACCGCTCGTTCCTGTTCCGCAACAAGGCGATCATGAAGCGCAAGGCGCTGCTGTCGGGCCTGCGCGTCGGGCTGTTCGACGAGGTGTCGAACAAGGATCAGGTGCGCGCGTTCATGGACCGCGTGAACGAGGCCGAGATCAACCTGCCGGGGGACGAGGACGCCTGGGTGCACCTCAAGCCGTTCGCGGCGATGGGGACGGTCGGCCACCGGCTGCTCCGCACCAAGCAGGACATCGACGAGAAGCTGACCGACGCCGACTTCCCGAGCCTGGTCGAGAGCCACCTGCCGGGCCGCGAGTTCAGCTGCGAGGCGTTCATCCACGCCGGCAAGATCCGCTTCCTGAACATCACCGAGTACGTCAAGCTGGGCCACTCGAACTTCATTCCGCCCTCTGCGGAGCTGGCCTCCAAGCGGCCGATCATCGAGAAGGCGATGCAGCGGCTCGTCGACGGCTTCGGGATCGAGTACGGCCTGATCCACCCGGAGTGGTTCCTGACCGAGAACGACGAGGTCAGCTTCGGCGAGGTCGCCAACCGCATTCCCGGCGGGCACATGTTCGAGCTGATGGAGAAGGTGTTCGGGTTCGATCCGTACCAGGCGCACATCCTGGTCAGCGACCCGGCCACGACCGAGGAGGAGCTTCGCGCGTTCTTCCCCGACCCGGGCTTCGAGCCCGACACCGTCGCCGGCTGCCTGATGGTCTACCCCAAGCCCGGCTACGTCGAGCGGCTGAACATGCCAGGCGAGCTCGAGGAGGACCCGTACTTCGAGCAGCACACCCTGTTCGAGCCCAGCGCCCACAAGGTCGGGGACGATCGCGAGGGGTACGGGAACCACTACGGGACGGTGTTCCTGAAGGGTCCCGACGCAGGCCGCATGAAGGAGCTGCTGGCGCACTACGAGGGCGTGGACTTCTACGCTTGACGCCGCGCATCGACCCCGTAGGCACGCGATCGTGAGGGAACGCCGATGAACCCGACCTGGATCGAAAGCTTCGACCGCGCGCTCGCCGCCTACGCGAACGCCGCCGACGTCGCCAAGCCGCATCATCGGCCGCAGCTCCTGACCGCGGCGGAACGCCTGCTGCGGGACGAGGACGGGGTGGAGGCGCTGTACGAGCGGATGCCGGGCGCCATCCGCGCCGACCTGTTCCACGGCTCGGTGTGGGAGCGCCCCGAACGGCTGGTCCCGACCCTGGTCGAGGGCACGCTGCGCGCCGGCGGCGAGACGGCGCTGATGGAGTCGCTGAGCGAGCTGCGCATGCTGGCGTTGGCGGAAGGCCTGGCCGAGGACCCCGAGATGACGGCCGACCGCGCGCGCGCCTACCTCGAGGACGTGCTGGTCCTGAGCCTCGACCTCGCCTTCCCGTCCGGGAGCGAGGCGGACCGTGCGGCCGCCGGGCCCGCCGGTCAGCGGGCTCGGGTGCTGTTCGGGCTGATCTTGCGGCATCTGCCGCTGGACGGCGTGAGGCGCGCCCTGGCGCGCGAGGTGGGGCTGATCCTGCATCAGCGTCCGATCGTGACCCTGCGCGCGCGGACGCTGCTGGTGTTCGCGCGCGAGCGGTTCGAGCTGAGCCGGGACGACCCCGGCGACCGGACGCTGCTGGGGTACCTCGACGCGATCGACGGACCCAGCCCGCTGTCGCGGGAGCATCCCGATCCGTCGGCGTACGATCGCGCCTTGGCGAGCGTCGACGAGGAAACGCTCGCGACCGAGGCCTCGATGTTGGGCCGCTCGATGCGCGATACCGGCCTGGTCGCGGCCCATCACCCGGTCCTGGTGCGCAGGCTGCTGGACCGGCCCGAGGCGCTCGCCGAGGCGCTGCAGCTGAACGACGCCGGGTGTCAACAGCTGCGGGAGCATCTGGACCTCGTCGCCGCCATCGTCGACGTCGCGGTCCATCCGGCGACCGAGCAGTCGGTGTACGGGCTGTCGGAGGTGCTGAACCACGGGCTGCTGGGCCGCAATCTGGTGCGTGCCGCGCTGAAGCGCATGATGACGCTCGAGGTCCACGACGAGGTCGCCGCCGACGTGCTGCACTCCGTCCACGCCGACCTGCCGGCGCACGCGATCCTGCTGGCCGACGCCCTGAACGTGCTGGGCCAGCCGCTGGGCGTCAGCCAGGGCTGGAGCCCGACCTGCCAAAGCGCGCGTGGCATCGCGCTGTGGAGCCAGTTCGCGCCGGGCAAGCTGCTCGACATGGTCATCTCCGTGGCGCGAAGCCACCGCATGGAGATGCGGTTCGAGGGGGCGACGTTGGACTCGAGCCTGCTGCCGCAAGGGCTTCAGACCGAGGTCGACTACACCTTGGACGCCGTCTCGACGGTGCTGGTGCCGCATCTCGACCGGATCTACAACGAGATGATGCGCCGCGCCGCCTTCCGTGGCGACGATCCGCACAAGTGGGTCAACCCCGCGCTGTACGGCCATTGGATCCCGACCGGCTTCCGTTCGGCGTTCGACCCCGTCACCCACGCGATCAGCGACTACGCCTCGTTCGTGCGCACGTTCTACGCGTCGCACCACCCGTCGTTCAACGGCGGGCACGACCTGGCGTACCCCAGCCCGGTGGGGCTGTTCATCACCTCGGCCCGGGCGCAGCTGCTGGGCTTCCACGCCGTCTCGTTGCTACGGGTCGCTCCGCACGGTCCGGACGACGAGATGCGGGCGTACTTCCTGAACCCGAACGCCGAAGGCCGTCAGGACTGGGGCCTCGGGGTCGAGGTCACCGTCCACGGGCACGGCGAGCGACCGGGCGAGTCGTCGCTCCCGTTCGCGATGTTCGTGGCGCGCCTGTACGCGTTCCACTACAACCCGCACACCATCGCCGAGCTCGAGGCGGTCGGTGCCGACGAGGTCGCGACCGTGGCCCATGCGGCCCGCGAGAGCTGGGGAAGCTCGTACGCCTGGATGGATCCCGCTCCCGTCTGAG
>CAZHCI010000020.1:12818-19103 GCA_964530905.1 uncultured bacterium
GGGCCCGACCGCGCGCTGGACACGTTCGAGGCGTACGATCCCGAGCGCGACCGCTGGCAGTCCCTGCCGCCGCTGCCCAGGGCCGTGCACCACGCGGGCGTGACCGCTGCGGAAGGGCGCGTGTTCGTGACGGGCGGCTACGCCGACCTGAGCTTCGTGCCCGGCGTCCTCGCCTGGGCGTACGACCCGTCTCGCCGGAGCTGGACGCGCCTGCCGGACCTTCCTGCGCCGCGGGCCGGCCACGCCCTGGTGGCCCTGAACGGCGTGCTGCACGTGGTCGGCGGGATCGGCCGGACCTCGCAGGCGGTGTGGCGCTTCGATCTGGAGACGGAACGCTGGATCGAGCCGGGGCCGCCGATTCCGACCGTACGCGAGCACTTGGCCGCCGTCGCGGCGGACGGTCGCATCTGGGCGATCGGTGGCCGCTGGCCTGGCGAAGGCGACCTCGGCACGGTCGAGACGTACGATCCTGCGACCGGTCGCTGGGAGACGGCAGCGAGCCTGCCGACCGCACGCAGCGGCCTGACGGCGGCGGTTCGGGCCGGCCGGATTCACGTTCTGGGTGGCGAGGCGCTGCGCGGCGACCGCACCTTCGTGGAGCACGAGGTGTACGACCCCGCAGAGGGGGCGTGGCGCCGAGCGGCCCCTCTCGAGCCGGGCCGTCACGGGCTGGCGTCGGCGGTCGTGAACGGCCGCCTGTACGTGATCGGCGGCGCGACCCGTGCCGGGAGCGCGACGTTCGGCTCGTTGACGGGAGCGGTTTCCGTCTGGGCGGCTCCGTAGCAGCGGCGGTCCGCGGCGCTATCCTCGCCGGCATGGACTCGATCGACGTCATCCACCTCCGCGGCGCCGACCGCCACCGAGCGGCCGCGCTGCCGTTCTCGGTCCTGCCCGTCGGCAGCCTGGAGTACCACGGCGACCACGCGCCGTTCGGCACCGACGCGACCCTGGCCGGCGGGTTCGCGCGGCGGCTGGCCGGGCGGCGGCCGTGCCTGGTGTTCCCGACGGTCGCGTACGCCTTCGTGCCGCGTCTGACCCGCGATCACGGGCCGGGCGCCAGCGTGGCGCCGGACGTGTTCCTCGCCTACCTGAGCGAGGTGCTGAGCGGCGTCTTGACGTTCGGCCCGAGGCGCATCCTGGTCGTGAACGGTCACAGCGAGAACCAGCACGCGCTGCGCCTGGCGGCGGAAGCCCTGTACGAGCGCGAGGCGGACGTCAGCGTCCTGATCGTGAACTGGTGGAAGCTCGCCGAGACGCCGTGGCGCGACGATCCGGCCGATCCGTGGCGCCAGGGGGGCGGCCACGGGCACGGCGGCCCGCTCGAGATCTCGGTGACGGCGGCGCTGGACGCCGCAGGTGTCGAGGTTCCACGCGGCGGGGCGTCTTCGAGCCCGGACGTCCCGTACGAGGCGCCGTGGTGGCGCGGCGCCGCACAGGTGGTGGGCCGGGGCCAGGCCCCGGCCGGCTTCGCGGGGTACCACGGGCGGGTGTCCGCCATCGACCTGGAGAGGGGACGCGCGGTCGCGGATCAGGTGACCGAGGCGCTGGCCCGGCTGGTGGACGACTGGCTGGCGCGGGCGGAGGGCGACGCCTAGGAGCGGCTCAGCCCTTCACGCCGGTCAGGACCACGCCTTCGATGATCTGGCGCTGGAAGATGATGAACACGATCAGCACCGGCAGGATCGCCATCGACGAGGCCGCCATGATCAGGTGCCAGGCGGAGCCCGCCTCGCCCGAGAACAGCGCGATGCCGACGGGAACGGTGCGCATCTGCGGCGACTGCGCCACGATCAACGGCCAGAGGAAGGCGTTCCAGTTGCCGATGAACGCGAAGATGCCCAGCGCCGCCAGGCCCGGGCCGACCAGTGGCAGGCCGATGCGGAGGAACAGGCCGAACTCGGACACGCCGTCGATGCGGCCCGCGTCGAACAGGTCGCGTGGCAGGGTCTGGAAGAACTGCCGCATCAGGAACACCCCGAAGCCGGGGATCAGGCCGGGGAACAGCAGGCCCCAGTAGGTGTCGACCCAGCCGAAGTCGGCGGACATCACGAACCACGGGATGACCAGCATCTCGGTCGGCACCATCAGCGTCGCCAGGATCGCCAGGAAGATGATCTGCTTGCCCGGGAACCGCATCCTCGCCAGGACGTAGCCGACCAGCGCGCAGAAGAACAGCACCGACGCGGTGTTCAGCACCGCCACGATCAGGCTGTTCGCGAACCAGCGAGGGAACGACGTGCGGGTGAGCACCTCGATGTAGTTCGCGAGCGTGAACTCGCTGGGCCAGAAGCCGGGCGACAGCACCTCGCGGGCGTCCTTGAACGAGCTGAGCAGCATCCACACGAACGGGAACACCATCGCGATGGCGCCGAGCGTCAGCAGCGCGTAGGAGAGGACCACCCAGCCGTTCAGCGGACGTCGGGACCCCTGGGCCGGCTTCACGCTGGCCTCGAGCCCGCGGCGGATCTTGTCGTCGGCGACCATCAGTAGTCCACCCTCCGCTGCGTGAGGCGCAGCTGCACCAGCGTCACGACCAGGATGATCACGAACAGCACCACCGTGACCGCCGCCGCGTAGCCCAGCCGGGCGCGCTGGAACGCCTCCTCGTACATGTACAGCGCCAGCGACAGGGTGCGGTTCAAGGGACCGCCCTGGTCGGTGAAGTTGATGTTGACGATCTGGTCGAACAGCTGCAGCGAGTAGATCGTGGTGATCACGACCGCGAACACCATCACCGGGTTGAGCAGCGGCAGCGTCACGTGGCGGAACAGCTGCCACGGGTTCGCGCCGTCGATGCGGGCCGCCTCGTAGTACACGCGCGGGATCCCCTGCAGGCCGGCGAGGAAGATCACGACCTGGAAGCCGAGCTGCTGCCAGACGATGACGGCCGCGACGGCGTAGAGCGCCTTGTCGGGGTCGCGCAGGAACGCCTGCGGCTGGATCTGCAGCCACGGCATCCCGATGCGCTCGGTGAACTCCCACCAGGTGAGGATCAGGTTGTTGAACACGCCGAAGTTCGCGTTGTACATCCAGCCCCACACCCAGGCGACCGCGACGGCGGGGGTGATGTACGGCGCGAAGTAGATCGCGCGGTACCAGCCGCGCGCCCGCAGCACGGCCTGCAGCATGATGGCGATCCCGAGCCCCAGCCCGATCGAGGCGGGCACGGTGATCACGGCGTAGAGCAGCGTGTTCGTGAACGCCTGGTGGAACACCGGGTTCGTGAGCAGGTCCAGGTAGTAGTCGAAGCCCACGAAGTCGCGCTGAGCGGGATCGACGTGCCAGGTGTAGAGCGACAGACGGAACGACTGGATCGCCGGATAGAAGCGCACGACGGCGAAGAAGAGAAGGGGTACGGCGAGGAAGATATAGGCCCACACCGCCTCGCGGCGCGCCAAGGAGATCCCTCGGCGCTGTCGCGGTGCGGGGTCGTGCGGGGTCGAGCGGATCACGGGGGCCTCCAAGCGTCGGGTGGGAAGGCGGACGTCGAGGCGACGGGCGGATGGGGCGCGCCCCGCCGAACGGCGAGGCGCGCCCCGATCACCGGGTCAGGCGAGGACCGAATCGGTCACTGGTCGAGGAACTCGTCGATCAGGGCCTGGTCCTCGGCCGCGGCGATCGCGATCGACTCGGCGGGGTCCATCCCTTCGAGCAGGACGCGGTTGTACGCGTCCAGCATGATCTGACGCTGGGCGCCTTCGTCGACGAACTGCGTCGCTTCGGCGTACGCCAGGCCGGCGATGAACGGGCCGTTCACCGGGTCGGAGGTGAGGTCCTCGTCGTCCACCAGCGAGACGGCGGCGGGGAGCTCGCCGACGGTCTCGAGCCAGAGGATCATCGCCTCTTCGGAGGTGACGAACTCGACGAAGCGGGCGGCGGCCTCGAGCCGCTCCTCGCTCTCGTACGCCTTGGGGGTCACGCCGTTCATCCAGTACGACCCGAAGTTGGCCTGCACGCCGTTGTCGAACGTCGGCAGCTCGGCGACGCCCCAGTC
Organism: uncultured bacterium; assembly: GCA_964530905.1. Lineage (GTDB taxonomy): Bacteria > Deinococcota > Deinococci > Deinococcales > Trueperaceae > SLSQ01. Next base: position 16,813 of record CAZHCI010000020.1, read on the forward strand.
GAACTGGGCGTTGTCGCGCACCTGGCCGATGGCGAACGAGCCGTCGATGATCATGCCGATGTTCTCCTGGGTGTGGAAGCCGTCGCGGTAGCCGCTGGTGCCGGGGACGAACTCGAGCTCGCCGATCTCGTCCTCGAGCTGCCAGTCGGTCCAGGTCCTCAGCGCTTCCGCGCCGATCTCGCCGCCGTAGAGGACCTCGCTGCCGTCTTCGCTATAGGGCGGGGTGCCCAGCTGGTTCGTCAGCACGGTGCGGATCAGGTGGTGATCCTGGCCGCCGAAGCCGTAGCCGATGCGCTGGAACAGCGGGCCGCGCTTGACGGTCATCGCGGAGGCGGCCTCGACGAACGCGTCCCAGGTGGCGGGCGGCGACTCGGGATCGAGGCCCGCGTCGGCCATCATGTCCTTGTTGTAGAACAGCGCCAGGGCGCGCACGGCGGTGGGCAGGCCGTAGTACTCGTCAGCGACCTTGCCGGACTCGGCCATCGGGATGAAGTACTCCTCGATCCAGTCGTGCGAGATGTGCTCCTGCGGGAGCGGCTCGATGTAGCCGGCGCGCTGCCAGGCCGCGACCCAGCCGTAGAACAGCTGCACCACGTCGGGGCCCTCGCCCGCGGCGGTGGCGGCGGCGACGCGCTGCTGGTACGCGTCGTAGGGGAAGGTCTCCTGCGTGACGACGACGTCGGGGTTGGCGGCGTTGAACTGCTCGATGAGCACGTCCATCGCCTCGATGCGGGTGCTGAAGTCGTACTGCCAGTAGGTGAGCTCGATCTGGGCCAGGCTCTGGCCCAAGCCGAGGAGCAGTCCGACGACGAACAGCGATTTCACGAACGATCTCATCAGGGAACGTCCTTTCCGGCCGTCCGCAGCGAGCGGAGCGCGCCATCGATCCTTGCCGCGGTGGTGGCGACGACGTCATGATACTCGGCCAAGCCGGTTCGGAGCCTCGCGAGGTGCTCGCGCACGGCGCTCGGAGCGGGACCCCCGACGCCGTCGCGCCGCTGCACGAACGCGGTGGGGGAGAGCGCGGCCTGGAGCGCGTCCGCGGTCAGCTCGGGACCGCCGACCGCAGCGAGGTCGTCGGGCGCGGCCTGCTGGAGGGGGCGTCGCTGATCGGCCATCCTGCGGACCAGCGACGCGGCGAGGTGGTGAGCCTCCGGGAACGGAAGCCCGGCGGTCCGCACGAGCTCGTCGGCGAGCTCGGTCGCGGTGGTGTCGGTGGCGGCCGCGGCGGCGGCCAGCACGCCGGCGTCCCAGCGTGCGCCGCGCACGACGGCGACCAGCAGGTCGAGCCCCGCGTCCAGGGCGTCCAGCATGGCGTGCAGCGGCTCCTGAGCGTCGGTGCCGGTGTCGTTCAGGTCGGCGAACGGAATGTTGTGGCTCGCGAACGCCAGCTGTTGCGTCATCCCCGCCGCCCTCGAGAGCCGCGTGCGGGCGTGCTCCAGCGCGACCGGGTTGCGCTTCTGCGGCATGATCGAGGACCCTTGCACCAAGCCGTCGGGCACGATCAGCCAGCCGTCCTCGGCGGCCCGGAGCAGGTCGTGCACCTGCCTCGAGAGGCCGACGGCCGCGGTCTGCACGAGCGCCGCGACGTCCATCTGCCAGTCGGCCGAGGCGACGGCGTCGTAGGTGTTCGCCACCGGCTCCGTGAAGCCCAGCGCCGCCGCGCTCCAGGCGCGATCCAGCGGATGGCTGCTCCCCGTCAGCGCGGCCGCGCCCAGCGGGCAGCGGTCGCTCCGGCTCAGCACCCCCAGCAGCCGCTCGTGATCGCGGGCGACGACGGACGCCGCGGCGGCCAGCAGGTGGGCCAGGGTCGTGGGCTGCGCCGGCTGGTGGTGCGTCCTGGCGATCACGATCGTGTCCAGGTGCGCCTCGGCCTGGTCCAGCAGCGCGTCCTGCAGCTCGGCCCAGCGCTCCGCCACGGCCAGGAGGCGGATCCTGGCCGCCAGCACGTACGCCGTCATGTCCAGGTCGTTGCGCGACAGCCCCAGGCGCAGCCAGGCCAGTGCCCCTTCGCCGGCCTCGGCCTCGATCCGCCGCTGCAGCGCGAAGTACAGATCGGGCACCCCGGGCTCCGGCTCGGGCGGCGGCAGCTCTCGTTGGCGCTGGATCGCGGCGTCGAGCGCGGCGATCTGGGCCTGGTGCCCCTGCGCGACGGGCAGACGCGCGACGGTCCTCAGGTGCGCGGTGCAGACGTCCAGGAACGTCGTGAGGAGGTGCCGTCCCGCGTAGCGCTGGTCCGGGGCCAGGACCTGCTCGACGTAGGCGCGGTGCCAGGAGCGGGCCGGCTCGGC
>CAZHCI010000020.1:19203-23219 GCA_964530905.1 uncultured bacterium
CGGCGCGCAGCTGGTCCTGCAGGTAGCGGACCGAGAAGCCGCGCGGGAACGCGGCCGAGTCGGTGCCGAACAGCACCCGCTCCGGTCCGATCGTCTCGAACGCCTTGCGGAACAGATCCTCGAGCGTGAGCGGGTAGGGCATCCAGCGCATCCACTGGTTGCTGCCCGAGGTGTCGACGTGGATGTTGGGCAGGCTCCAGCAGAGGGCCAACAGGTCCTGCCAGTAGCCCGCCCCGAAGTGCGGGACGATGAACGGGATCTCGGGAAAGTCGCGAGCCACCCTGAACAGCGACAGCGGGCTCATCCTCGGGTGGGACACCACCCCTCCGCCGCGACCCAGGAAGCCGAAGTGGATGAGCGCCGGCATGCGTCGCTCGGCCAGCGCCTCCCACAGGTCGCGGAGACCGGGATCCTCGAACGGAAGCTCGGTCCTCGGGCCCAGCTGCTTGTAGCCGACCAGGCCCAGCTCGTCCGCGGCGCGACGCATCTCGGCGCCCGCGCCGGGCCGCATCGGGTGGTGCGCCATGCCGGTGAACCGGTCGGGATGGCGCCGCACGACGCGGGCCAGCAGGTCGTTCGACTGGCCGGTCACGAAGTTGATCCAACGCACGCCGTGACGGTCCAGCTCCTCGGCCCAGCGGTCGGCCGTGGCGTCGATCTCGTCCGGCGTCCGGGCGGGCGGCTCGGACGGCTCGGTCGACCACTCCTTGTGCATCCGCGTCTGACGCTCGCGGGCGTACGCCGCGAGGTCGTCGTGCACCGCCGCGTCCGGGTGGTCCGCGCCGATCGTGTTCCAGACCGGGAAGTGGGCGTGAACGTCGACGATGTCGAAGGGAAGCTCAGGCATGACGGGTCTCCTCGGGCGCGCGCGTGACGCGCGCGCCGGACGCCGGAGCGTCGGCGGACGGGTCGGGGTGGGAGCGCGAGGGCGCGCCGGCACGACCGGCGCTCCGGCAGAGGTCCTCGTGGACCCGGGTCGACGCCAGCCGCGCCACGCCGCGCGCGGCGGCCCCGGAGCCCAGCGCGCCGGGCACGATCCGAAGCGGGGACGGCCCCGCCCAGCGTTCACGTAGTCGTTCGGCCAGGCGCCCCTCCGGATCGGCGGGCCACGCCACGACGAGGAGCTCGGGGTCCAGGGCGCACGCCAGGTCGTGCAGCACGGCGTGCAGCGCTCGGGCGAAGCGGTCGAACGCGTCGCGTGCGACGCTGTCCTCGAGCCCCAGCCGGCCGTCGTCGCCGACGAACGCTGCGCTGCACGCCAGCAGCTCGCGCTCCAGCGGTCCGCCGTGGCCGGTGGCGCGCCGCTCGGCGGCGCCCCGCTGGGCGACGCGCGGGGCGTCGCCTGTGGACGCTGCCGGCCACGACGAGGAGCTGGGCCGGGCGTAGCCGATCTCGCCGGCGGCGGCGTGCGCGCCGCGCACCAGGCGACCGTCGACGACCAGGCCCGCGCCGATCCCGCTGCCGATCGCGACGAAGATCGCGTGTCGGGCGCCGACACCGGCGCCGTAGCCCAGCTCCGCCACGGTGAGCGCGTTCACGTCGTTCTCGAGCGTGACGGGGAGGTCCAGCTCGGCTTCGAGCATGTCGGCCACGGCGACGTCGTGCCAGCCCAGCGCGGACGCCAGGTGCACGCGACCGTCGGAACGGTCCACCACGCCGGGGACCGCCACCGCGAGGCGGGCCAGGGGCGGCGCGTCGCGGTCCGTCGTGAGCGCGTGGAGCCAGCCGACGAGCTCGGCGTCGATGCCGGGCCGCAGGACCGGGCCGTCCACGCTCCGGCGGACGCGCTCGCACAGGTCGATGCGCAGCGCGCGCGCCCGTCGTCCCGACAGATCGACGGCCAGGACGTGCCGCGCGTCCGGATCGAGCGTCACCAGGCCGGCGGGGCGCCCGCCGGTGACGGCCCGCCGGCCGCCCGACCGGACCAGGCCGATGGCGCCGAGCTCGTGAAGAATCGCGGCGACGGTGGGGAGCGAGAGCCCCGTGCGCGCCGACAGGGCGGACCTCGACGCGGTCCGGCACTCGCTCAGCGCTCGGAAGAGGGCGAGGCGGTTCGCGTCGCGCACGTGATCGGTCTGCATCGGGCCGGCCATGGCGCTCCTCGCAACGGGGCGTGACGCCGCCCCTGGGCGACATACGCAAGAACCTTTCAAATCGTCCGTGAATCGTAGGCCGCCGTGGCGACCCCCGTCAAGAGCGGCGACGGTGCGAATCACGCTCGGATCACGCCGGGCTGACGGCCCGGTGTCTAGCGTCGTCGTGGAGCGCGACCGTTCGCGCGTTCCGACGGGGAGAGGAGCAAAGATGATCGGATCTGGAGCAAGACTCGTTCTCGCGTTGGCGGTCGCGGCGCTGTCCGGCGGCCTGGCGCTCGCGCAGCCGAAGCCCACCGAGACCGGCTTCGTGCAGGTCGAGGAGGACGTCCGCCTGTTCTATCACCGCTACGGCACCGGCACGCCCACGCTGTTCGTGCCGAATCGGCTGGAGCTCGTCCACAGCTTCGCGCCGCTGTTCGAGCGGTTCGACGCCGTGACCTGGGATCCGCGAGGCCGGGGCCTGTCGAGTCGTCCGGCCGACCTGTCGCGCTACGGCATCGACGCCGAGCTGGCCGACGCCGAGGCGATCCGCCGTCACTTCGCAGCCGATCGCGTCACCTACGTCGGCATCTCGCTCTGGGCGAACCTCGCGGTCCTGTACGCCGCTCGCCACCCGGGCAGCGTCGAGCGGGTCGTGGCGTTGAGCCCCCTGGCGGTGCAGGAGGCGGCGATGGGTCCGCCGGCGGACCCGGTGCGTCACGATCTGGGCGAGATGCGGCGCGAGCTCGAGGAGCTCGAGGAGGGCGGGGTCCAGGCGGACGAGGCGTACCGCCACTGCGTCCTGTCGCAGGTCCTGTTCTTCGCCGTGGACTACGTCGACCTGGCCGACATGAAGCCGTTCCAGGACGCGAACACTTGCCAGTACGCCAACGAGCGGCCCGACCGCATCGAAGAGGTGATCTTCGGCGGCATGTTCGCGTCGTTCGGCGCCTGGGACTGGCGGGACGACGCCGCGTCGGTCCGCGCTCCTGTCCTGCTCGTGTTCGGCGCCCGCGAGGGCTGGGACCTGAGCGGTGTGCGGGCGTACGCCGAGCTGCTTCCCGACGTCGGCTGGGCCGAGCTGCCCCGTTCCGCGCACCACGTGTGGAACGACGAGCGCGACGCGGTGCTGGGGATGATCGAGCGGTTCCTGGAGGGCGATTGGCCGACCGCGGCGCGACGTTCGAAGGGGTCGAGCGCATCGACGACGGCGAGCGGACCGGGCATACCGAGCTTCCTCCCCTGAAGCGTGCCCCTATGATGGCGTATGGCGGTGTTCGTGCGCCTCCTCGGTGCACCGTTCGTCCGCATCGAGGACGCCATCCACGAGCCGGCGCCGAGCCGAGGCTCGGCGCTGGCGTACCACCTCGCGTACCGCGGCTCGTGGCTGGACCGCGGCGACGCGTGCGCGCTTCTTTGGCCCGAGAGCGACGAAGCCAGCGCGCGCGCCAGCCTGCGGCAGGTGGTCCACGGGCTGCGAAGTGAGCCGTGGGCGCTCGGCCTCGAGATCGAGCGCGGTCGGCTTCGTTGGCGGGTCGCCACCGACGTCCGCGACGACGCGCGTGCCCCCGGGGACCTGCCGCAGGTCGACGAGGCCGGCCGGCCGCTCGTCCTGCTGGACGGCTTCCGCCTTCCCAACGCGCCCGGGTTCGAGGCGTGGCTGGATACCGAGCGCACCGCGGTGGACGAGCGGCGCCGGTCTCGGCTCCTCGAGAGGGTGCAGGACGAGCTCGACGGCGCACGTCCGGTCGCGGCGCTGGACCTGCTCGACGCGGCCCTCCGCATCGATCCGCTGGACGAGCCCGTCGTGCGGCTGGCCTTGCGCGCCTGCCGCGTCGCCGGTCGCGCTCAGGAGGCGAGGACCCGCTACCAGGCGTTCCGTGGCCGGCTGGCCGCCGAGCTCGACCTCGAGCCCGCACCCGAGACGCACGCCCTGGTCGC
>CAZHCI010000020.1:23319-27141 GCA_964530905.1 uncultured bacterium
CCGCCGTGCGTCGCGGTCGTGACCGGACCCGGCGGGATGGGCAAGACGCGCCTCGCGACCGAAGCGGCGCGCCTTGCGCGCGGGGCGTTCGAGCTCGATCCGGTGCACGTCCGGCTCGCCGAGGTGCGCACCGCCGAGGCGGCCGCCTCGGCGATCGCGAACCGCTTCGGCCTGGAGGACCTCGGCGGCGTCGATCCCGAGGCGCGGGCGATCGACGTGCTGCGCGACAGGAACGTCCTCCTGGTGATCGACAACGTCGAGCAGATCGACGGAATCGACGCCCTGTTGCGTCACGTCTCGGACGCCTGCCCATCGGTCGCGTGGCTCGTCACCTCGCGCCGTGACCTGGACGTCCCGGGGCGACGGACGCTGAGGCTGCGGGGGCTGTCGCTCGAGCCCGTCGCCGGCGGGGACGTGACCTCGTCGCCAGCGGGGCGGCTGTTCGTGTCGCGCGTCCGCGAGGCCGGCGGCGACGTCGACCCGGCGTCCGACGCCGAGGCGATCGCGACGATCTGTCGCATCTCGGACGGGATGCCGCTGGCCCTCGAGCTGGCCGCGGGCTGGGCCCGCGTGCTCTCGGTCGCCGGCGTGGCCGAGCGCTGGGCGGACGACCCCACCCTCGAGGCCGTCCCGGGCGGCGATCACGAGGCGCGGCACCGGACGGTGCAGCACGTGTTCGACGCCTCGTGGTCGTTGCTGGGCCCGGCGGACCGGACCGCGCTGGCACGCTTGACGGTGTTCCAGGGCGGCTGCAGCGTCGACGCGGCCGAGGCGGTGGCGAGCGTCGGGCTCACGCGCTTGGCCGCGCTGCGGGACGCGTCGATGATCGAGGTGACGTCCGCCGGTCGCGTTCGGATGCATCCGCTGGTCGAACGGTACCTGCGCCGTCGCGCCAGCGATCGAGACGAGAGGCTGGACGCCATCCGCGAGCGTCACGCCGAGTACTACCTGAGGCTGCTGCGCAGCGAGGAGGAGCGGGGGCAACGCGGCTCGCCGCGCGAGGCGGTCGAGGCGCTGCAGCGCGAGCACGGCAACCTCGAGGCCGCCTGGGCGTGGGTCGTCGAGCACGGACCGTGGGAGCTGCTGATGGCGGGCGGCGCGTTCCTGGCGTTCTCCTACGCGCTGGCAGGACGCGAGGACGAATGGCTGGGGCTGCTGGACGCCGCGTTGCGGCGCCTGCCCGACGATCACCTGGCGTGGGCCGTGCTCGAGGCGCACGCGGGCTCGGTGGACGCGTTCGTGGATCGGTACCGCCAGGCGTACGAGCGCTGCCGGCGCGCCGCCGAGCGTGCCCGGCGGCACGACGATCCGTGGGCGGTCGGCTGGGTGCTGTACCACCACGGCCTGACCGCGTTGGACGCCGGGCACGAGGAGGAGGGTCGGACGGCCACGTTGGACGCCGCACGGCTCTGGAGCCGGGCCGGGCAGCCCGATCTCGCGTCGATGGCGTTCCAGGCGCTTCACACCAGGTCGCTGGCGCTGGACGAGCGGGATCGCCTCTACCGCGCCGGCCGCGAGGTGCGCTCGCGACTGTCCAATCGCGCCGCGACGGCCGAGGCGGACCTTCCGCACGGCATCGACCTCGGCGAGTCGCACGGCCGCTACGGCGAGGCTCTGGCGGTGCTGGGCGACGTCATCGCGACGCAGCGCGATCTGTCGTGGAACGTGCTGGACCTGGCCCAGGCGCTGACCGCCGCTGCCAAGGCCCGCATCCTGGCGGGCGACCTCCCGGGCGCCGCCGGCGACGCCGCGGAAGCGCTCGAGGTCGCAGGCTGGCTGGGCAGGCGGCACTACTTCGACGTGCGCAGCGCCGTCGCAAGGCTGGCCGAGGCGCGGCTCCTCCGCGGGGAGGTCGAGGAGGCGCGGCAGGTCCTCGCGCGGCGCAGCTGGGCCGCGGAGATGCCCAGCGCCGATCTGCACGTCGTGCGCGGTCGCGTCGAGCTGGCGCTGGGCGATCCCTCGGCGGCGCGCAGCGCCGCGGAGGCGGCTCGCTCGTACCTGGCCTCGATGGCGATCACGCGGGCCAGGCTGGCGGAGTGGACGGAGCTGCAGCGGCTGGAGCTCCAGATCGCCTGGGCGGAGGGCGACGAGGGCGCGGCGCGCCGCGCGGCGACCGACGCGCTGCGGACCGCCTCGCGGTATCGCTTCCTGCCCGCCACGCTGCACGCGCTCGCGCTGGCGGCGCCGTCGCTGCCGGGCCCGCTGGCGCAGAGCGTGCACGCCTGCGTGCGCGGCTCCGCGGCCACGCCGCTCGAGGCGCGCCGCCTGGCCGGGCGGCGGTCGATCGTCGACCTTGCCGGGAACGGCCTGTCGGACCCGCTGGCGCTGGACGCGGAGCCGTTGGACGCGGAGGCGCTGGACGCGCTGGTCGAGTCGGTCGTGGCCGCGCTGGCGCCGTCCTGACAGGCCCCGCGGAGCGGCTCGCTGCGCTACCGAAGGGCGCGGGTGTTCCTTCCGGTTGGGGCGGCGGCATCCTGTTCGGCAAGGAGGCCCCGCCATGACGCAGATCACCGCCTACCACCTACGGCAGGAACCGATTCACCGCGCATCCGACCGACCCTCCCGGCCGTCGCGAGTCGACGCCGCCGGCGTACGAGCCGATCCCTACCTCTGGCTGCTCGTCGTGCTGAGCGTGCTGGCCTTCGGTTGCGGCGCCAGCGCGTTCGCGCAGGAGGCCGTTGCGGAGCCGTCGCGTGCCGCGCCCGCCGTGGCGGCCGGAGCCTCGTCGCTCGCGCCAGCTAGCGGCGCTCCGCCCACGCCGACCGTGCGGCGTGCCCCGGGCGCCGCTCATCCGTCCCTCGCACCGTCTCCCGTCTGGGCCAGCACCGCCTCGGCAGCGGCGAGCCCGGACAGGAACGCGCCCTCGACCCGGGCCGCGCCGAACGCGTCGCCGGCCAGCACGAGCCCGTCACCCAGCTCGAATGCACGTTCGTGCACGGGCGTCTCGACCATGGCGTAGCGCCAGCGGTGCACGTCGTGCCAGTCCGGGGTCGACGCCCAGGGGAACACCGCGCGAGCGGCGTCCAGCAGGTCGGCCGCCACGCGACCGTAGGCGTCGTCGAAGCGGCGCCGGGCGAAGGCCGGCGTGCTGTGCAGGACCAGCACGGTCGGGTACGGCGTGATCGAGGTATCGCCCGCGCGCGTACCGCGCACACGTTTGCTGCTGTCCACCGCGATCCACCCCAGGTCCGGGTGATCGTCGAGCCGGACCCCGACCGCGTCGGGCGCCTGCACACCCTCGTAGCCGGCCATGACCGCGAACGACGGGGCGTAACGGACGGCGTCCAGCTCCGAGCGTACCGACGCGGACAACGGACGAGCGTGCAGCAGATCGAGCGACTGCGGCACGGGCGGCGTGAGGATCAGCGATCGCGCGCTGCGTGCCGTCGCGTCGGCCACGGTCGCCGTCCAGACGCCGTTCTCCCCGTCCTCCCTGCGGACCGAGGCCACGCGCGCGCTGCGCTCGACCTCCACGCCCGCTCCCAGCAGACGGGCCAGCGTGCTCATCCCCTCGGAACAGACGTAGCGCGGATGTCCGCCCGGGTCGGAGCCGCGCCAGCCGTGCGAGCGACTCCAGCTGGGCACGCCGTGCGTCCAGACGTCCACGTCGCCCGAGGCGAGCCATGCGTCGACGCGGCGTCGAAACCGCTCGTCGCGCACGGTGAAGAACTGCGCGCCGTGGTCGACCCGTACGCCGTGCAGCCGACGCGTCGCTGCGCGCCCGCCCAGCCCCCGGCTCTTCTCGAGCACGCGGACCTGCGCCCCCGCCTCGCGGAGCGCCCCCGCCGCGGCCAGGCCGGCGATGCCGGCACCGATGATCAG
>CAZHCI010000021.1:0-21201 GCA_964530905.1 uncultured bacterium
CATCTGGTTCGCCGAAATCGCCAGCGCCGAAGCCGGCGGCGACAAGTCCGCATGGATCACCGACATGTTCGCCACCGCCAGCGACGCGTTCCCAAGGCTCGAAGCGTTGATCTGGTTCGACGAAGACAAAGAGGCCGACTGGCGCATCGCGTCCCGGCCCGAGGTCCTCGCCGCGTTCCGGGAGGCGCTCACCGCCCAGCCGACGACCGAGGCCGGCGAGGAACGCGAGGACGAGCTGTTGACCTCCCTGACCGCGCCGAGCACGCCGCAGCCACGCAACTAGGCGCAGCCCGCGTCGGCGCGCGAACCGTGCGCCCGGTCGAGGCCTGAAGCCCACCACCTGGCGTCGGGACCAGGTCCGCCCCGTCCCCACGGTCGGTGGTCAGCGAGGTGGCGTGCTACCCGTCCGACTCGTCCGACGGGGAGGCACGCGACGGCGGTTCGTCGGAAGCTGCCGGGCGCGCTCGGAACGCGGCCGGGATCGGATCCTCGCCAGCTTCGGTGGTGATCAGGTAGACGTGGTCGTCCGCCTCGAAGCGGACCCCGCCCCGCGGCGAGATCATCCGCTTGCCGCGCGCGATCGCGGCGATGACGATCGCTTCGGGCAGCTCGAGCTCGCCGATCGTCCGGCCCACCGCCGGCGCGCCGCTGACGAGCAGCACGTCGAACACGCCGCTCCCCGGCGGCGCCGCTCCGCCGAGCTCCAAGCGGAGCGGCGGCTCGGGCGTCGGCGGTTCGAGCAGCCCGAGCACCCGCGCGAGCGGGACGACGGTCGAGCCCTGGACGGCCGTGCCGGCGATCACGACGACGAACACGATGTCGAAGAGAAGCTCGCCGTTGGGGACGCGTTGCAGCAGCGGCACGATCGCCAGGATGATCGGCACCGCCCCCTTCAACCCGGCCCAGGACAGCACGGTGATCTCCCGTAGGTCGAACCGGAAGCGCGGCAGCCAGCGCCCAAGCGGAACGAGCACGACGGCGAGGCTGGCCGGCCGTGCAACGAGCGTCAGGGCGGCCGTGACCGTCAGCGCCACCGGCATGCTGGCGAGCAGTCGGTCGGGGAACGACAGCAGCCCCAGCACGAGGAACATCGCGATCTGCGCCCCCCATGCGATGCCGTCCATGAACCGTCGGATCGCGTGCCCTTGGGTCAACGGACGATTCCCGAGGACCAAGCCGGTCACGTAGATCGCCAAAAAGCCCGAGCCGCCCAGCAGGTTCGTCGCCGAGAACACCAGCAGGCCGCCCGCCAGCACCAGGATCGGGTAGAGACCGAAGGCGGGGATCTCGACCGCGTTCGAGATCATGCTCAGCGCCCGCCCTCCCAGCCATCCGATCGCTCCGCCCAACGCGAGCTGCGCGACGACGCCGATCACGGCGTCGCCTACGCCGACGGCGCCACCGGACAAGGCGGCGGCGATCGTCACCGTGAGGTAGACGCTGACCGGATCGTTCGTGCCGGACTCGACCTCGAGCAGGCTCCGTAAGCGGCGCGGAAGCCCACGTCCCTTCAGCACGCTGAACACCGCTGCCGCATCCGTCGGCGCGAGGACCGCGCCGAGCAGCATCGCCTCGAGCCACGAGAACGGCGTGAAGAAGCGCGCCAGCGCCGCGATGAGCAGCATCTTCACGAGCACACCGACCGTCGCCAGCAGCGACGCAGGAAGCAGCGCCTCGCGAAACGCCGACGCCTTCGTGTCGAGTCCACCGCTCAACAGGATGACGGCGAGCGCGAACAGGCCCACGTTCAGCGCCAGGCCGTAGTCGTCGAAGGCGACCCCGCCGGGCCCCGAGCTGCCCGCCAGCATTCCGATAGCGACGAACACCACCAACGTCGGGACCCCGAAGCGCTGTGCGACCCTGGTGCTGAGGATCGCCGCCACCGAGAGCGCGCTGCCGACGAGCAGGACGGTGTCCATGCCGGATGCTACCCGGCGGGGTCGGTACGTCCACGGAGAACGGGCGCCCGCCGCGGTCGTCGGCGAACGCCCGTAGCGTCCCGGTCGTGCCGAGCGTCCGCGGCTACCCCGACAGCTGTCCGATGATCGAGAACATCGGCAGGAACATGCCGGCGACGATGAACCCGACGACCGTTCCGAGGAACACGATCAGCGCGGGCTCCAGCGCGGCGGTCAGGCTCCCGACCGCCTCGTCGACCTCGCGCTCGTAGAACGACGCGATCTTCTGCATCATCGTGTCCACCGCGCCGGTCTCCTCGCCGATCGCCGTCATGGACGACACCAGCGGCGGGAACACCAGCGGGTAGCGCATCAGCGTGGCGCTGATCTGCTCGCCGCGCTGCACCGCCTCCTTCGTCTCGTCCAGGATGTCCTCGACGATGGCGTTGCGTGCCGCGCCCTTGGTGATCTCGAGCGACTCGAGGATGTTCACCCCGCTGCGGAGCAGCAGGCCGAACGTGTTCGAGAAGTTCGCGATCGCCGTCTTCTGGATCAGCACGCCGAACACCGGCGTGCGCAACGCCAGCCGGTCCAGGGCGTGCCGGCCGTTGTCGGTTCGGTACCAGAGCCGTAGCCCTACGATCACCCCCACGATCACGATCGCGAGCAGCCACCAGAAGTTGAGCAGGAAGTCGCTGATCCCGACCAGGATGCGGGTGATGACCGGCAGGTCGCCGCCGAGCTGATCGAGGATCGTCGCGAACTGCGGCACGATGCCGGTCAGCAGGAAGAACGTCACGGCCAGGGCGATCACCAGGACCACCGTCGGGTAGGTGAGCGCGGTGCGGATCTTGCCCCGCAGCTCCGCCTGCTTCTCCATGTACGCCGCGACGCGCTCGAGGATGCCGTCGAGGTTGCCGGACACCTCGCCGGCCTTCACCAGGTAGATGTAGAGCTTGTTGAAGATGCCGGGGAACTTCGCCATCGCGTCCGAGAGCGGAAGACCCGTCTCGACGTCCTCGCGGATCTTCTTCAGCGCGTTCTTGAGCCCTTCCTTGTCCGTCTGACGCTGCAGGATGGCGAGCGACTGCACCACGGGAAGCCCGGCGTTGATCACGGTCGCGAACTGCCGGCTGAAGATCGTGACGTCGCGAAGACCGGGCCGGCTGGTGGGGTCGAGCCAGGCGGGCAGCTTGATGTCGGCGTTCAGGCCGCGTTTGGGCGTCTTGATCTCGCTGACGAAGTAGCCCTTTTCGCGCAGCGCGGCCGCCACGTCGCGCTGGGAGGCCGCCTCCATCGTGGCCGCGATCATCTTGCCGCCGCGGTCCCTGGCCTTGTACTCGAATACGGGCATCGTGCCTCCTCCTGCGCGGTTCCACGACCGGCGCACGGGTCGGGCTGCGGGTCGTCGCGCGGGCCTTCCGCCCACCATATCCGCCGCGGCGCACGCCTCGCCGCGGATTCGCTCACGTCTGGAACCGACGGGTGGTAGCCTCCCCGCCATGCCTCGCGAGCGCAAGAGCGACCGCCTGGAGCGCGCCGCACGGATTCTGGACGCCCTCGAGCGGGCGTATCCGGACGCCGCGAGCGAGCTCTCGTTCCGCTCCCCGTACGAGCTGCTGGTCGCGACCATCCTCTCGGCCCAGGCGACCGACGTCAGCGTCAACGCGGCCACGCCGGCGCTGTTCGACGCCTACCCCACGGCGGAGGCGCTGGCCGCCGCCACGCCGGAGGAGGTCGAGCCGTACGTGAGGACGATCGGCCTGTACCGGACGAAGGCGAAGAACCTGGTCCGGATGGCGGGCCTGCTGGTCGAGCGTCACGGCGGCGAGGTGCCCGAGTCGTTCGACGCGCTCCTGGCGCTGCCGGGCGTCGGACGCAAGACCGCGAACGTGGTCGCCTCGAACGCGTTCGGCAGACCGGGCATCGCCGTCGACACGCACGTCGGGCGGCTGGCGCGGCGCTTGCGGCTGAGCCGACACCAGGCTCCGGACAAGGTCGAGCGCGATCTGGAGGCGCTGTTCCCCGTCGACCGCTGGATCTTCCTCCACCACGCCCTGATCCTGCACGGGCGTCGCGTCTGCCATGCGCGCTCGCCGGCGTGCGACGCCTGCCTGCTGGCGCCCGACTGCCCCAGCGCAGGGACCGACGGCGGGGCGGCGCGGACCGGGCGCGTGTAAGCGACGGTCCGGACGCGCCGACGCCGTGCTGCTAGCCTTCCCGTCATGCTGGACCTCATCATCATCGGCGCCGGCCCGATCGGGCTCGAGGCCGCCATCCGAGCGGGGCGCGCCGGCCTGCGCTACCGCGTCCTGGAGAAGGGCGCCCTGGTCGACGCCATCTACCGCTACCCGACGTACATGACGTTCTTCACCACCAGCGAGCGTCTCGAGATCGGTGGCCATCCGCTGGTCACCGCGACCGACAAGCCGACCCGCAAGGAGGCGCTGGACTACTACCGGAAGGTCGCTCACGCCGAGGCGCTCGAGGTCCGGCCGTACACCGAGGTGACCGCGTTGCGGCGCGATGCGGACGGGTTCGAGGTGACGGCGGTGCAGCGGGACGGCGAGCCCCGTACGCTCAGGAGCCGCTTCGTCGTGCTGGCCACGGGCTACTTCGATCATCCCAACCGGCTTGGCGTGCCCGGCGAGGACCTCGCGCACGTCTCGCACTACTACGACGAGGCGCACCCGTACTACGGCCGGGAGGTCGTGATCGTGGGGGCGGGCAGCAGCGCCGCCGACGCGGCGCTGGACCTGTACCGTGCCGGAGCGCGGGTCACGATGGTGCACCGCGGCGACGACTTCCGCCACAGCCTCAAGTACTGGATCCGCCCCAACCTCGAGAACCGGGTGAAGGAGGGATCGATCGTCGCGCACTTCCGCAGCGAGATCCAAGAGATCACGGACGACGCCGTGATCGCGACGAGGGACGGGCGGCGCGTCACGATCCCGGCCGACCGCGTCTTCCTGCTGACCGGCTACCACGCCTCGCGCGAGCTGCTGGAGCAGGTCGGCGCGGTCACGGACGACGCCACGTTGGCCGCGGAGCTCGACGACCGCTTCCAGACCTCCGTGCCCGGCCTGTACTGCGTCGGGTCCGCCGGCTTCGGACGACGGACGAGCGACGTGTTCATCGAGAACGGACTGGTGCACGCCGAGGTGGCGATCGCGGACGTGGCGCGAAGGGCGGCCGCCCCCACCGACGCCTGAGTCTTCGCGTCCCGACGGGCCGGGCGGCTACACTCGGGGCGGAGGTCGCGATGGAATCGCCACGCCGCATCGGTCTGCTGCTCATCGTCGTCGGTCTGGTGTTCTTCGTCGCCCGGGTGGGCGGCGGCACCGCATGGCCGCTGTTCGTCATCGTCCCCGGCGCCGCCATGCTGGCCGTCGCGCTGGCGGGTCCTCGGCGCAACGCCGGCCTGGCCGTGCCCGGCAGCATCGTCTCGGCCGTCGGCCTGATCCTGCTCGTGCAACAGGCCACCGGCACGTTCCACACCTGGAGCTACGCCTGGGGACTGGTGCTGGCGTCGGTCGGGGTGGGCTCGTTCCTGCAAGCCAGCATCGAGGAGAATCCCCAGGGACAGCGCGAGGGGGTCCGCCTCACGGTCCTGGGCCTGGCCCTGTTCGCGGCGTTCGGCGCGTTCTTCGAGCTGTTGATCTTCGGCGGCGCGATGCAAGGCCTCCTCGGCTGGCTCCTACCGCTGGCGCTGATCGTCGGGGGCGTCTGGATGCTGCGCCGCGGCGACGCCGCGTGACGGGCGCTCGCACCCGCACCCTGGCGGCGGGACGCGTCGTGCTGCTGGACGCCGCCGAGGAGCTGGCGCCCCAGCATGCGGGCCGGATCGTCGTGTGCGGCGACCCGGCCACCCTCCGCACGGCCCGCGCGCTGTTGCGGTACCCGCCGTCGCTGGCGGTGCTGCACGACGCGGGGGTGGGCAAGGACGGCGCGGGCACGGCGGGCCTGGCCCGGCTGGCGGACGTGCACGTGCCGGCGGTCGCGGTCGCGCACGACAGCGCCCGACTCGGAGACGCCGAGGACGTCCTGGAGCAGGGCCGGATCGCGCACCTGAACGCGCCGGCGCGCGCGCTGGGGCTCGAGGAGGGTCCGCTCCTTCGTCAGCTCGTCGAGCCACGCACGCCCTCCCTGCGCGACCTCTCCCCCGCCTGAGACGGCGCGCCCCGCCCAGCGAACCGGTAGCCTGACCGGCATGGATCTCGACCTCGACTTTCTCAAAGCGCTTCTGTCCGCCCCCGGTCCCAGCAGCTTCGAGTCGCGCCCGGCCGCGGTGTTCCGTGATCGGGCCACCGAGCTGGGGCTGGCGACCCGGCAGGACGCCTACGGCAGCGTCTTCGCCATCGCGGGCGAAGGCCGCCGGCCGCGCCTGCTGCTCTCGGGCCACATCGACGAGATCGGTCTGATCGTCACCCACGTCGACGAGAAAGGGTTCGCCTGGTTCAAGGCGGTCGGCGGCTGGGACGCTCAACAGCTCGTCGGCCAGCGTGTCCGCGTGGTCGGACAGGGCGGCGACGTCGTCGGGCTGATCGGCAAGAAGCCGATCCACCTGATGTCGTCCGAGGATCGGCGGAAGGTGTCGCGGATCGAGGACCTGTGGATCGACGTCGGCGCGACCGACCGGGACGACGCCTCGGCGGCGATCCGACCGGGCGACGTCGCGGTCGTCGAGCAGCCGCTCGTGGAGCTCCGGAACGGCCGGATCGCCAGCAAGGCGCTCGACGATCGGATCGGGGCGTACGTGGCGCTCGAGGTCGCACGCCGCTCGCGCGATGCGGAGTGCGAGGTGATCGCCAGCGCCACGGTGCAGGAGGAGATCGGCGGGGTCGGCGCGGCAGCGGCGGCGTACGGCCTGGAGCCCGACGTGGCGATCGCGATCGACGTGACGCACGCCACCGACGTGCCCGGCGTCGACGCCCGCAAGGAGGGCGAGCACGCGCTGGGCTCGGGGCCGGAGCTGGCCGTCGGCTCCTACGTGCACCGCGGCGTGCTCGAGGCGTTGCGCGCCACGGCGGACGAGGAGGGGATCGCGGTCACCATCGGTACCTCGCCGTCCCGCACGGCGACGGACGCCGACCAGCTCGCTCGGGCGCGTGCCGGGATCCCCTCGGCCGTGGTGTCGGTGCCGAACCGCTACATGCACTCGCCCAACGAGATGGTCGCGCCCGAGGACGTCGAGGCGGTCGTGCGGCTGCTGGTCGCGTTCGCGCGCCGCCTGCCGGCCGCGCACCCGATCGCGCAGCCCTGAGCGTGCGGGCCGGATGGGCCCGCACCGCGGCAGGCTCGCGCGGTAGGCTCGCGCGGTAGGCTCGAAACGTGCGCATCGTCGTCACGCACGAACAACCGGACTTCGACGCGCTGGCCAGCCTGGCCCTGGCGCGGCGGCTCCACCCGGACGCCCGGGTGGCCATCCCCGATGCGCTGCCCGAGGAGGTCCGCGCCTGCCTGGGCCTCTACTGGGACCGGCTCGATCCGATGGACGCCCATGAAGCCGCGAAACGGACGATCAGCGAGCTGATCGTCGTCGACACCGCGGACCGGACGCGTCTGGGACCGTTCGCGGATCACGTGGACGACGTTCCCCTCGTCGTGTACGACCACCATCCCGCTCCCCCCGAGGCCAGCGCCCTCCCTACCGGACGGGGCCTCGTCGACCGTGTGGGGGCGACGGTGACGCTGCTGGTGCGCGAGCTCCGCAGGCGTGACGATCCGCTGCCGCCCGAGCTGGCGAGCCTGGCGCTGCTGGGCCTGCACGAGGACACGGGAGGCTTCTCGTACGACCTCACCACGCCCGAGGACCACGATGCCGCGTCGTGGCTGCTTCGCCGCGGCGGCACGCTGGACCTCGTCCGGCGGTTCGCGCGGGGCACCCACGGCGAGGAGCATCAGGCGTTCCGGACCCGCATGCTGGGCGAGGCGCGCCTCGAGGAGGTGGCCGGACGACCGGTCGCCGTCTCGGCGTTCGAGTGGCCGCGCTACCTCGCGGACGTCTCGGCCCTCGCGAACGAGCTGCTCGAGCTGCAACGGGCCGACGCCGCGCTGCTGTCGGTCCGCATGGGCGAGCGCACCCTGATCTTCGCGCGGTCGGCCGGCGACGCCTTCGACGTGGGCGCGGCGCTGCGCGAGTCGGCGGGCGGCGGCGGCCATCCCGGCGCGGCGTTCGCACGGACGCGGGCCGGGATCGAGGAGGCCACGCGGGCGGCGCTGGACGCCTTGGCGCGGCACGCCCGGCCGCCGCTCCGGGCTCGCGATCTGATGAGCACGCCGGTGAGGAGCGTCTCCCCCGACGCGACCGTGCACGAGGCCAGCCGCCTGCTGCTCCGCTACGGACACAACGGCCTGCCGGTCGTCGCCTCCGCCTCGAGCGTCGATGCGGCGGCCGGCCAGGGCGAGGTCGTCGGCGTGGTGTCGCGCCGCGATCTGGAGCGGGCGCTGCAGCACGGCCTGGGCCGGTCGCGCGTCGCCGGGTTCATGGGCGCCCCGGCCGTGACGGCCGCTCCCGACGCGACGCTGGAGCGGCTGGAGTCGATGGTCGCCGAGCACGGCGTCGGCCGGCTTCCGATCGTCGACGACGGTCGGCTGGTGGGCATCGTGACGCGGAGCGATCTGCTCGCCGCCCGCCACGGTCCGTACGCCGGCGAGGACGACCCGGCCGGTCGGATCGTGGCGCGGGTCGAGGCCCAGGCGGCCTCGGCCCTGAAGGTCCTGAAACAGGCCCTACCGGAGGGCGCGCGGCTGTACCTGGTGGGCGGCTCGGTTCGCGACGCGCTGCTGGGCGCCTCCCTGACCGACCTGGACCTGGCGGTCGAAGGTGGACGCGCGGCCCCGTTGATCGACGCCCTGGCCGCCGAGACCGGCCGACACCGCGCCCGCCACGACGCGTTCGGCACGGCGTCGGTCCGGCTGCCCGGAGGGCTGGGGGTGGACGTGGCGACGGCGCGCGAGGAGCGCTACGCCGAGCCGGGAGCGCTCCCCGAGGTCGTCCACAGCGACGTCCGCCGAGATCTGGCGCGACGCGATTTCACCGTCAACGCGATGGCGTTGCGGCTGGCGCCGGGAGCCCCGCGACTGCTCGATCCGTTCGGCGGGCTCGCGGACCTGCGCCGCGGCGTGCTGCGGACGCTCCATCCGCTGTCGTTCACCGAGGACGCGACACGGATCGTGCGGGGCGCGCGACTGGCGGGCCGCCTGGGATTCGCGTTCGACGAGGAGACCGGCGGTCAGGCGCGGCGGGCGCTGGACGAGGGCCGGGCCGACGCGATCAGCGCCGAGCGGCTGCGCTCCGAGCTCGAGGCGACGCTGCGAGAGCCGGTCCCGTCGCGGGCCTTGGCGGTGCTCGACGAGCTCGGCGCGCTGCGCGCGATCTACGGCCTCGCGTATCCCCGCGAGGTGCTCGCCGAGCTCGACGCGCTGAGAGACGCGGCTCGTCCGGTCCCCCCCGCCGCGTACCTGCTGGCGATGATGGCGCCCCTCCCGAGCGAAGAGGCCGACGCCGTCGTCGAGCGGTTCCACCTGCCCACGCGCCGGTCGGCGCAGGTGACCCGCATCCGTGCGCTTCTCGCCGGCGCGGAGCCGACGGACGAGACGCTGGGCGCCCTCGACCGCGAAGGGCGCGCCGTCCTGGAGGCGCACGGCCAGCCTCACCGCGAGCGCGTCCGGGCGTTCGAGAGCCTGGCGGGGCGGCGCAGGCTGCGCGGACGGGACCTGCTAGACTTGGGGCTGACTCCCGGTCCCGAGGTGGGCCGGATCCTCGACGAGGTAGCACGGGCACGACGGCAAGGGCGCGTCGACGGGTTCGACGACGAGCTCGCCCTCGCACGCCGCTTGGTCGACCGTGCCCACGGCCCTGACGAAAGGCGGAACGACCCGACGTGATCCTGCGCTACTTGAACGACCCCACCACGCTGGTGGTCAGCGCCATCGTGATGGTGTTCGCGCTGATGTTCCACAACGTGTTCCAGACCTGGATCGCCGCCCGGCTGGGTGACACGCGCCCCAGGCTGGCGGGCTTCGGCCAGTTCGAGCCGCAGCAGCAGCTCGAGCCGATCGGCATCGTGCTGCTGTTCCTGCTCGGGTTCGGCTGGCCGCGCATGGTCCCGATCGAGAGCCGCAACTACCGTGGCCGTGGCCGCCGCGAGGCGCTGGCCTGGTACGCGGGCCCGCTCGCGTACCTGATCGTGGGCTTCGCGTGCGTCCTGATCGGCTCGATCTTCCTGGCCTCGGGCTCGCCCGAGCTGTACCGCTCGTTCCTGGTCGCCGCCTCGTTCGCCGTGCTGCACGCGGTGATCAACCTCTTCCCCGTCTTCCCGCTCGACGGCGCGATGGCGATGCTGGCGTGGGGCAACCGCTCGGTCCGCTCGTTCATCCAGCAGATCCGCCAGTTCGGCATCATGGGCTTCCTGGTGGTCTTCCTGGTGCTGAGCTACACCGGCGTGATCAGTTTCCTGCAGAGCGTGTTCCTGACGCTCTTCCAGAGCGTCGTCCGGCTGCTGCCCGGGCTCTGACCGGGGTCCCGCCCGAACGCCTCGGCCGCCGCTGACGCCTCAGTCGGCGGCGGCGGCGCCCGGCCGCACGTCGACGACCATCTGCACCAGCGGCGCGTACGTCTCGAGGGTCGCCTCGAGCTTGCCGTCCGGCGCGAAGCGCCTGACGTAGTGCCCGCCCCGGCGTGCGGCGTAGAGCCTGCCCGAGGCGTCCACGCCCAGGTCGAGCAGCCCGTCGGTGGACTCGCCCTGCTTGGGCTCGATCACGTAGCTGCGCCCCACGCGTCCCGCCGGCGTGACCGTCCGGATCCGCCCCGCGGTCGCGTCGCTGATGTAGAGCGTCCCGTCGACGTCGACCGCGACGCCGTCGAGCTCGCGCATGCCGTCCTGGCCCTGCCCCATCCGGAACGCCCAGCGCGTCTCGTACGTCCCGTCCGGCGTGAAGCGCTGCACCTGCCGGTTTCCGTGGTCGAGCACGTACACCTTGCCGTCGGGACCGACCGAGATCGCGCGCGGGTCGTCGAACAGCCCCTGGCCCGTGCCACGGCCCCCGAACGCGCTGCGGGGCTGGCCGTCCTGCGTGAACCGCTGCACCCGCAGCGACTCCCCGTCGAGCACGTACACGTCGCCGTCCGCGCGGCCGACCGCGATCGCGACCGGGTAGAGGATCTGGCCGTCCTCCATCCCGTAGCGACCGAAGCGGGCCACCTCGTGGCCGTCGACGGTGAGCTTGTGGATCATGCGGTGATCGTCGTCCTCGCCGACCCGGTACTCGAACACGGCGGCGTACAGGTGCCCGGCGTCGTCCGTCGCGACCGCCAGCGGGGCGGCGGGGAACGAGCCGACGCCGACGCCGACCTGGCCGATGCTGGCGTACAGCGTGCCTTCGGGATCGAGGATCCGGAGCACCCCCTGGCGGGCCGACACGGCGAGCACCAGGCGGGTCGGAAGGTCGACGTCGACGGCGTGCCAGTCGTCCTCGTCCTCGAGCACGGCCAGGACCTCCCGAAGGTCGGGGCGCTCCTCGGCATCCTTCGCGATCATGCGCATCACCAGCGCATCGAGGGCGCGCGGGATCGTGACGTCCAGCTGCCGGGGCGGAGCGGGCGTCTGGAAGATCTGCTGGTGGACGATCGCCTCGTAGCCGCCCTTGAACGCCGTCTGGCCGGTCAGCATCTCGTACAGCACGAGCCCCATGCTGTAGATGTCGCTTCGGTGGTCGATCTTGAGGCCGCGCGCCTGCTCGGGCGACATGTACACCGGCGTCCCGACGCGCGCCCCCGTCATCGTCAGGCGCGACATGACCTTGCCGCCGGCGATGCCGAAGTCCATCAGCTTCACCGCCTCCGGCGCGACGCGGGGCCGCCCCTCCCGCAGGCCGCCCTTGACGATCATGATGTTTCCCGGCTTGATGTCGCGGTGGATGATGCCGGCCGAGTGGATGTTCTGCAGCGCGCCGACGACGCGCTTGAACACGTCGACCGCGAGCGGCAGGTCCAGCTCGCCCTTCTCGATCAGCGTCTCGAGGCTGCGGCCGTCCACGAACTCCATCGCCATGTAGTGCTGCACGCCTTGGGCGCCGTGCTCGTAGGTCCGGACGATGTTCGGGTGGTCCAGCCGTTGCGCGACCTCCGCCTCGCGGTGGAAGCGCCGAATGAACTTGGCGTCGGCGACGTACTGCTCCATCGGCACCTTGAGCGCGACGGTCTGGCCGTCCGAGCGGCGGCGCGCGCGGAACACGCTGGCCATGCCGCCCGAGCCGACCTTCTCGAGGATGTCGAAGCCGGGCACGTCGATCCCGTCGAATCCGGCGTCGTCCGACGCGCTCGAGGCCGGGGCCGGCCGTCCCGTCCTGCCCTTGCGCGGCGCCACCCGGACGTGGCGGCCGAGGTGCGCTCCGGTCGGGACCAGCAGGCCCAGCGCGAGCCCCATCGCCACCAGCGGCGCCGCACCGCGCTCCAGTCCGCTCAGCGACATCGCGCCGCCGACCAGCACCGCGACGGCGGCCAGCAGCGACGCGTGGAGCCAGATCGGGGCGCGCCAGAGGGCGAGAGCGACGACGGCAGCGATGGCGACGAGCAGGACGGGCGTCATGCGACCTCCACGATCACGACGGTGACGTTGTCGGAGCCGCCCCGCTCGTTCGCCAGCGCGATGAGCGAGTCGACCGCGGTCTGAGGATCCGGACTGCGCCGGATCTCGCCCAAGATCTCGTCCGTCTCGACCAGGCCGTGGAGGCCGTCGGTCGCGATCGCCAGAACGTCGCCCGGCCGCACGTCCAGACGGGCCGTGTCGGGGGCCAGCTGCGGCCGCGTCCCGAGCGCCCGGGTGATCAGGTTGCGTAGCTCGTGCCCGCGCGCCTCCTCCTCGCTGAGAACGCCTTTCTCGACCTGCTCCTCGACCCAGCTGTGGTCCTTCGTGAGCTGGTAGATGCGCGGCTCGCGGACCAGCCAGGCGCGCGAGTCGCCGACGTGCCCCACGTAGCCGGCGCCGTCCTCGAGCGCGATGCAGGTCAGCGTCGTCCCCATCCCGCGCGATCCCTGCCGGCTGAGCGCCGCGGTGTGGACGCGACGGTTCGCGAGGCGGATCGCCTTCTCCAGCAGCGACTCCAGCCCGACCACGTCCCGCCCCTGCGCCCGCTCGTCGACGTAGCGGCGGATCGTCTCGTCGAGCGCCTCGATCGCGATCTTGCTGGCCACCTCGCCGGCCGCGGCGCCGCCCATCCCGTCCGCGACCGCGATCACCGTCAGCTCGGCCCCGACCGCGCGCGGGAAGCGCCAGACGCGGTGGTAGTCCTCGTTCAGCGGCCGGACGCGTCCCGCGTCCGAGCCGTGGCCAACGCGAAGGGATGTGGGCACGTCGCCAGTCTATCGTCTCGGCGCGAGGTCGGTCCCGCATCGACCGAAGGAGCCGAGCGGCGCGCCACCGTCGCCGGGATCAGTTGCCGCCGTGGCGAGGACGCTTGAGCGTCTCCAGGTAGGGGTAGTCCGCCAGCATGCCGCGGACGCGCTCGAACAGCGCGACCGCGTCGTCCCGGTCCGAGGGCACCTCGCGCAGACGGACGTACGCGGTGTCGCCGGAGGGGAAGCGGAAGGTGGGCGTGCCGAACACCCGCGCCGCGACGCCGCGGTGATGCTCCCGCGCGAGCGTCGTCCGCGCCTCGGGATCGGCCAGGTCGCGCTCGAAGCAGGCGAGGTGCAGGCGCGCCTCCTCGGCCGCCTCCATCATCGTCGAGAGGTGGAACGGCCGGTGATCGACGTGCCGCGCGTGCAGCAGCGCCGTCCGGAACGCGTCGTGCGACGCACGTCCCTGTCTGCGCGCGGCGGTCGAGGCGAGGAACGGCAGCAGACCCATCGTTCCCGTGTCGTCGTGGTCGCCGAGGCGCTCGTTCCACAGCTGCCAGCCGTCGCCGCTCGGGTGGTTCGCCTGGTACAGGCTGAAGTGGACCCATTCGAACCGCAGCCCCAGCGGACCCGCCACCGACGCGGTCAACGCCGACGCACGCCAGGCGTAGGGGCAGAGGTAGTCGAAGTAGACCGTGACCGGTTCCGGCGGCATGGCGGCATTAGAACCCTGAGGAGCCTCGCGGCCGGGTCGCCCCCCCTACCGACCTCGCGCCATCCGTCGATCCGGCGCTCAGTTCGGATCTTCGTCGCTGCGCGAGCCGGGCGCCACGCCGGTGCCCGACGACGCCGAGGCGTCCAGCGTCCGCCGCAGGGTCCGTGCGAGCGCATCGGCCTGCGCGCGCGGCAACACCACGCGCGACACCACCTGAGGCTTGTGGTGCGGGAGCGCGGCGACGAAGTCGAGGACCACCTCGTGTCGGCCGTGCGTGACCACGGTCGCGTTCGCGTAGCGACCCCGGGCGGTCTCGGCGTCGAGGTTCAGCTCGACGCGGGGACGGGCCTTGCCGTCGGCGCGCTGGTCGTCGCTCATGCGGCGGTCGCCTCGGCCAGGTCGGCCACCGTCCGCCTGAGCGCCAGCCGCGCGCGGCCGAGGTCGGCGAGATCGTCGAGCACCATCACGGCCACGTGGTTCGCGGCCGGCGCGGCGAGCGGCGCCAGCACGACCGGGCCCCGCTCGAACTCGATCGTCGCCTGGCGCAGCTCGCCGTCGCCGAACAGCTCGGCGAGGGCGCGACTCGACGCGAGGCTCCCCGCGATCAGGCTCGCGATCTCGTCCGCGTCCGAGGCGCCGCTGCCGACCGTCTCGACCACGAACCCGTCGAGACTCGCGATCGCGACGCTGCGGACCCCTCGCGTGGCGAGGAGCTCCTGGAGCCGTTCGCGAAGCGTCACGCGAGCGCCGCCTCGACGCCCGGAACGACGGCGTGCACGGCGTCCCTGGCGACCGCCGGATCGCTGTCGCCCGCGACGACGAGCAGCACGAACGAACGGTCCTGAAGGCGCCGGATCAGCACGGCGGCGTCGGCCGAGCGGAGCCAGGTCTCCTCGACCCCGGCGGCGCCCAACGCCTCGGTCGAGAGGCGATCCGCGGCGGTGAGCAGCTCCGCCGCCTCGGCGCCCACGAGCGGCAGGTCGCGGACGGCGTCCGAGGCCGTGGCCACGTCCGAGCCGGCCACGACCGACTCGATCAGCAGTCCGTCGCGGCCCACCACCGCGGCGACGCGTCCGTCCGCCCGGGCCAGGCAGTCGTGCAGGTGCCGTTCCAGCTCGTCCATAGGAAGGCCAGTCTAGCACGGGGTCGGCGGCTCGCCGGGGGCGGCCGCCGGTCTGCTACGCTGCGGCGGATGCAACTCCACGTTCACACCGCACCGGAGCGCCTGGCGCCCTACGTCCTGCTGCCCGGAGATCCGGGTCGCGCCACGTTCATCGCCCGGACCTTCCTGGACGACGCCGAGCTGACGACCGACAATCGTGGCCTGCTGGGCTACACCGGGAGCTACCGCGGCGTCCCCGTCAGCGTCCAGACCACCGGGATGGGCTGCCCCAGCCTGGCCATCGTGGTCGAGGAGCTGATCCGTCTCGGCGCCCACACGCTGGTCCGGGTCGGCACCGCGGGCGTCGTCGCGGACCGCGTCGTGCCGGGCGATCTCATCGTCGCCGACGCGTCCGTCCCGAACGACGGCACGACCCGCCAGTACCTGGCCGGGGCGCCGTACGCTCCGGCGCCCTCGTTCGAGACGACCCGCGCGCTGGTGGACGCCGCCACCGCGCACGGCGGGGCGCACGTGGGCCTGATCCGGACCGAGGACGCGTTCTACGCGACCGCGCCCGAGGACGTGCCCGCGATGGCCGCCCAGGGCGTGCTGGCGGTCGAGATGGAAGCGGCCGCGTTGTTCGTGCTGGGACGGCTGCGGGACGTGCGGACCGGCTGCATGCTGGTCGCCAGCAACCGGATCGGCGATCCGTCGTTCGTCGAGCCGGAGGTGCTCCGCTCGGGCGTCGAACGCATGGTGCGCGCCGCGCTCGACGCGTTCGTCGCGCTGGACGAGGCCGACCTGTGAACGTGGCCGTCGTCGGCGCCGGCACGATGGGCGCCGGAATCGCCCACGTCTGCCTCGCGGCCGACCACCGCGTGTCGCTCCACGACGCGCGCGACGAGGCGGCCGTCGCGGCGCGCTCCGTCCTGGAAGGCAGCGTCGCGCGCGCCGCTGCCAAGGACCGCCTGGGCGGCCGCGAGCCGGAGACGCTGCTCGGTCGGCTCACCGTCGGCTCGGGCGCCGTCCAGGACGCCGTATCCGACGCCGACGTGGTGATCGAGGCGGTCGTCGAGGACCCCGATCTCAAGGCGCGGCTGTGGGCCGCCGTGGGCGCGGCGGCGCCCGCGACGGCGCTGCTCTGCACGAACACGTCGAGCCTGTCGGTCACCGCGCTCGCGAGCGCGTCCGGTCGTCCGGACCGCTTCTGCGGTCTGCACTTCTTCAACCCCGTCACGGCGCTCCCGCTCGTCGAGGTGGTCCGAGGCGAGACGACGCCCGAGGCCACCGTGCGCGAGGCCGAGCGTTTCGCCGAAGGCCTCGGGAAGACGCCGGTGCGTTGCGAGGACCGGCCCGGATTCCTGGTGAATCGGCTGCTGATCCCGTACCTGAACGAGGCGGCGCAGCTCGCCGACGAGGGCGCGGCCGACGCGACCTCGATCGACACGGCGATGCGCCTCGGCGCGAACATGCCGATGGGCCCCCTCGCGCTGGCCGACCTGATCGGTCTGGACGTGGTGCTGGCCGTGATGGAGAGCCTGCACGACGAGTTCGGAGATCCGCGCTACCGGCCGGCGCCGTTGCTGAGGCGCATGGTGCGCGCGGGTCGGCTCGGACGCAAGACGGGCCGAGGGTTCCACGACTACGGAGGGGAAGCATGAGCGACGATCCGAGCGACCGAGGCGACGCGGGCGAGCCGGCAGGCGAAAGCGTGTTCGAGCACCTGCGCCTCGAGACGGACGAGGGGGTGGCGTTCCTCACGCTGGACCGCGAGGACGCCCTGAACGCCCTGAGCGGCGAGATGCTCCTGGAGCTGGGCCTCGCGATCGACCTCGTGGAGGCGGACGTCGGCGTGCGGGCGCTGGTCGTGTCCGGGACCGGTCGCGGCTTCTGCGCAGGCGCGGATCTCGCCGGCTTCGCCGAGCTGGACGACGCGTTCTCGGGACGCGAGGCCGCGCTGGCCGGTCAGGACGTGATGAGCTCGCTGGCGGCGCTGCCCATTCCGACGGTCGCCGCGATCCACGGCTTCGCGGTCGGCGGCGGACTGGAGCTGGCGCTGGCGTGCGACCTTCGGGTGGCGGCGCCGGGAACGCGGCTGGGCCTGCCCGAGACCACCCGGGGACTGATTCCCGGCTACGGCGGCACGCAGCGGCTTCCGCGCCTGATCGGCGAGGCGCGGGCGCTGGACCTGATCCTGACCGGTCGCCTGGTCCCCGCCGAGGAGGCGCTGAGCCTCGGGCTGGTCTCCCGCCTGGCCGACGATCCGGTCGCGGCGGCCGCCGAGCTGGCGCGCGGCATGCTGCGCAGCGCGCCGGTCGCGCTGGGGCTGGCGAAGGAGGCCGTCGTGCGCGGCATGGACGGAACCCTGCCGCAGGGCCTCGAGGTCGAGGCCGACCTGTTCGGTCTCGTCGTCACGACCGAGGATCGCGCCGAAGGGGTCCGCTCGTTCCTGGAAAAGCGCGACCCCGAGTTCGAGGGGCGCTGAGCCGGACTCAGCCCGCGTCGGGCGCGAGGCGCTCGAGCACCTGACGGTCGATCCGGCGGCCGCTCACCAACCGCTCCTCGAGGTTGTCGCGGCCCGCCCACGCCCGAAGCGCAGCGTCCGCCGCGTCGTCCCAGCGCGCGTGCCCCTCGGGAAGCCTGCCCGCGCGGATCAGCGCGGCCAGCGCCCGCGCCTCGACCTCTCCCTCGATCGGCAGCAGGTCCTCCTCCTCGGGCGGGGCGAAGTAGAGCCGGTGCATGCGGAGAAGCTCGGCCAGACGCGGCACC
Organism: uncultured bacterium; assembly: GCA_964530905.1. GTDB lineage: Bacteria > Deinococcota > Deinococci > Deinococcales > Trueperaceae > SLSQ01. The sequence continues at coordinate 17,826 of CAZHCI010000021.1, forward strand.
GGACCTTCGTGGTCGTCGACCCGGAGGTCGACGAGGCGGTCGTCGTGCCCTCCGTAGCCGGCCCCTTCGCGCACCACGAGCAACGCCGCCGCCTGACGGCCGCGGGCGTCGCCGCCCGCCGCGTCCCCGGCGAGGAGCGCCGCGACGAGCCGCTCGGGGAGCGCCCCGGACGCCGACAGGTAGGCGCGCACGAGCTCGTCGACGACCTCGGGGCCGGTCAGCAGGTTGCCTTGCGCCGCCCAGCCGTCGCCGCTGCGCCCGCCCGCCCAAGGGTGGCAGTCGTCGCCCGTGAAGGTCACCGAGGCGCCGCCGGCGTCGACCATGCCGTACTGACGCGTGGCGTGCCGGTCGTCGCTCTGGGCGAACGCTCGATGGACCAGCTCCAGGGGGACGCCGGCGCGAAGCGCGGCCACGGCCCGCGGGCCGTACGAGGTGTTCGCGTACGACTGCGTGGCGATGGCCGCGACGCCGGCCACCGCGTGCGGAACGACGGCGCCGACGGCGAGGAACTTGCTGGCGGTGGCGACGCCCAGGTCCCCGCTGTCGGGATCGCGGGCGACGATCGAGAAGGTCGCGACAGGTCGCATGCGCGCCACGCTAGCACCTCGCGGCCCGTGGTCCAATGGCTCCATGCCGTTCCGCATCCGCTTCACGCTCATCGTTCTCGGCTCGCTGGCCGCCGCGATCCTGGCGCTCCCTCTCGTGTGGCCCGTACCGCCGCTCGAGGGAACGCGCCCCGCGGCCGAGCTGGCCGCGGCGGACGCCGAGTGGATCGACGCCGGCGCGCTGACGCTGCACGCCCGCATCCTCGGTCCGGCCGACGCCGCGGCTCCGGGGGCGGCGTTCCTCCACGGCTTCGGATCGAACCTCGAGAGCTTCGCCCCCCTGCAGGCGAGCCTGGCCGACCGGATCCGCACCGTGGCGTGGGACCGGCCCGCGTTCGGCCTCACCGAGCGGGCGCTGAGCTGGCCGGGCGACAATCCGTACGCGCCCGAGGCCCAGGTGGAGCACGTCCGGGTAGCGCTGGACGCCGCGGGCATCGACCGGGCGGTGCTGATCGGCCACTCGGCGGGGGGCGCCATCGCGTTGAGCGCGGCGCTGGAGCGGCCGGACCGCGTCGCCGGGCTGGTCCTGATCGCGCCCGCGGTCTACCGGGGCGGCGGCGCCCCGGCCTGGTCGCGCTGGGCGCTGCGGACGCCGCAGCTCGAGCGCATCGGGCCGGCGCTGATGCGGCAGCTCGGGGGCGAGCCGGGCGAGAACCTGCTCCGCTCGTCGTACGCCGATCCGGACCGATTGGAGCCCGGCGTGCTCGAGGCCTACCGCCGCGCCACCCGGGTCGACGACTGGGACCGTGCGCTGTGGGAGCTGGTCAAGGCCAGCCGAGAGCCCGACGTCGCCTCGCGTCTGGACGAGGTGACGATGCCGGTGCTGGTCGTGACCGGGCTTCAGGACGAGATCGTGCCGCCCGATCAGAGCCGCCGCCTGGCGGGCGAGCTGCCCTCCGCCACGCTGGTCGAGCTGCCAGGCTGCGGGCACGTGCCCCAGGAGGAGTGCAGCGAGGCGGTGCTCGGCGCGGTCCAGCGCTGGTGGAGCGACGAGCTGGGCCGCTGAGGCGGACCGTTCGCTCGGGACACGGCCCACGCGGAGCCTGCGCGCGGCCGGGTGGTACGCTCCCGGCATGGACTTCGATTACGCTCTGTTGAGGAACCTGTCCGAGACGCCGGGCATCCCCGGGCGCGAAGAGCTGGTGCGCGAGCGGATCAAGGACGCGCTCGCGGGCCTGGACCTCGACGTGCGGGTGGACGCGATGGGCAACCTGATCGCGGAGAGCGTCGGCCCCGAGGGCGCCCCGAAGGTCATGATCTCGGCGCACATGGACGAGATCGGCTTCGTGGTGCGGCACGTCGGCGACGACGGCTTCCTGCGCGTGCAGAACCTGGGCGGCTTCGACCGACGCAACCTGTTCGCCCGCCAGGTGCTGGTCCACGCCCGCGCCGGCGAGCCGCGCATCGGTGTGCTCCACCCCGCCGCCAAGCCGGTCCACATCGCGTCGGAGGACGAGAAGAAGAAGATCCCGGAGATGGCCGATTTCGCCGTCGATCTGGGCCTGGACGCCGAGACCGTGAAGCGCGAGGTGCGGATCGGCGACATGGTCACGCTGATGCAGCCGTTCCAGGACCTCGGTCCGGTCGTCGTCGGCAAGGCGCTCGACGACCGCAGCGGCTGTTGGGTGCTGATCGAGACGCTCCGCCGCGTGCGCGAGCCCGCCTGCCGGATCCAGGCCGTGTTCAGCGTTCAGGAGGAGGTCGGCCTGCGCGGCGCCACGACGGGAGCGTACGGGCTGGCTCCCGACGTCGGGATCGCGCTCGATACGACGCTGGCCGTCGACACCCCCGGCACGCCCGCGCACGAGGCGGTCACCCGCCTGGGCGACGGCGTCGGCATCAAGGTCTCGGACAGCTCGACCGTCTCGCACGGCTGGCTGGTCGACCGGATGGCGGAGCTGGCCGAGCGGGAGGGCATCCCGCACCAGTTCGAGGTGCTCCCCCGCGGCGGCACCGACGCCGGCGCCATCCAGCGGAGCCGCGACGGCGTGCCCAGCGTGACGCTGTCGACGCCGTCACGCTACGTGCACACGGTGACCGAGATGGTCGCCAAGCGCGACGCCGAGGCCACGGTCGCGCTGCTGGCGGCGTTCCTCACCGACGAGCAGGCGCCGCTGGCGCCGAGCCGCTGAGCGGAGCCTCGTGGTCCTCGGCCTGATCAGCGACGTGCACGCGAACCTGATCGCGCTGGACGCCGCCCTCGAGGCGATGCGCAGGGCCGGCGCGGAGCAGGTGGTGTGCCTCGGCGACCTGGTCGGGTACGGGCCGGCCCCGAACGAGACCGTCGACCGGATCCGCGAAGAGGGGCTGCTGTGCACGCTCGGCGCGGCCGACGAGCGCATCGCGTTCGACTTCGCTCGCGCCGCCGTCCCGCGCAAGGGCGTGGGCGACGCGACGCTCGAATGGACGCGCGAGGTGCTCGAGCCGCAACACGTCGCCTGGCTGCGCGAGCTGCCCGTGCAGCGCCGACTCACGACGCCCGCCGGACGGCTGCGCGCGTTCCACGGCACGGCCGAGGACCCGGGCGACCGGACCGACCTGCACCGCGACCCTCAGCAGCTCGCGCGGCTGCTCGACCGGCATCGCTGCGCCATCCTGGCCAGCGGAGGCACGCACGTGCCGTATCAGCGCCGGATCGACGACCGCGTCGCCGTGAATCCAGGATCGGTCGGGCTCTCCCTGAACGGCGAGCCCGGCGCCGACTACGCGCTGCTGCGGATCGACGAGAGCGGCATCGACGTGCGCATGGACAAGGTCGAGTACGACGTCGC
>CAZHCI010000021.1:21301-25298 GCA_964530905.1 uncultured bacterium
CGGGCCGCTCGGCTTCGAGGCCCAGGGCCAGCGCCTCGCCGCCGCCGATGCAGATCGCCGCCACGCCCCGCAGGCCGCCCGACAGCCGCAACGCGTTGAGCAGGGTCACGACGATTCGCGTGCCCGACGCTCCGATCGGGTGACCGAGCGCCACGGCGCCGCCCAGCACGCCCACCCTGTCCGCGGGCAGGTCGAACGTCTTCATCGCCGCCATCGTGACGACCGCGAACGCCTCGTTGATCTCGTACCGGTCGACCTCGCCTGCCGACCAGCCGAGCCGCTCGAACAGCGTGCGCAGCGCGCCCAGCGGCGCGGTCGTGAACCAGGCGGGCTCCTGCGCGTGCGAGCTCCAGCCCGACAGGCTGGCCAGGACCGGCATGCCGCGACGCTCGGCCTCGGCGCGCGACGTGACGACCACCGCCGCCGCGCCGTCGTTGATCGTCGAGGCGTTCGCCGCCGTCACGGTGCCGTCCTTCTCGAACGCGGGCCGGAGCCCCGCGATGCGGTCGAACTTGACGGCCCACGGGCCCTCGTCCTCGCTGACGACCGTCACCGCGCCCTTGCGGCCGGGCACCTCGACCGGGACGATCTCGTGCGCCGCCGCGCCGCTGCGGGTCGCCTCCTGCGCACGGCGGTAGGAGCGCTCGGCGAACGCGTCCTGCGCTGCGCGGTCGAAGGCGTGCTCGCGGGCGCACAGCTCGGCGCAGCTGCCCATGTGCACGTCCTCGTAGGCGTCCCACAGCCCGTCGTGCACCAGCGAGTCGACCAGCTTCCCGTCCCCCAGGCGGAGCCCGCCCCGGGCGCCGGGAACGAGGTAGGGCGCGTTGCTCATCGACTCCATGCCTCCGGCCACCACGATTCCGGCGTCGCCCACGGCGATCGCGCGCGCCGCCTGCACGATCGTCTCCAGCCCGCTGCCGCACATCTTGTTGAGCGTCACCGCCGGCGTGGACACGGGCAGGCCGGCGTGGATCGCGGCCTGCCGCGCCGGCGCCTGGCCTTGCCCCGCCGAGAGGACGTTGCCCATCAGCACCAGGTCCACGTCGTCCGCCGCGAGGCCGGCGCGCTCGACGGCGCCCCGGATCGCGGCGGCCCCGAGCTCGGGCGCCGGCAGGGGGGCGAGCGCGCCTTGGAACGCGCCGATGGCGGTGCGGGCGGCGGATGCGATCACGATGTCCATGGGGCCGAGTCTACCGCCGGCGGGTGGACCGCCGACGACCCTCATCTGCGGAACGTCACCTCGGCCGCCGCGCCCTGCCAGCGGATCGTCAGCGGCAGGTCGAGGCGCGTTCCGGTCGGCAGCCAGACGACGGCGATCCACGGCGCGTCGGGCCCGACCGCATCGGCGTCACCGGCCAGCGTCTCGTGCCGGGCTCCCGGCGCGAGCAGCTCGCGCTCGCCGTCCATCAGCGAGATGCCCTCGAGCGACGCGCCCGGCGTGCGCGACGTCCCCACGATCAACAGCGCGCGCGAGGCGCCGGCATCGGCCAGGGCGCCGTCGACCACGGTCCGCAGCTCGGGCGCCAGCAACGGCACGAGCGCCAGATCGGTCGCCCAGACGGCCTGGTCGGCGGCGCCGTCCGCGCCGGGCGCGGACACGATCTCGACCGCGACGACGCCCGGGGCGGGCTGCAGCACGGTGGCCCTCGGGTCGTCGCCGACCGTCCGCGCCGGAGGCCGCACGTCCAGCCTCCACGCCCGGCCGCGAGCGTCCTCGAGGCTTCTCGGTCCGGTGCGGATCAGTCCGAACGGCGCCCCGGCGTCCAGCGGCAGCCACCAGCCGTCGGCACGACGCTCGGGCGGGACCGACAGCGACGTCTCTCCCGCTCGCACTCCCGCCACCGTCCCGTCGACCGAGCCGTCGAACAGCGTGAGGACGGCACGCTCGGTGCGGAGCACCAGGACGGACCCGTCCGCCACGACCTCGGCGCCCACCACGCGGGCGAGCTCCTCCGCCCGGACCCACGGCTGCGGCGCGCCCGGCAGCGCCACCAGCACCCCCGCCGCCGTCTCGGCCGGGGGCTGCGCCGACCCCGGGCCCCAGGCGAGCAGCGCGAGCAGCGTGACGATCAGGGCGTGCGGCCGACCGGTGCGGCGGGAACGATCGCGCATCGGGCGGAGGCTAGCACGGCCGCGGGCGCCGGCGTGCCGCGACCGACGGTCGTCGCGCCGCCTCCGCGGTACCATTCCCGTGCGTCCGAGGCGATTCTCCGCGCCGCGACGAGGCTTCCCGACGTAGGGACCCGCGCGAGCAGACGGAGCGTCGGGCGCGGAAGGAGACATCGATCGACAAGGTCCACGGATCCCTGTCCGGCCTGAAGAAGAACCAGATCAAGCGCCTCGGCAACCTGTACCGGCGCCGCATCCCGCCCGAAGCCCCCGCCAGCGGCGAGCTGGCGCGCGCGATCGCGACGCTCGCGCTCGAGATCAACGCCCCCGTCTCGGTCCTCGTGGACCGGCGCGGGCGCGTCGTGACGGTGGCCGTCGCCGACGCCGAAGGCACGCCCGTGCCGCCGCGGGCGGGCGAGGCCGAGTCGCGCCTGCGCGGGCTTCGCCTGGTTCACGTCCATCCGGGCGGCGGCGAGCTGTCCGGCGCCGACCTGACGACGCTGTTCCTGGGGCGGCTCGACGCCGTCGTGGCGATCGAGGCGTTCGCCGGTCCGTCCGGCCCGGAGCTCGGTCCCGCTCACCTCGCGCTGGTCGCTCCGCCGACCAGCGAGGAGGAGGACTGGCTGATCGATCCTCCCGCCGACGTGCGCACGCTCGAGCGGCAGGACCTGCTGGCCCGGGTCCGCGCCATCGAGGAGGAGATGACGCGCAGCGAGCGCTCGCGCGAGGTGTCGCGCTCGTCCGCCGAGCGGGCCGTCCTGATCGGCCTCGACACGGGCGACGCCATCGAGGCGCAGGCACGCCTGCAGGAGCTGGGCGAGCTCGTGCGGTCGGCGGGCGCGACCGTCGCGAAGGCCGAGATGCAGCAGCGCTCGCGGCTGGACCGCAAGACCCTGGTCGGGCGCGGCAAGCTCAGCGAGCTCGTCTCGCTGGCGTACCACGAGGACGCGGACCTGCTGGTGTTCGACCGCGAGCTCTCCCCCGCCCAAGCGCGCGAGATCGAGCAGGCGACGCGCCTGAAGATCCTGGACCGGACGCAGGTGATCCTGGACATCTTCGCGCAGAACGCCAAGGGCCGCGAGGCCCAGGTGCAAGTGGAGCTCGCGCAGCTCCACTACCAGCTGCCACGCCTGTCGGGCCGCGGCGCGGCCTTCAGCAGGCTCGGAGGCGGCATCGGGACGCGCGGACCGGGCGAGACGAAGCTCGAGGTCGATCGGCGCCGGATCCGCGACCGCATCACCGCGCTCGAGAGCGAGGTCGATCGCATCAGCGCACGTCGCGAGCGGACCCGCAAGAACCGGACGCACGCGAGCACGCCGGTCGTGGCGCTGGTCGGCTACACGAACGCCGGCAAGTCGACGCTGTTCAACGTGCTGGCGAAGTCCGACGCGGTCAGTCGCGACGCGCTGTTCGCGACGCTGCGCCCGACCTCGCGCGAGGGCTGGCTTCCGGCGCTGGGCGCTTGGGGCGGCAAGGTGGTCTACACCGACACGGTCGGCTTCATCCGCGACCTGCCGGACGAGCTCGTCGACGCGTTCCGCGCGACGCTCGAGGAGCTCGACGACGCCGACCTGCTGCTCCACGTCGTCGACGGAGCCGCCCCGGGCGCTCCCGACCGCGTGGCGGCGGTGGAGCGCATCCTCGACCGGCTCGAGCTGACGCCCCCGCGGCAGGTGGTGATCAACAAGGCCGACGCGATGGACGAGACGATCCGCGACGACCTCGAGATGCGCTACGGCGCGCGGTCCGTGTCGGCCACGTCGGGCGCGGGGATCGACGCGCTGAAGGCGGACCTCGCCGAGGCGCTCGAGGGCGAGGACCACGTCCCGCTGCCGGACGATCCCGGCGCGGCGTGGGGCGTGGTCGCGCCGCACGAGCGCTGAGCACG
>CAZHCI010000022.1:0-1211 GCA_964530905.1 uncultured bacterium
TTCTGGAGCCACTACTTGAAGTCACCAGCGGTAGTGCCGGATCTGCTCCCCGCGCTCCGCGATCTCGCTCATCGCCTTGATGCCGACCTCGATGTGGCGGTCGGTATGGTCGCGGAACACCGCGCGGGCCGACTCGCGCGTCTTCATGCCGCCCTTGCGGAGAGGGAGGTCCGAGACCAGCAACAACGCTCCGATGGGGACCTTCGATGCGAAGCCCACGGAGAAGAGCGTCGCGGTCTCCATGTCGATCGCCAGGGCGCGCTCCTCGTACAGCGCCGCCTTGAAGCGCTCGTCGAACTCCCAGAAGCGGTAGTCGGTGGTGTGCACCACGCCGGTGCGGTAGTCCAGCCCGTCCTCGACGATGATCTGCGAGACGAACTTCTGGATCTTGAACGTCGGCAGGGCCGGCACCTGCGGCGGCATGAAGTGCTTCGACGATCCCTCGTCGCGGATGGCGGCGGTCGGGAGCACGAAGTCGCCGACCACCAGCGAGCGGTGCAGCCCGCCGCAGATCCCCAGGAACAGCGTCGCCTTGGGCTCCGCCGTCGCCAGCACCTCGATGATCAGGGCGGCGACGGGACTGCCGATCGAGAAGTCGATGATCGACACGCCCAGGCGCTCGCTGTGCGCCGCGCCCATCGCCGAGCCTCGGGTGGTGGTGGCGTCACCCGCCAGCGCCTGAAACCGCTCGGCGTAGTGCGCGAAGTTCGTCAGCACGATCTGCTTCTGGAACCCCTCCGGCGCCGTGCCGGTGTAGCGCTCCAGGAACTCGCGTCCGATGCGCCACTTCTCGGTGTTCGCGTAGATCTGGTTCCGGGTCGAGGGACGACCGGCGGGCGATTCGTGCACGATCCGCTCCGGGCCGGGCGTCGCGTCGTCGTCTCGCTCCATGCGCCATGCTAGCGCGACCTGCTCGGCGCGACCGATCAGGCCGCGTCGCGGAACACGCCGGCGGCGGGCCTGTAGCGCCAGGCGAGCGTCACGGCACGCGCGACCATCAGCCCCACCAGCGCCCACCACACGCCGTTCAGGCCCCAGCCGAGCGGCAGCACGCCGGCCAGCAGCGCGCCCGCGACCACAGCCGACAGGACCATCGCGACGGCCAGGAACGCGAAGTCCTCGATCGCCATGAACACGCCGTCCCAGACGAACACCAGCGCGTTCAGCGGCTGCATCGCGGCGACGAACGGGAAGATCGCCAGCACCTGCGC
>CAZHCI010000022.1:1311-7047 GCA_964530905.1 uncultured bacterium
GAGAACACCGCGACGTTCACGCCCAGCGCCGCCAGCGGCACCCGCCCCAGCCGGCCGACGAACGCGGTGTCGATCAGCGACACCAGCGGATCGGCCGCCAGCGCACCCAGCGCGGGCACGGCCAGCGCCAGGATCTCGCGGTCGTAGCGACGGCTCAGCACCTGCGGAGCCTACCCCGCGCGGACGCAGCGCCCGCGGCCGACGGAGATCGGGTCGCGACGCGCTCGGCGACGCCACCTCGAAGGGCGCGCGGCGCTTAGACCTCCACCGTCTCGATCGTCACCTCGCCCTCCAGCGTCCGGTGCACCGGACACCTGCCCGCGATCTCGATCAGGCGGCCGCGCTGCTCGTCGTCCAGGTCGCCGACGAGGCGGATGCGACGCTCGAAGGCGGTGTGCGTCGTTCCCTCCTTGCGCCGGCTCGTCGAGTCCACCTCGACCTCGATCGACGTCACCGGCCACTCCTTTCGGTTGGCGTACATCCGCAGCGTGATCGACGTGCACGACGCCAACGCCACGCGCATCAGCTCGGCCGGGGTGGGGCCGGTGTCGGTGCCGCCGACCTTCTCGGGCTCGTCCGCTCGGACCGGGAAGCCGCCGGCGTAGGCGTCGGTCGCGTAGCCCTCGCCGGTGACGGCCCGCGTCGTGCGCTGGTCCAGGCGCGCACGTGCTGGGGTCGCATGCGTCGCTCCGCGGGCGGCGGCATCTTCCGCGGCGCCCCGGCCGGTCGCCCGCGTCCCGCGGGCGTCTCCCGACGCCTCCAGCGTCGCCGCGGCCCACGCTCCGATGGCGTGCCCCGCGAAGCGGGCGTCCGCCTCGCGCGACAGCAGGTGGTCGGCCTGGCCCAGCGACACGTACGACTTGCGGGGGTGTTTGGCCGCCTTGAACAGGCGCTCGGCATGCTCGATGCCGACCACCTTGTCGGTCACCGCGTGCAGCACCGCGACGGGGACCTTCAGTCCGTGAAGGCACTGAAGCGGCGTGCGCGCGTCGAGCTCGTCGAAGAAGCTCTTGGGCAGCTGGAACGAGCGCCCCGCCAGGACGGTCTCGATCGTCTCGCCCTCCTGAAGCTCGCCGGGGTCGCCCTCGACCAGGCGTCGCACGTGGCCGGGATCGGACGGCGTGCCGATCGTCGCGAGCGCGGCCAGCGACGGAAGGCGCTCGGCGACCAGCAGCGCGGCCACGCCGCCCAGCGAATGCCCGATCAGCAGCGACGGTGCGGCGATCTCGTCGCCCAGCCAGCCGGCCGCGTCCTCCAGATCGTCCGCGTCGCCGCCCAGCCCCTCCTCGGCGAAGTCGCCCTCGCTCTCGCCCAGGCCGGTGAAGTCCAGGCGCAGGACGGCGAAGCCGTGCTCCGTCAGGGTCCGGCTGAGTCGGACGAGGCCCTTGAGGTCCTTGCCGCACGTGAAGCAGTGCGCCAGCAGCGCGGTGGCCGACGCCTGGCCGCCCTCCGGAAGCTCCAGACGGGCGGCCAGGCGCCGGCCGCGACGATTCTCGAATTCGATGCTGCGGGTGGCCATGCGGAAAGCCTAGCCCGAGCCGCGCGCCCTGCCTGTCGGGAGTTCCACCACGCCTTCAGCCCAGCAGCGTCGCGATCCGGCGCAGCGCCTCGCGCACGTTCTCGGTGCTGGTCGCGTAGCTGAGGCGTCCGAAGCCCGGCGCGGCGAAGTCCGTTCCCGGCACCACGCCGACGTGCGCCTCCTGCAGCAGGCGCAGCGCGGCGGTGCCCTCGTCCGGATCGATCGGCGTCATGTCCGCCATGGCGTAGAACGCGCCGTGCGGCATCGGCGTGGCCAATCCCAGCGCGTTGAGCCCCTCGACCAGGATGCCGCGGCGCTCGCGGTAGGCGGCCCGCGTCTCGGCCTGGAACGCGGCGGTCTTCTCGACCTCGTTCAGGGCGGCGACGGTGGCGTGCTGCGCCAGCGCGTTCGCGCCGTGCGTGACCTGCCCCTGCAGGCGGGTCATCGCCTTGATCAGCGGCTCCGGACCGACGCCCCAGCCGATCCGCCACCCCGTCAGGGCGTAGCCTTTCGAGGCGCCGTGCACGGTCAGCGTGCCGTCAGGGTAGAGCGGCTGGACGGGCGTGAACTCGCCCTCGTAGATCAGGTGCTCGTACAGGTCGTCGCTGATCAGCCAGACGCCGTGCTCGCGGGCCAGGGCGGCCAGGGCCTCGACCACCTCGCGCGGGTAGACCGCGCCGGTCGGGTTGGACGGGCTGTTCAGGATCAGGGCTCGCGTGCGTGGCGTGAACGCGGCGGCGACGGCGTCCGGGTCGGGCACGAAGCCGTCCTCGGCGCGGGTCTCGACAGGAACGACCACCCCGCCCGCGATCTCGACCTGCGCGGGGTACGAGACCCAGTACGGCGCGATCAGGATCACCTCGTCGCCCGGATCGACCATCGCCTGGATGGCGTTGTAGAGCACCTGCTTGCCGCCGGTGCCGACGATCACGTCGGACGGCTCTGCGCTCCAGCCGTTCTCGCGGGCGTGCTTCGCGACGATCGCCTCGCGCAGCTCGTGCGTCCCGTTGGTCGGCGTGTACTTCGTCAGTCCCAGCGCGATCGCCTCGCGGGCGGCGTCCATCACGTGCGCAGGCGGCTGGAAGTCGGGCTCGCCCGCGGTCATGGCGATCACGTCGACGCCCTGCCGGCGCATCTCGGTGGCCTTCGCGGCGAACGCCACGGTCGACGAAGCACGAACGTTCTGAATCCGATCCGACAGCTGCATGCGTCCTCCTGGTGGGCGCGTGCGAACCGGGGCGGCACGCGTCGCGTGGCATCCTAGCAGGACGGGACCTGGGCGTTCGCGCCCGGGAAGGAGCCACCATGCGAACCGCCCTCGTCACCGGCGCATCGTCCGGAATCGGCCTGGAGCTGGCCCGCGCCTTGGCGCGGCGCGATCACGGCCTCGTCCTGACGGCGCGGAGCCACGACGCGCTTCACGCCCTGGCCGACGAGCTGCGCGCTGCGCACGGCGTCGAGGTCGAGGTGCTGCCCGAGGACCTCGCGCGGCCAGGCGGTGCGGCCGCCCTGGCCGACGCGCTCGCGGCAGGAGGACACCGGATCGACGTGCTGGTGAACAACGCGGGCTTCGCGACGCACGGGCGCTTCGACCGGATCTCGCTGGAGACGGATATCGCCGAGGCGCAGCTGAACGTGCTCGCGCCGACGGTGCTGATGAAACGGCTGCTGCCGGAGATGGTGCGGCGCGGTGCGGGCGGCGTGCTGAACGTGGCCTCGACCGCCGGGTTCCAGCCCGGCCCCGGGATGGCCGTGTACTACGCGACGAAGGCGTACGTCCTGCACCTCAGCGAAGCGGTCGCGGAGGAGCTGGCGGGCAGCGGCGTGACGGTCACCGCGCTCTGTCCCGGCCCGACCGAGAGCGGGTTCCAGGAGCGCGCGGGCATGGAGGGCTCACGGCTGGCGCGGCGCCGGCGCCTGTTCCAGGACGCTGCCGAGGTGGCCGAGGCGGGCGTCCGGGCGTTCGAGCGCGGCCAGCGCGTCTACGTGCCGGGAACGCTGAACCGCTTGGGAACGGTGGCGCCTCGGCTGCTGCCACGGGCGTGGACCGCGAAGCTGATCGGCTGGCTGCACGAGCGCCCGGACAGGGCGGGCTGAGCCGGACGGTCGCTCAGCCCAGCTCGGGGAAGAACAGGCCGATCTCGCGCACCGCGGTGGCGGGCGCGTCGGAGCCGTGCGCGACGTTCTCGTCGATGGTGGTGGCGAAGTCGCCCCGGATGGTGCCGGGGGCGGCGTCGGCGGGGTTCGTGGCGCCCATCATGCCGCGCCAGCCGGCGATGGCGTTCTCGCCCTCGAGCACCATGGCGACGACGGGGCCGCCGGTGATGAAGTCCACCAGGCCGTCGAAGAACGGCTTGCCGGCGTGCTCGCCGTAGTGCTTCTCGGCGGTGGCGCGGGGGATCGTCATCTGCTTGAGGGCGATCACGTCGTAGCCCTTGGCTTCGATGCGCGAGACGAGCTCGCCCACCAGGCGACGGCGGACGCCGTCGGGCTTGATCATGGCGAAGGTGCGTTCGATGCTCATGGGGCGGAATCTACCACGCGTCCGGCGTGGCGCGGCCTGCCGGACGCGGCCGCCCGCACCCGCCCCGGCCGTCCTCAGCCGGCCAGGATGGCGTCGAGCTGCGCGAGGTGGTTCAGGTCGTGCCCCGCCAGGAACCGCACCAGCTCGTCGACCGTCTCGCTCTCGTCACGCTCGGGATGGTGGTACGACGCCAGCCAGTCGGCCAGCTCCAGCCGTGCGAGCCACGCCAGGTTCCAGGCGCGAAGCGCCCCGAACGCCGCGATCGCCAGCGCCGGATCCATCCGGGGGTAGGCCCGCGCCCAGGCGTCCTGGTCGTACGGCTGGGCGACGTGGCGCGCCGCGGCGTCGCTCCCATCGACGTCGCCCGCCTCGCGGGCCAGCGCGGCCGCCGCCACGGCTTGGCGTGCCCGGAACGCGAACCCGATCTCCTGGTCGCTCAGGTGCGCCACGATCTCGCGACCGGTCCAGCCGCCCGGCCTCCAGGGGACGTCCCAGTCGGTGCGCGGGTCGGCGGCCGCGGCGTCCAGCCGTGCCGGCGTCGCCCGGAGCGTGAGGATCGGGTCGCGGTCGCCCAACAGGGCGGCGAGGCGGTCGAGGTACGGATCCATGCGCGGCAGGCTAGCACCCGCCGCACGCGCCGGGGCCGCGCTGGGGCCGCGCCGTCAGGCCTCCGGCACGACGACGGGCAGCTCGCCGTCGTCGAACGCCTCGCGGACCGCGGCGACGATCTGCGGATCGAACTGCTTGCCGGCTTCGGCCTCGAGCTCCGCCATCGCGGCGGCCGGCGAGCGCGCCGCCTGGTGGCTGCGGTGGTACGTCATCACGTCGAACGCGTCGACCGCCGCGACGATCCGTCCCTCGAGGGGGATCGCCTCGCCCGCCAGCCCGGCCGGGTAGCCGGCGCCGTCCCAGCGCTCGTGGTGCGTGAGCGCCACGGACGCCGCGAGCCGCAGCAGCGGCGCGTCGCCGCCCGTCAGGAGCCGGTGGCCGACCGCGGTGTGCGTGCGCACGACGGCCAGCTCCTGGGGCGTGAGCCGGCCCGGCTTGAGAAGGATCCCGTCCGGGACGGCGATCTTGCCGACGTCGTGAAGCCGCGCGGCACGAACCAGCAGCGCGCGCCAGGCGGGATCGACCCCCAGCCTGGCGGCCACCAGCTCGGCGCCGCGGGCGACGCGCCAGACGTGGCGGCCGGCCTGGTCGTCGCGGTACTCCGCGACGAGCGCCAGGCGGGCCAGCGTCTCGACGTGCGCCCGCTCGAGCTCCAGGGTGCGCTCGCGCACCAGCAGCTCCAGCCGGTCGTTCTCGTTCTGGAGCCGCAGGTGGAACGAGCGCGCCTCGAGCAGGTTGTGGATGCGCAGCAGCACCTCGGCGCTGCGCACCGGCTTGGTGAGGAAGTCGCGCACGCCGGACGCCAGGGCGCGCTCGCGCAGATCGGGGCGCTCGTCGGCGGTGAGCATCAGCACCGGCAGGTAGCCCGGCATCAGGGGACGGAGCGCGCGCAGCACCTCGAGCCCGTCCATCACCGGCATGTGGAAGTCGGTGAGCACCAGGTCGGGCTGCACCTCGCGGAACCGCTCGACGGCGCGGACCGGGTCGCTCAGCGTGTGGACGTCCCGGTAGCCGGCCCGCGTCAGAATGCTCCGCAGCACGACGAGGTTCGACTCCTCGTCGTCGATCACGAGGATCGACATGG
>CAZHCI010000022.1:7147-15330 GCA_964530905.1 uncultured bacterium
CGCGGGTCGTCGCCCATCACGAGGCTGAGCACCGCGAACGCGCCGGCGTTCATCACCGTGTAGGCCAGGAGGTACCAGGCGACGGTCTGCTGCCCCAGCGCGCCCTGGCCGGCGGCCAGGACCGCCAGGCCCAGGTAGCCGGCGTGCGCCACGGCCGAGTACGCCAGCATGCGCTTCACGCCGCTCTGCAGCAGCGCACCGAAGTTGCCGACCAGCAGGGTCAGCGCCACCAGCGCGGCCAGCAGCGTGTCCAGCTCCGGCAGCGCGTCGGGCCAGGCCAGCGCGAACACGCGGACCAGCGCGCCGAACGCCGCCGCCTTCACGACGACGCTCATGAACGCCGTCACCGGCGTGGGCGCCCCGGTGTACACGTCCGGCGCCCACTGGTGGAACGGCGCGAACGAGACCTTGAAGCCCAGCCCCGCCAACACCAGGACGCCGCCCAGCAGCGCCAGCGGGGCGGTGGGGCCGTCGCCCAGCGCCGCGGCGATGTCGGTGAACGCGAACGCGCCGGTCGCGCCGTACACGAGCGCCACGCCGTAGATCAGCACGGCCGAGGCGAACGCGCCCAGCAGGAAGTACTTCAGGCCGGCCTCTTCGCTCTGACGGTCGCCGTCGCGCCAGGCGGACAGCGCGTACACCGCGAGCGAGAGGATCTCGAGCCCGAGCAGCAGCACGATGAAGTCGGCGGCGTGGATCATCGTCACCGCGCCGACGGTCGCGAGCAGCAGCAGCGGGTAGTACTCCGGCCGGTCCATGCCGGTCCGGGCCAGCGCGTCCCAGCCGATCAGGACGGCGAGGAACGCTCCGATCAGCACCGTCACCGTCAGCCCGGCCGAGGGCGCGTCGACCTGCCACTGCAGGCCGAACGAGGTCACGGGCGCCGAGCCGGCGGCGTCGAACAGGCGCAGCCCGGCGAACAGGGCGGCGACGAGCAGGCCGAGCACGGCGAGCGCGCCGCCGTTGCGGGCGTCGCCGGTCGTCACGCTGATGAGCAGCGCGGCGGAGGCCGCGATCAGGAGCGTGAGCACCGGAGCGAGCGGCAGCAGGGCGATCCCATCGGGGGGCGTGATCATCGCTCACCTCCCAGGGCGAGGTCGAGGGCGGGAATCGCGTCCTCGCCGTCCGCGACGCGCTCGGCGCCGCCGGGCGGGATCTCGCCGGTCGTCTCGCCGTTCGTCTCGACCTCGAGCTCGAGCGCGACGACGGTCGCCGCGTCGATGCGGGCGATCTGGGGGGCGGGCGCCAGGCCCAGCCACAGGATGCCGGCCAGGATGGGCGCGATCACGAGCACCTCGAACCCGTTCAGGTCGCGCGTGCCCTCGCGGGCGCGGCCCTGGTACAGGCGCTGGTAGGTGTTCACGCCGTAGACGCCGGCGGCGACGACGGAGCCCAGCGCCGCGAACGAGATCAGCCACGGCGCGGCGGCGAAGCCGCCCATCAGGCTCATGAACTCGCCGGGGAAGTTCGACAGTCCGGGCACGCCGATGGCGGCGAACAGCACCAGCAGCGTCACGGCGGCCAGCGCCGGGGCGCTCTTCGCCAGACCGCCGAAGGCGTCCAGCTCGAACGTGCCGCGGCGGCGATGCAGCATGCCGGAGAGCAGGAACAGCCCGCCGGTCGAGAGCATCTGCGCGGCCAGCAGGATCATCGCGCCGGTCATGCCGGCCGCGGTGAGCGAGAACACGCCGACGCCGACGAGCCCCATGTGCGAGAGCGACATGTACGCCATCAGCGACTTCAGGTCCTTCTGCTGCGTGGCGGCCAGGCCGCCCCAGACGGCGGTGACCGCCGCCAGCGCGAGCAGCCACGGCTGGAGCGCTTCCGCGCCCAGCGGAAGGAGCGGGATCGCCCAGGCGAAGAAGCCGAAGCCGCCGACCTTGTACAGCGTGCCGGCGACGTCCGCGACGCCCGAGGGGTGGTTCTGGCGGTGGAAGTCGATCAGCCAGGAGTGCAGCGGGAAGAGCGGCAGCTTGACCGCGAACGCCGCCGCGAAGCCGGCGAACAGCCACGCCTGCGTCACCGGGTCCAACGCCCGCGTGGCGGGCAGCAGGTCGGCGAAGGCGTAGCTCTCGGCGCCCGACAACGGGCGCAGCGCCAGGATCGACGCCAGCATCAGGAACGATCCGGACACGGCGTAGATCAGGTACTTCGTCACGGCGCCGCGGCGGCGCTCGCCGCCGAACAGGCCCAGCATCAGCAGGCTGGGAATCAGCGTCGCTTCCCAGAACACGTACGTCAGCACCAGATCCGACGCCAGGAACAGGCCGTTCAGGCTGGCCTGCATCACCAGCAGCAGCGCCAGGAACGCCGGCGCGTCCCGGTCGCCGACGTGGCGACCGGCGGTGAGGACGGTCGGGATCATCGTCAGCGCGGCCGCGAGGATCAGGACCGAGGAGACGCCGGCCGGGTCCAGACGGGCCCCGATGCCCAGAGCGGGGAGCCAGGCGATCTCCAGCGCGGATGCGCCGGCCAGGAAGGTGGCCACCAGGAACGTGGCGATCGTGCCGACGAGCGCCACCGCGGCGGCCAGCCGCCGGGGAAGGCGCCAGGCCGCGATCGCGGCGATCAGCGGAATCAGGATGGCTGCGGCGGTCATGCCCGCACCCCCATCCAGGCGACGAGGATCACGAGCACGCCCACCCCCACGAACATCGACAGCGCGTAGGCGCGGACGAATCCCGACTGCAGACGTGCGGCCAGACGGCCGAAGAACGTCAGCGCGGTGCCGAGCCCCAACAGGCCCCGGTCGACCAGGTCGCGGTCCAGAACGGCTACCCCGTTGGCGGTGCCTTCCGCGCCGCCGATGAACAGCGCGCGGTAGGCGGCGTCGAAGCCGAGGCCGCTACGCGACAGCCGCGCCAGCGGTCCCTCGGCCAAGCGTCGGACCGGCGCGCCGTTGCGGGCGGCGTAGATCCACCAGCCCAAGGCGAGACCCGCCCCGGCCGCGACGATCGAGGCCAGGATGAGCGTCCACTCGACCCAGAGGGCGGGGTGACGGAAGGGAACCTCGGTCAGCTCGCCCAGGGTGGCCGGCTCGAGCCAGTGCGCGATCCAGTTCGGGAACGCGAACTCGGGCAGGCCCAGGTAGCCCGCGAACACGGCGAAGAACGCCAGCACCATCAGCGGGACCGTCATCGTGGCGGGCGACTCGTGGACGCGGGCCGCGGCCTTCGCGTCCATGCGGCTGGTGCCGCCGAAGATGCCGTAGTACCAGCGGAACATGTAGAACGCCGTCAGCGCGGCGGTGACCAGCAGCACCCCGTACAGGCCGTACGTGCCGTACCCGTCCAGGTGGACGCTCGTGAACGCGTGCGCCAGGATGGCGTCCTTGCTGAAGAAGCCCGACAGCAGCGGCACGCCCGCGATCGCCAGCGTGGCGATCAGGCTGGTCGTGCCTGTGATCCTCATCTTCGCCCCCAGGCCGCCCATCCGACGGATGTCCTGCTCGCCGCCCAGCGCGTGGATCACCGAGCCGGAGCCGAGGAAGAGCAGCGCCTTGAAGAACGCGTGGGTGAAGACGTGGAAGATCGCGACCCAGTAGGCGCCGACGCCGACGGCGACGAACATGTAGCCCAGCTGGCTGATCGTGGAGTAGGCCAGGATCTTCTTGATGTCCGTCTGTCCGAGCGCCGCGAGCGCCGCGACGAGCGCGGTCAGCGCGCCCACCCAGGCGACGACGGCGGAGGCCAGCGGAGTCATGCTGAACAGCGGCGCCGTCCTGGCGATCAGGTACACGCCGGCGGTGACCATCGTCGCCGCGTGGATCAGCGCCGAGACCGGCGTGGGGCCGGCCATGGCGTCGGGCAGCCAGACCTGCAGCGGGAGCTGCGCGGACTTGCCGGCCGCGGCGACCAGCAGGAAGAGGCCGATCAGCGCCAGCGTGCCGGAGCCGAACGCCAGTCCGACGGCGGCGGTGTTCACCTCGGCGATGTTCAGGGTGCCGAAGGTCGCCACCATCAGGAACATCGCCAGCAGGAAGCCGACGTCGCCGATGCGGTTGACGATGAACGCCTTGCGGGCCGCGTCGGCGTTGGCCTTCGTCTGGTACCAGAAGCCGATCAACAGGAACGAGGAGACGCCCACGCCCTCCCAGCCGACGAACATGAGCATGAACGAGTCGGCCAGCACCAGCACCGACATCGCGGCGATGAACAGGTTCAGGAACGAGAAGTAGCGCGAGTAGCCGGCGTCGCCGTGCATGTAGCCGACCGAGTAGAGGTGGATCAGCGTGCCGACCCCGGTGATGACGAGCATCATCAGGACGCTCAGCGGATCGACCATCACGCCCAGCGACAGATCGAACGAGCCGGCCTGCAGGTACGGCCACAGCTCCAGGGCGACGTGCGCCTGCTCGCGGCCCTGCAGCGCGACGAACGCGATGAAGGAGAGGACGAAGCCGGCGGCGGCCACGACGGTCGCCAGCACGCCCGGGAACGGCTCGCGGAACGAGCGTCCGAACAGGCCGTTGATCAGCGCGCCGGCCAGCGCGATGGCGGGCACCAGGGCGATCCATGCGGCGGGGTCGCTCACAGCCTCACCTCCGAGAGGGTGTCGACGTCGGTGCTGACGCGGTCACGGAAGATCGTGACCAGGATTCCCAGCCCGACGGCCACCTCGGCCGCGGCGATCGCGAGCACGATGAACACGACCGTCTGGCCGGACATCGCGACCGGCGTGCCGGCGGCGGCCCACTGCCGCGCGAACGCGACGAGGGCGAGGTTGGCGGCGTTGAGCATCAGCTCGACGCTCAGGAACACCAGGATGGCGCTCCTTCGCGTCAGGACGCCGATCGCGCCGATGGCGAACAGCGCGGCGCTGAGCGCGACCCACGCTTCGGTCGGTACGGGGGCGCCCATCTCAGCGGCCCCTCTCGGCCGTCGTGCCGGCGTCCATGGGGGGCGCCTTGCTGGGCGACCGGCCGGCCGTGCCGACCGCGCGGCCTTGCGGGGAGGCGCTCACGACCGCCTTGCGCTGCACCAGCCCGACCGCGCCGACGATGCCGGTGAGCAGCAGCACGCCGACGAGCTGGAACGCCAGGACGTACGGCCCGAACAGCTGGTCGGCGATCTGCTCGACGCCGCTGCCGGTGAACACCGCGGCCAGCGTGTCGGCGTCGGGAAGCGCCCGCGGATCGGCGTAGACGGCCACGACGATCCCGACGGCCGTGAGCGCGCCGACGATCCAGGCGGCGGGCCGGATCCAGGCGAGCTTGGGCGCCACGGGGCCTTCGTCGCCCAGGTTGAGGAGCATGATCACGAACAGGAAGAGCACCATGATCGCGCCCGCGTACACGATCACCTGGATCGCGGCGAGGAAGTGGGCGTGGAGCTGCACGTACGCGATCCCGAGCGTCAGCAGCGTGCCGACCAGCGACAGCGCCGCGTGGACCGGCTGGCGCAGCGTCACCACGCCGACCGCTCCGACCAGCATCAAGGCGGACAGCACGATGAAGACGAGCATCAGTAGTCCACGCCCTCGAGCTCGACGCGGTGGGTGGGCTTGAAGCCCAGCTCCACCTCGCGGCCTTCGCGCTCGGCTTCGCGACGCTGCCACTTCGAGCCCTTCACGCCGGCGAGCATGTCGTCCTTGCCGTACACGAACGCGTCGTAGCGGAAGTCGGCGAGCTCGAACTCGTGGCCGAGAACGATCGCGCCTGTCGGGCACGCCTCTTCGCAGAATCCGCAGAAGATGCATCGCAGCATGTTGATCTCGTAGATGCTGGCGTAGCGCTCGCCCGGCGAGGTGGGGTGGTCGGGGTCGTTCTCGGCGGCCTCGACGTAGATGGCGTAGGCGGGGCAGGCGGCGGCGCACAGGCTGCAGCCGATGCACTTCTCCAGGCCGGTGTCGGGGTGGCGCAGCAGGTGGTGGCGGCCACGGAAACGCGGCTTGATGTCCACCTTCTCTTCCGGGTACTGCACCGTCACCGGCTTCTTGAACAGGTGCGAGAGGGTGACGCCCATCCCCTTGGCGATGTCGAGCACGCTCATGCGGTCCCCCTTCGGGCTTGCGGCGCGTCGCGGCGCGTCCGCGCCTCGTGCGCGGCGCGCCGGCTCGGCGCATCGTTCGCGGCGCGCCGGGCGCGTCCGCGGATCGTCGTGGCGGATCGGCGCTCGGAGACCAGGCCGTCAAAGAACAAAGGCGATCACCGCCCCCGTCAGCAAGGCCGCGCCCAGCGCGATCTCGAACAGCCAGATCCAGCCGAATCGCATCAGCTGGTCGTAGCGGAACCGCATCAGCGATCCTTGCAGCCAGAGGAACACGAACAGGATCAGGGCCATCTTGAGGAACAGCCAGATGAACGGCCACTCGCTCATGCCCGGGATCACGGCGTCGAGGAAGCCGGGTCCCTTGTAGCCGCCCAGGAACAGCGTCGAGATGAACGCCGAGGCGGTGATCATGCCGACGTACTCGGCCATGAAGAACAGCGCGAACTTGAGCGAGGAGTACTCGGTGATGTAGCCGGCGATCAGCTCCTGCTCGGCCTCGGGCAGGTCGAAGGGAACGTTGTTCACCTCCGCCGTCGCGCTGATCCAGAACGTGAACAGCGCGACGATCAGGCCGGGCCACAGCCAGGGGCTGACCGACCAGACGTTCAGCTCGACGATCTCGCGCAGGTTCAGCGTTCCCGCGATCATGATCACCGTCAGCACCGACAGGCCCAGGCCCAGCTCGTAGCTGATGATCTGCGCCGACGAGCGGAGCGAGCCGAGCAGCGCGTACTTGCTGTTCGACGCCCAGCCGCCCAGGAAGATGCCGTACACGCCGATCGACGTCGCGGCCAGCACGTACAGCAGGCCGATGTCGAGGTCCATCACCCAGGGGTCGAGGCCGAACAGCGAGCCCGCCGGGCCGGCCGGGATGGCGCCGAACGCGACGAGCGCGAACACCACGCTGATGCCGGGGGCGAGGATGAACACGAACTTGTCCGAGGTCGTCGGCGTGACGTCCTGCTTGAAGATCATCTTGATCGCGTCCGCGATCGGCTGCAGGATGCCGTACGGTCCGGTCCGGTTCGGTCCGTAGCGGTGCTGGATGCGTCCGAGCACCTTGCGCTGCACCAGGGTCAGGTACGCGAACCCGCCCAGGAGCAGCACCGAGAGGACGAGGGCCTTGAGGAAGACCACCCAGAGCGGCTCCATGTCAGGCCACCTCCGCCGTCTCGCCGCGGGCGCGCCTCAACGTGGCCGGATCGGCGGGGTACAGGCCGACCGGCTGCTCGGGCAGCGCGGGAACGAGCCACAGGCCTTCGGGGACCCCGTCGCTGAGCACGACGCGCAAGCGCCGCGGCAAGCCGCCGACGGCGAGGATCACGACCTCGCCGGCGGTGAGGCCGTGGGCGTGCGCGTCCGCGGGGTTCAGGCGGAGCGCGGCGTCGCCGTGCGCGGCCCGCAGCTTCGGATTGCGGTCCAGGTGCTCGATCCGGACCATGCTGGGCACCACCAGCGCGCGGCCCTCGGCGCCGGCCACGGCGCGGAGCGCGCGCGCTCGGCGCGAGGCGCGCCTGGGGAGCTCGAGGAGCTGGCCGGCGGCGGGCAGCTCGGCGGGATCGACGTTCAGCGTCTTGCGCAGCACGCGCCGCGCACTGCGGACGCTGCGTCCGTCCATGCGCGCCCCGAGCGCCTCGCCGAGCCGCTTGACGGCTCCGGTGAGGTCTTCCGCCGCGCCCGCCTCGACCGGTGCCGGGCGCACGGGCAGCATGCGCCCTTCGGCGTTCACCGTCACGCCCTCCTTCTCGAAGCCGGTGCGGGCGGGCAGCACGACGTGCGCCAGGGCGGCGGTGGCGTTCAGGAACGAGGCGTGGACGACGAGCAGATCGAGCTCCCCCAGGCGCTTCGCGACCTTGGGGTCCTGCGCCGGATCGAGCTGCGAGACGATCAGCGCCTTCGCCTCGCCGCTCAGCATCGAGGCGTAGTCGTAGCGGTCGTGGCTGGGGAGCACGCCGATCCGCTCCAAGCCGTAGGCGTTCGCCATCGCGCCCAGGATCAGGACCTTGGCTCCGACGGCCTTGGCCAGCGTGCGCGCGGCCTCGTCGGCGTCCGGATCGGCGCTGACGAACCCGCTCCAGATCAGCACCGGCGCGCTGGCGGCGCGCAGCCGCTCCAGCAGCGCCTGGGCGCGCTCGCGGCCGATCCCGACCGCGTCGTCCCAGGACGCGCCCGACCCGCCGGCCGCACCCTCCG
>CAZHCI010000022.1:15430-25073 GCA_964530905.1 uncultured bacterium
CCGATCCCGACCGCGTCGTCCCAGGACGCGCCCGACCCGCCGGCCGCACCCTCCGTTTGGTCGTCCGCCTGGTCGGGCGCCTGGTCGTCCGTCTGCTCGGCCGCCAGGGCGGCGAGCGCCTTCAGCAGGGCGGCCTCGCCGCCGGCCGGGTAGACGAGCGCCTGCCCGGCGTGCTTCATCAGGCTGGTCCGGTACGGCGCCGCCACGGTCAGGATCTCGGCCTTGCGCGGCATCCGCTCCTTGAGGCGCAGGTCGGCGATGGGGACGCCGTGCGCCATCAGCTCGGGCGGGGCGACGCCCTTGAGCGCGTCCTTGATGCGCAGGTCGACGATGCCCGCCTCTTCGGTCGGGTCGCCGACGACGAACAGCGCGTCGCTGGTGGCGACGTCGCTCATCGTCGCGGGCGCCCCGTCGGGCATGACCGAGGACGGCGAGCGCGGCGCGTGGTCCAGCCGGCCGGTGCCGAGCTGCCGCGCCAGGGCGGTCGCCGCGACCCCCTCCTCGAGCGTGGCGTCGGCACGGATCGCCACGCCGATCGCCTTCGGGTCGACCTGGGCCAGGCCCGCGGCCACGACCTGCGCGGCCTCCTCCCAGGAGACCGGCACCAGCTCGCCGTCGCGCCGGACCATCGGCATGGTCACCCGGTCCGGCGAGTCGACGTACTCGTGACCGAAGCGCGTGCCGTCGTCGATCCAGGTCTTGTTCACCTCGGGGTTGAGGCCGGCCTTGACGCGCTCGATGCGGCCGGTGCGCGCGTCGACGGTGAGCGCCGCGCCGCCGGGATCGTCCAGGCTGGTGGTCTCGGTGTGGTCGTACTCCCAGTTGCGGCCGCGGAAGCGGCTGGTCGAGTCCAACAGCGCTCCGACGGGGCAGATGTCGGTGATGTTGCCGGTGAACGGGCTGGGCAGGCCGTCCTCGAGCGTGCCGATGTAGGTGTGGCCGCCCCGCTCGATGAAGTCGAGCACCTCGTCGCCGGGAACCTCCTCGAAGTAGCGGACGCAGCGCTTGCAGTGGATGCAGCGCTCGCGGTCCAGCGTGATCAGCTCCGAGAGGGCGTGGTGCTTCTCCTGGTGGCGCTTGTCGAACTCGAAGCGGCTGAGGCCCGAGCCGTACTCGTACGCCCGGTCCTGCAGCTCGCACGCGCCGCCCTTGTCGCACGTCGGGCAGTCCAGCGGGTGGTTGATGAGGGTGAACTCGACCATCCCGCTCTGGGCGCGCTTGACCTCCTTGGAGAGCGTGTCGACGACCATGCCCTCCATCACCTGCGTGGTGCACGTCGCCATCGGGTTCGGGAACCAGAACACCTTCGGCTCGCCGCTCTCCTCGTCGAGGATCCAGTCGCCGGTGGCGCGATCCTTGCGGGGCGCGCCGATCTTCGCGAGGCACATGCGGCACGCCCCGACCGGCGACATGTACTCCTGGCTGCAGAAGTAGGGGACGTCGTGGCCGGCGGCGAACACGGCGTCGATGACGCTGGTGCCGGGCTCCAGATCGAGCGTCACGTCGTTGATGCGGACCTTCACGCCAGCCACCGGTCCTTCCTCGGATGCAGCGGCGTGCCGTGCTGCGCCAGGTGCTCGTACTCGTTCCGGAAGTGCTGGAGGCTCGCCTGGATGGGCCAGGCGGCCGCGTCGGCCAGCGGGCAGAACGCGGTGCCGCGCAGGTTCCGCGCCACGTCCTCCATCACGTCGACGTCCTCGGGCGTGCCCCTGCCGCTCAGCAGCTTGCGGTACATCTGCGGCATCCAGGTGGCGACCCCTTCACGACACGGCGTGCACTTGCCGCACGACTCGTGGGCGTAGAAACGGACGACGTTGTACATCGCGTCCACGATGCACTGGTCCTCGGGGATGACGATCACCGCTCCGGTGCCCAGCATCGAGCCGGCCTTCGCGACCGCCGAGAAGTCCATCGGCATGTCGAGGTGCTCGTCGTCGTAGGGGAACAGCGGGCAGGAGGTCCCGCCGGGGATGAACGCCTTCGCCGGCGAGGACGGCCCCCCGCCGAGGTCGTGGATGATCTCGCGGTAGCTGATCCCCATGGGGACCTCGTACACGCCGGGGCGGGCGACGGTGCCGGAGATCTGCACGTGGTGGATCCCCTTGCTGTCGTCGGTCCCCATCGCCGAGAACCACTCGGCGCCCTTCTCGACGATGTGCGGCACGGAGGCCAGCGTGGTGACGTTGTTGATCGTCGAAGGCAGGCCGTACACGCCGGCCTGGGCCGGGAACGGCGGCTTCAGGCGCGGGTTCGCGCGGAGGCCCTCGAACGAGTTCATCAGCGCCGTCTCCTCGCCGCAGATGTACGCGCCGGCGCCCCGGTGGACGACGATGTCGAACTCGAACCCGCTGTCCAGCACGTTCGCGCCCAGGTAGCCGCGCGCTCGCGCCTCCTCGATCGCGCCCATGAGGCGCTCGTAGGCGTGCCAGTACTCGCCACGGATGTAGAGGACGCCCTTCGTGGCCTGGATCGCCCAGCCGGCGATCAGCATCCCTTCGATCAGCTGATGGGGGTCGTCCTCCATCAGGTAGCGGTCCTTGCACGAGCCGGGCTCGGACTCGTCGGCGTTGCACACGATGAACCGCTGCCGTCCGTCGACGGGCGGCATGAACGACCACTTCACGCCGGCGGGGAAGCCGGCGCCGCCGCGGCCGCGGAGGCCGGAGGCCTTGACCGTGTTGACGATCTGCCCCGGCTCGCTGGCCAGCGCCTTGCGCGCGGCCTGGTAGCCGCCGTGCTCCAGGTAGGCGTCCAGGGTGTGCGCCCCCTCCACCCCGACGTAGCGGTAGAGGGTCACCTCGAAGCGCGGGTCGTGCCGGCTGGTGATCGGTTTCGGTCGCTCGGCGACGGCGTCGGCCATCAGGCGCCTCCTTCCTCGTCGTGCGCCTTCGCGGCCGTGCCCGCCATCGGCGCGCCGCCCAGCGCTTCGTTGTCCCCGTGGCGCTCGCGCCACGGCGCGGGCTGCTCGTCGCGCTTCAGGGCGTCGAGCAGCTCCTCGAGCCGCCCGCGCGTGACGCGCTCGTAGTAGGTGTCGTTCACCTGCAGCACCGGCGCGGTGGTGCAGGAGCCCAGGCACTCGACCTTCTGGAGGCTGAAGCGCCCCTCGGCGTCGGTCTCGCCCGGAACGAGGCCCAGCCGCTCCTCCAGGTGGTCGCACAGCTCGTCGCTCCCGGCCAGCTTGCAGCTGAGCGTGCTGCACACCTGCAGGTGCCAGCGACCGACCGGCTCGCCGTGGTAGGTCGAGTAGAAGCTCATCACGCCCTTGACCTCGGTCGCGTGCAGGTCCAGGATCGCGGCGATCTCGGCGACGCGGGCCTCGCTGACGTACCGCTCGGCCCGTTGGACCTCCCAGAGCAGCGGCATCACCGCGCTCCTGCGTCCGTAGTCGGGGTAGCGGCCCAGGATCTCCTCGAGCAGCTCCTGCTTGTCCTCGAAGAAGGGCGTGACGGTCTGAAGTTCGATCATCGGAGGTCCGTTTCCGCGTCCCGGCAGGGGCGCCCCGTCCGGCGGGTCACCGGTCGCCCCGGTCCACGCGCGACGACGCCACGATCAGGGCGCCCACCGCGATGCCCGCGGCCAAGGTCCAGAACGGGCTCGCGCCGTTCAGCGCCGCCCAGATGGCCGCCCCCGCCACGGCGGCGGCCGCGATCCGGAGCGCTGCCCTCACTTGTCGACATCGCCCATCACCGGGTCCATCGTGGCGATGTTGACGATCATGTCGGCGAACGGGCCGCCGATCGAGGCGGGCGCGATCGCCTGGACGTTCGGCAGGCTGGGCGTGCGGACCTTGACGCGGTACGGCATGCTGCCGCCGTCGCTGACGAGGTAGTACCCCAGCTCGCCGCGCGCCGACTCGGTCGGGACGTACACCTCGCCCTTGGGCGGGTGGAACCCTTCGGTGACCAGCTTGAAGTGGAAGATGACCGCTTCCATGCTGGTCTCGAGCTCCTCGCGAGGCGGCAGGCTGATGCGCCGGTCGGGGTCCCGGATCGGGCCGGGCTCCAGCCGGTCGAGGGCCTGCTGCACGATGCGGAGGCTCTGCTCCATCTCGTCCGCCCGGACCACGAAGCGCTGGTACGCGTCGCCCTCCTCGGCGACGGGGACCTCGAAGTCGTAGTCCTCGTAGCCCGAGTACGGCACCGCCTTGCGGAAGTCCAGGTTCACGCCGCTGGCGCGCGCGGACGGCCCGGTCAGACCGACGTCCAGCGCCGTCTGCCGGCTGATCACCCCGACGCCCTTGGTCCGGTTCAGCCAGATGTCGTTCTTCAGGAACAGCTTCTTGTACTGCTCCAGCGCGGCCGGGAAGTCGTCGATGAAGCTCTGCACGAGCTCCTCGAACCCTTCGGGCAGATCGCGGTACAGCCCGCCGACGCGGAAGTAGCCGTAGTTCATGCGGACGCCGGTGACCAGCTCCAGGATGTCGAAGATGCGCTCGCGCTCGCGCATCGTGTAGAAGAACGGCGTCAGCGCCCCCATGTCCAGCAGGCCCGTCCCGAGACCGATCAGGTGGCTGGCGATCCGGTTCAGCTCGGTGAGGAGGACGCGGATCCGCTGGGCACGCTCGGGGACGCGGGCGTCCATGAGCTTCTCGGCCGCCAGCACGTAGGCGAGGTCGTGGCCCAGGCTGTGCGCGTAGTCCATCCGGTTCGTGTACGTGATGACCTGCTGCCAGGTCCGGTTCTCCATCGTCTTCTCGAAGCCGGTATGCAGGTAGCCGATGCGGGGCGAGAGGCTGACGATCTGCTCGCCGTCGAGGTCGATGACGAGCCGCAGCACGCCGTGGGTGGCCGGGTGGACCGGTCCCACGTTGATCCTCATCAGCTTCGTCTCGAACGCGCCGTGCCGCTCCTCGCTCAGCACCGCGGCTCGCGGGCCGGCGTCGTGGCCGGCGTTCCGGGCGTTCTTGCGGTGCGAGCTCATGCCTCTCCCCCGTCGCCGTCGGCGCGTCCCTGCTCGCTGCGCCCCTGCTCGCTGCGGACGCCCTTGCGGGCGCCGCCCGCCCAGCCGGTCCGGCCGGCGTCGCGCCCCATCATCCCGGCGCGGAACGTGGCGGGATCGAGGAAGCGGCCGTCGTTGAACAGCGTCGGCGTCTCGCCCAGCGGGAAGTCCTTGCGGAGCGGGTGGCCTTCGAGGTCGTCGGGCGTGACGAGCTTGCGGAGGTCGGGATGGCCGTGGAACTCGATGCCGAACAGGTCGTACACCTCGCGCTCGAAGAAGCCGGCGGCGGGCCACTGCGGCGTGATCGACGGGACGCTCTCGTCCTCGTCCACGTTCACGCGCAGCATCAGGCGGGACGCGTCGCTCAGCGCGAACAGGTTGTACACGACCGTGAAGCGGGGCCCCTGGTGGCCGGGGTACTCGAGCCAGTCGATCGCCATCACGTCGGAGAGCTGCTCGAACCCGGCCTCGCGGCAGCGCCGGACGGCATCGGGGACGCGGTCGCCGGCGAGGGTGACGTAGGTCTGGTCGAACCGCTCGGACCGCTCGCCGCCGAGCTCCGCGAGGGCGTCGGCCATCCGGTCGGCCAGCCGCTCGCCGCTCACGAGCGGGTCCATCCCTCGACCATGGGCAGCTCGACGCCGTCCTGGTCGAACGTCTCGCCGCGGACCTTCTTCTGCAGCTGCATCACCGCGTAGACCAGCGACTCGGGCCGCGGCGGACAGCCGGGCACGAAGATGTCGACCGGCACCACCGAGTCCACGTTCTGGACGATGGCGTAGTTGTTGAACATGCCGCCGGAGCTGGCGCAGGCGCCCATGCTGATGACCCACTTGGGCTCGGGCATCTGGTCGTACACGCGGCGCATCACGGGCGCCATCTTCTTCGACAGCCGGCCGGCGACGATCATCACGTCCGCCTGGCGCGGGCTGGCGCGGAACACCTCGCTCCCGAAGCGGGCCATGTCGTTGCGCGCGTTCGTGGACTGCATCATCTCGAGCGCGCAGCACGCCAGGCCGAACGTGACGGGGTACAGGCTGTGGCTGCGTCCCCAGGCGACGAGCTTGCCGAGCGTGCCGAACAGGATGCCCTCGCGCTCGAGCTCTTGGAAGTCCTTCTCGAACAGGTCGGTCAGCGCCACGACCTCACCTCCAGTCCAGGACGCCGCTGCGGAGGACGTAGATGA
Organism: uncultured bacterium; assembly: GCA_964530905.1. GTDB lineage: Bacteria > Deinococcota > Deinococci > Deinococcales > Trueperaceae > SLSQ01. Next base: position 21,555 of record CAZHCI010000022.1, read on the forward strand.
AGCCCACCGCGAGGATCGCGACGAAGATCACGGCGTTGAGGAACAGGTACTCGGGCGCCGTCTGGAAGCGCACGGCCAGCGGGTAGAAGAACGCGGTCTCGAGGTCGAAGATGATGAACAGCATCGCGACCAGGTAGAAGTGGATCGGGAAGCGCTCGCGAGCGCCGCCGGTCGAGACCATCCCCGCCTCGTACGACTCGAGCATGGCGGGAGGGCTCTTCTTCTTCGGGCCCAGCAGCACCGTGACCGCGAGGGCGGCCACTCCGATGAAGCCGGCCGCTAGGAACATCATGAACATGGCTGTGTACAACTCGGGCCTCTCTCTCCTGGGACCTGTGGTGCACCCGCCTGGCACCGCACCGTCGTGAAAACGCGCCCACTTCGTGCGGCTTTTCACGTTGTCGTCGCGTTCGACGATACCAAACGCCGGACGCCGTCCTCAAGAGACGGAGCCCGCTCCCAGGCGCTCTCCCGACGCTACCGCCGGGCCTCGGGGACAAGGGTCCCGCGTCGACGTCGGGGCCGCTGGGGGGATCGCCGCGGCGGGGACGTTAGGCCCTTCTTGGCCCTCTCCGGCGCACGTAGCGTATGCGGCGACAGGATCGAGGCTGCCGCCGAGCCGTCCGCCAGGCGCGACGAACGGCTCGGACCAAGCGGGGCTCGCCCGCCTGAACGCGCGTCCGGGGACGACCGTCTCCGGGAAGGAGAGTCGAATGGCACGTACCTGGGTCTATCTTTTCCGCGACATCGACGAGGCCGAGAAGAAGCAGGGCAGCTGGGAAGCGACCCGTGCGCTGCTCGGCGGCAAGGGCGCGAACCTGGGCGACATGACGCGCCTGGGCGTGCCGGTCCCGCCCGGCTTCACCGTCACCACCGAGGCGTGCAACGCCTACCTCGAGGCCGGCGAGACGTTCCCAGGTGGCGTCTGGGACCAGGAGATGGAGGCCCTCCGCGCGGTCGAGGAGGCCACCGGCAAGAGCTTCGGCGATCCGAGCCGTCCCCTGCTGGTCTCGTGCCGCTCCGGCGCGAAGTTCAGCATGCCCGGCATGATGGACACGATCCTCAACATCGGCCTCAGCGACGAGGTGGCCGAGGGGCTCACCCGCCTGACCGCCGACCCGCGCTTCGTGTGGGACAGCTACCGCCGCCTGGTCCAGATGTTCGGCAGCGTGGTCCTCTCCGTGCCGGACGAGGTGTTCGAGGCCGTCATCACCGCCCGGCGCAAGCTGGCCGGCGTCACGGTCGACAGCCAGCTGGCCGCCGACGACTGGCGCGAGGTGACCCGCAAGTTCAAGGAGATCGTCCGCACCTACACCGGCCGCGAGTTCCCCGAGGATCCGTACGAGCAGCTGCGCCTCGCGACCGAGGCGGTGTTCAAGTCGTGGAACGGCAAGCGGGCCCGCGACTACCGCAACGCCAGCGGCATCCGTCACGACCTCGGCACCGCCGTGAGCATCCAGACGATGGTGTTCGGCAACATGGGCGAGGATTGCGCGACCGGCGTCGCGATGAGCCGCAACGCCACCACCGGCGAGCCCGTCCTGGAAGGCGACTACCTGCACAACGCGCAGGGCGAGGACGTCGTGGCCGGCACCCGCGCCACCCAGCCGATCAGCGAGATGAAGACCGAGATGCCGGAGGTGTACGAGCAGTTCCAGGAGATCGCCACGCGGCTCGAGCAGCACTACCGCAACATGCAGGACATGGAGTTCACCGTCGAGCACGGCAAGCTCTGGCTGCTCCAGACACGTGACGGCAAGCGCACCGCGCAGGCCGAGGTGCGCATCGCGGTCGACATGACCGAGGAGGGCCTGATCGAGCGCAGCGAAGCGGTCCGGCGCGTCTCGCCCGAGCAGGTCGACGTGTTCCTCCACCCGCAGTTCACGCCCGCCTCCCGCGAGACGGCGATCAAGCTGGCCACCGGCCTGAACGTCTCGCCCGGCGCCGCGGTCGGCCGCATCGCGTTCGACGCCGACACCGCCGAGCGCTGGGCCAAGAGCGGCCGCGCCGTGATCATGGTCCGGCCGGAGACGAAGCCGGACGACGTGCACGGCATGCTGGCCGCGAACGGCATCCTCACCAGCCGCGGCGGCCGCACCAGCCACGCGGCGCTGGTCGCCCGCCAGTTCGGCAAGCCCGCCGTCGTCGGCGTCGCCGATCTCGAGATCGACCTCGAGAACCGGTCGATGACCGTCGGAGGCCACGAGCTCGAGGAAGGCGACGAGATCAGCATCGACGGCACCATCGGCGAGGTGTACGAAGGCGCGCTCGAGACGGTCGTGCCCGACCTCGAGAACCCGTACCTCTCCAGCCTGCTCGGCTGGGCGGACGAGTACCGCACGCTGGGCGTGCGCGCCAACGCGGACTACCCCGAGGACGCCCGCAAGGCCCGCACCTACGGCGCGGAAGGCCTGGGCCTGGTCCGGACCGAGCACATGTTCTTCGAGGCCGACCGCATCGGCGTGGTCCAGCGCATGATCCTGGCCCGCAGCGCCAGCGAGCGGATGGAGTCGCTCGACCTGCTCCTGCCCTACCAGCGCGCCGACTTCGCCGGGCTGTTCCGGGCGATGGACGGACTCCCCGTCATCATCCGCCTGATCGACCCGCCGCTGCACGAGTTCCTGCCCGACCACACCACCCTGGTCCGCGAGCTGGCCGACCTGAAGGTCCGTCTGCAGCATCAGACGAACCTCGCGGAGATCGACGCGCTGCTGCTTCTTCTGCGCGAGAAGCAGGACCAGCTGGTCCGGGTCGAGGAGCTGCACGAGTCGAACCCGATGCTGGGCACCCGCGGCGTACGGCTGGGCATCCTGATGCCCGAGCTGACCCGCATGCAGGTGCGCGCCATCTTCGAGGCCGCCTGCGAGGTCGCCCGCGAAGGGGTCGCGGTCGATCCCGAGATCATGATCCCGCTCACCAGCCACGTCAACGAGCTGAAGCTCCAGATGACCGCCCTCGAGAACGAGGCGAAGGAGGTCATGGAGGAGCAGGACCGCGACGTCCCCTACCGCTTCGGGACGATGATCGAGGTGCCGCGCGCTGCGCTGACCGCCGGCGAGCTGGCCGAGGTGTCCGACTTCTTCAGCTTCGGCACGAACGACCTGACCCAGACCACCTACGGCATCAGCCGCGACGACGCCGAGAAGGGCTTCCTGATCCGCTACCTGGAGCAGGGCATCCTCGAGGACAACCCGTTCGCGACGATCGACGTCGCCGGCGTCGGCCGCCTGGTCGAGATGGCGACCGAAGCCGGACGCGCCGTCCGGCCCGACCTCGAGGTCGGCATCTGCGGCGAGCACGGCGGCGATCCCGCCACCGTCGCCTTCTGCCACCGTGCCGGCCTGAGCTACGTCAGCTGCAGCCCCTTCCGCGTGCCGATCGCCCGCCTGGCGGCCGCGCACGCCGCGCTCGACGAGCGCGATTCTTCCCCCTCGGCGACCACGTCGGATGGCGAGCCCGTCTCGGCGTAGGTCCGACTCTCCTTTCGAAGCGGGCCCCACCACGGTGGGGCCCGCTTCG
>CAZHCI010000023.1:0-15637 GCA_964530905.1 uncultured bacterium
AGCAGGTAGCCGCGCGCGAACAGGGCGCGCAGGCCCTCGCGGAGGTGCAGCCGCCAGGCGTGCGCCGCGTCCGGATCGAGACGGCGGAGCGTCTGGGCGTCCGCCGGGGCGCTCAGGCGCACCCGGACCGTCCCGCCGGGGTCGGCGATCACGCCGGACGGCGTGCCGTCGTCGAGCCGGGGGCCCGGACCTGGATCCGTCTCCGCACGGCCGGGACCCGGGTCCGCATCGGGCGCTCGAGCGCGGACGCGGGGCGAGTCCAGGTCCCAGACGACCTCGATGCGGTCGGTCGGCAGGCCGGCGTTCAACGCGTCGCGCAGCTCGCCGTAGAGGTCGACGAGGTAGCGGTCGGACACGCCGCCCAGGCGGCCGAGGTTCAGCCGCGCGTTGCCGTGCTCCAGCGGATCGTACGTCCACAAGATCCGACCGATGCCGGCGCGGAGCGCAGCGGCGCGCTGCGCCCATTTGAGCGCGATGCCCAGACCGCGGCCGCGTACGTCGGGCGCGACGGCCAGAAGGTGCGAGCAGAGCACCGGCGCTCCGTCGACGTCCACGCCGCGGAAGCCGAAGCTGAACCCGACGACGCGGTCGCCGTCGAACGCGCCCAGAAGCTGGCCGCCGTGACGGACCGAGGTCATCAGCACGTGGAGCGGGACGACCTCGATGTCGTCGAAGCCCCACACCTCGCGCTGAAGCTCCTCGATCGCGCGGAGATCGGCGACGGAGGCGAGGGCTCGGATGGGAAACGGGCCGGTCGGCCCGGGTGCGCCGTTCATGCCACACGGTAGCGCCCCCGCTCCGGACGGGGAGCGAGGGCGCTCGGGTCAGCGGCTGCCGACGGCGTCCAGCGGCGGCGCGTGCTCGCGGTAGCGGTCGTACGCCTCGCGCAGCGCGGGGGAGGGCCGCGGCGTCAGCCAGCGTTCGACGGCGGGGCCCGGCACGTCGTGATCCAGAGCGCGCCAGGCGAGCGCCGCCGCGCCGTGCGCAGCGCCCGGAACGTGCTCCGGCAGGCCGATCTCGACGTCCAGGACGTCGGCGGCCAGCTGGACCCAGCCGTGGCCACGGGCGCCGCCGCCGGTCGCGAGCAGCCGGTCGGGCGCGCCCAGCGGTCGCATCACCGACCAGACGTCCGCCAGGCTGAACACGACGCCTTCGAGCACGGCGCGGACCAGGTCGTCCGCCTCGGTCGCCAGGCTCAGGCCGGCGAAGCCGCCGCGCAGGGAGGGATCGAGGAAGGGGCTGCGCTCGCCGGCCAGGAACGGCGTGAACGTCACGCCGTTCGCGCCCGGAGGACGGGCCAGCGCGCGCTCCACCCGGGTGCCGACGTCGTCGCCCGGCGCCAGCAGCTCCAGCCACCACGCCAGGCTGCCCGCCGCCGCCAGGGTCACGCCGAGCAGCGTCCAGCCGCCGTCGGCGTGCGCGAACAGGTGGACGCGGCCCAGCGGATCGGGCGTGGGTCCGGGCACCGTCGCGAACAGCACGCCGGAGGTGCCCAGGCTGATCGAGCCCAGATCGGGCGCATCCCGACCGAGCCCCAGCGCCGTCGCGGCCGCGGCGTTGTCTCCGGCGCCGGCCACGATCTTCGTGCCGGGCCGGAGCCCGGTGGCTTCGGCCGCTGCGCTGGAGACCGAGCCGACGACGGCGTCCGACGCGACGATCCGGGGGAACAGCCGTGGGTCGAGGTCGAGTCGCTCCAGGAGCGCCTCGTCCCAGCCGCCCGTCGCGATCTCGAACGCGCCGGAGCCGCTGGCGTCGGTCGGCTCGGCGTACGCCTCGGCCCCCAGCCGAAGCCCGATCCAGTCCTTGGGGAACAGCACCGTGCGGGTCCGCGCGAACCGCTCCGGCTCGTGCTCACGCAGCCACAGCAGCTTCGGGAGCTGGAAGCCGGTCACGGCCGGGTTCCCGGTCCGCTCGACCAGCTCGTCGCGCGGCACGGCCTCCTCGATGCGTGCGACCTCACGGCCGGTGCGCTGGTCGTTCCAGAGGATGGCGGGCCGCACCGGATCTCCCGCGGCGTCGAGCGCCACCATGCCGTGCATCTGACCGCTGGGCGCGATCGCCTCGACGCGGTCGGCGCCCACGCGGCCGGTGATCTCGCGCAGGGCGGAGGCGGCCGCGTCCCACCACGCCTCGGCGGACTGCTCGGTCCAGCCGGGCTGCGGCACGAGAAGCGGGTAGCTGGCGGACGCCTCGGCGACGACGGCCCCTGCCGCGGTCGTCGCGACCGCCTTGAGCCCGCTCGTTCCCACGTCCAGCCCGACGGTCAGGTCGTCGGTTCCTCGGAGCGCGTCGCCGCCGTCGGTCACGAGGCGTCGACCCCCAGCAGGATCTCGATCACGCGCTGATCGATCCGCTCCAGGCCGGGACCCCGCATCCGCAGCTCGTCGAGCGGCAGCTCGCGGGCCTTCAGCGCGGCGGCGTTCTCGGGGTCGTAGCGCATCAGCCGCTCGAGCTCCGGATCGCTCACGCGGTAGGCGGCCAGGGCCGCTTGCAGCTCGCCGTCCTGCCGTAGGCGCCTGGCCTTCTCGGCCAAGATCTTGTACGTCCGCATGCAGCCGGCGGCGAACGTCCAGACGCCGTCTGCGTCCTCGGTGCGGAGCGCGTGCGCGTCGAAGTGCTTCGGGCCCTGGTAGCCGTGCTCCTCGAGCAGCGCGACGGTCATCAGCGCGGCCTTCGGATTCTCGGCTCCGAAGCGGAGGTCCTGGTCGAAGCGACTCATCTTCTGGTCGTTCAGGTCGATGTGGAACAGCTTGCCGGCGTCGATCGCCTGCGCGACGGCGTGCGGGAACGACAGCCCCGCCATCGTCTCGTGCGCGAACTCGGGGTTCACGCCGAAGCGGTCCGGCTCGTCCAGCGTGGCGATGAAGCCGATCAGGCTGCCGACGGTGGGCAGGAACAGGTCGCCCCGCGGCTCGTTGGGCTTGGGCTCCAGCGCGAAGCGCAGCTCGTAGCCCTGGTCCGTCGCGTACGCCGCCAGGTAGTTCAGCGCGTCACGGAACCAGGCGAGGGCGTCGGTGAGCTTGCCGGCACCGTCCACCTCGGCGCCTTCGCGGCCGCCCCAGAAGACGTACGTCGTGGCGCCCAGCTCGACGCCGAGGTCCATGGCGCGCATCGTCTTCTGCAGCGCGTAGGCGCGGACGCGGGCGTCGGCGCTGGTGAACGCGCCGTCCTTGAACGCCGGGTCGGCGAACAGGTTCGTCGTCGCCATCGGCACGACCATGCCGGTCTCGTCCAGGGCGGACCTGAAGCGGGCGACGATCCGGTCGCGTTCCGCCGCGGAGGAGCCGCGCGGGACCAGGTCGTCGTCGTGGAAGTTCACGCCCCAGGCGCCCAGCTCGGCCAGACGCAGGACGCTGTCGACGGGATCGAGGGCGGGACGCGTCGGCTCGCCGAACGGATCGCGTCCGACGTTGCCGACCGTCCACAGACCGAAGGTGAAACGGTCCTCGGGGGTGGGCGCGTAGCGGTCCGGGCTCATGAGCTCGGGACCGTGGGGAACGGCGTCCACTTCGCTTCGGAGCGGGAGCTCGCGACGGTCGTCTCGATGAAGCGCACGCCGCGCACGCCGTCCTCGACCGTGGGATGGTCGCCCCGCTGGCCGCGGATCGACGCCGCGACGCCGCCGTAGACGTTCGCGAACGCCTCGAGGAACGCCTCGGGGTGGCCGGGCGGGATGCGGGCGGCGGCCAGGGCGTCGTCGTGGAGCCCGGGGCCGTTGCGCGTGTAGACCTTGCGCGGCTCGTCGTTGCTGGTCATGATCAGCTCGTTCGGCTCCTCCTGGCGCCAGCTCAGGCCGGCCTTGGTGCCGTACACGCGCAGGCGCAGGTCGTTCTCCTCGCCCACCTCGATCTGCGAGGCGATCAGCACGCCGCGGGCGCCGCCCTGGAACCGGATCAGCAGGTTGCCGTCGTCGTCCAGCGGCCGTCCCTCGACGAAGGTGGTCAGGTCGGCGCAGATGGCGTCGATCTCGAGCCCGGTCACGGTGGCCACCAGGTTCTCCGCGTGGCTTCCGATGTCGCCGATCGCGCCGGCGATCCCGCTGCGCGACGGGTCGGTCCGCCACTCGGCCTGCTTGACGTTCTCCGCCTCGAGCTTCTGCGCCAGCCAGCCCTGGTTGTACTCGACGATGACTTTGCGGATCTCGCCCAGCTGGCCGTCTCGGACCATGGCGCGGGCCTGCCGCACCATCGGGTAGCCGGTGTAGTTGTAGGTGACGCCGAACACCACGCCGGCGTCCCGCGCGGTGGCGGCCAGGTCGTCCGCCTCGGCGCTGGACAGCGCCAGCGGCTTGTCGCAGATCACGTGGAAGCCGGCGGCCGCGAACGCCTTGGCGACGGGGTGGTGCACATGGTTGGGGGTGACGACCGAGACGGCCTCGATCCGCTCGTCCTCGGGGAGCGCCCGCTCGGCCTCGAGCATCTCCTCCCAGCTGCCGTAGACGCGTGGCAGGCCCAGCGCCTCGCCGGACGCCCGCGCCTTCTCCGGGGTGGAGGAGAGCGCCCCTGCGACGAGCTCGTACGTTCCGTCGAGGCGGGCCGCGATGCGGTGCACGCCGCCGATGAACGCGTCCTTGCCGCCACCGACCATGCCCAGGCGGATGGGGGTCGCAGGCTCGCGGATCACGACTCGTCCTTCGCGAACGCCGCGTCGAACGCCCCTTCGGCGGGCGCGAAGTCGATGTCGCGGGTGAAGGCGGCGGACTCGGTCGCGCCGTGCACGCGGTCCATCCGGCCGTCCTCCCACTCGACCGACAGCGGTCCCTGGTAGCCGATGTCGTTCAGCGCGACGATGATCTCCTCGAAGTCGACGTCGCCGCGGCCGACGCTGCGGAAGTCCCAGTAGCGCCGCGCGTCGCCGAACGAGGTATGGCCGCCGAACACGCCGGCTCGGCCGTCGCCGCGACCCCACCAGACGTCCTTCATGTGGACGTGATGGATGCGGTCCGCGAAGTCGCGGATGAAGCGGACGTAGTCGACCCCCTGGTAGGCGAGGTGGCTGGGGTCGTAGTTGAAGCCGAAGCGGGGATGGTGGCCGATCGCCTCGAGCGCCCGCTCGGCGCTGGCGATGTCGAACGCGATCTCGGTCGGGTGCACCTCGAGCGCGAAGTTCACGCCCACCTCGTCGAACGCGTCCATGATCGGTCCGAACCGCTTCGCGAAGTCGTCGAAGCCTTTCTGCCAGTACTCCTGGCTGGTCGGCGGGAAGGCGTACAGGGCGTGCCAGATCGAGCTTCCGGTGAAGCCGGTGACGACGTCGACGCCCAGCGCCTTGGCGGCCCGAGCGGTGGTCTTCATCTCCTCGGCCGCGCGCTGGCGGACGCCTTCGGGATCTCCGTCGCCCCAGACCCGGCCCGGTAGGACGGCGGCGTGGCGCTCGTCGATGCGGTCGCACACGGCTTGGCCCAGCAGGTGGTTCCCGATCGCGTGCAGCGACAGGTCGTGCTTCGCGAGAAGCTCGCGTCGGCCGCGCGCGTAGTCGGGATCGTCCGCGGCCTGGACGACGTCGACGTGGTCGCCCCAGCAGGCGAGCTCCAATCCGTCGTAGCCCATCTCCTGGGCCAGCGGCGCGAGCTCGGTCAGGGGGAGGTCGGCCCATTGGCCGGTGAACAGCGTGACGGGTCGTGGCATGCGGCTCCTTTCAAGAACAGGGGCGGCCCGGAAGGGCCGCCCCGTCGTTCGGGTCGCTCAGAACGCTGCGTCGGGGAAGTAGTACTGCTCGGCGTTCTCCTCGGTGATCAGGGTGGCGTCGAGGATGTACTCGCCCAGCACCGGAACGTCGCTGACGAAGGCCAGGGCCGTGACTTCCATCGCGGTCGCGATCATGGAGGGCGGGTAGAGGACGTCGACCGGAACGAGGTCGTCGCCGTCCATCACGCGCTTGATCATCTCCTTCATGCCGGCGCCGCCGACGATGAACATCTCGTCGCTGCGGCCCGCCTGCTCGAGCGCGGCGATCACGCCGACGGCGATGTCGTCGTCCTGCGCCCAGACGGCGTCGATGTCGTCGAAGCGGGAGAGGAAGTCCTGCATCACTTCGAAGCCGTCGTCGCGGTTCCAGTTCGCGTACTCGGACGCCAGAACCTCGATGTCGGTGTCCTCGAGGACCTCCATGCAGCCTTCCACCCGCTGGTTGTCGATCACGGTCGGAATGCCGCGGAGGATCACGATGTTGCCTTCGCCGTTCAGGCGCTCGGAGATGTACTCGCAGCTGACCTCGCCCATCTGCGGGTTGTTGCCCGCGACGTAGATGTCGCGGATGGTCGGGTCGACCAGACCGCGATCGACGACCGTCACGAACACGCCCTGGTCCGCGACCTGCGCGACCGGGTCGGTCAGCGGGTCGGACTCGAACGGCAGGATGACGAGCGCGTCGATCTGGTCGATCGCGACCATGTCCTGCAGGTCGTTGGCCTGCTCGGACGGACTGCTGGCGGAGTTGATCACGATGTTCAGGTTCGGGTAGCGGCCTTCGAGGTCGGCTTCGGTCCGCTCGGCCCACCAGTTCACGCCGCCGGTCCAGCCGTGCGTGGCTGCGGGGATGGAGACGCCGATGGTGACGGCGCCGTCTTGGGCGAAGGCGAACGTCGCGGCGAGAAGAGCGGCGATGGGAATCAGGATGCGCTTCATGAGGCCTCCTTGCGAGGTCGGGAAGAACGAGGGTCGTCAGGCACGGTCGGACGGGCGTGGTTCGACGGGGCGCATCACCCCCCTTCAGCGGCTCTTGCCGCGCTGGAGCAGGACGGCGAGGATGATGATCACGCCCTGCACCGCTTGGTTCAGGTAGTTGCTGATCACGTCGGTGAGGTTCAGGACGTTGCCGATGGTGGAGAGCAGGATCGCGCCGACGATCGTGCCCCAGACGTGGCCGGAGCCGCCTTTGAGCGCGGTCCCGCCGATGATCACGGCGGCGATCGCCTCGAGCTCCCACAGCACGCCGGTCGAGCCGGACGCGGAGCCGAGGCGCGGCACGTAGATGATCACCGCCAGCGCGACGGCGAAGCCTTGGATGACGTAGGTCATCGTCTTGATGCGTTGCACGCGGATCGCCGAGTAGCGCGCCACGTCCTCGTTGCTGCCGATCGCGAACACGTAGCGGCCGAACCGCGTCCGGTGCAGCACCAGGGCGCCGACGCCGGCGACGATCGCGAAGATCCAGATCGGCCACGGCACGCCGAGGAACGATCCGTAGTAGATCGGCCGTGCGACGTTCCTGAGCGCGAAGTCCAGCGAGATCGTGCCGCCGTCCGCGAGGTAGGTGACCAGCGAGCGGAAGATCCCGAGCGCGCCCAGCGTGACGATGAACGGCTCGATCCGGCCTCGCGTGATCGTGACGCCGTTGAACGTGCCCGCCGCCAGCCCCAGCAGCAGCGCGAACACGATGCCCAGGCCCAGCACGGCCAGCGGCGGAAGCCCGGTCGCGAGCATCGCGTTCATGAACAGAATCATGGCGCCGGCCACGAACGCCGCCATGGAGCCGACCGACAGGTCGATGCCGCCGGCGATGATCACGAACGTCGAGCCGACCGCGATGATGCCGATGAAGGCGCTGCGGGTCAGCACGTTGAAGATGTTGGTGGACGAGAGGAACGCCGGGTTCATCAGCGAGCCCACGATCACCAGCGCCACCAGGCCCAACAGCGGGGTCAGCGTCTGCCACGGAATCCGCCGCTTGGGCCGTGCGGTGGCGGTGGCGTCAGGCGGCGTGGTCATGGAGGTCCCCCTGCTGCTTGAGTCCGGTCGCGTACTGCACGATCTCGTGCTCGTCGATGTCGTCGCCTTCGAGGATGCCGGTGATCCGTCCCGACCGCATCACGACCACGCGGTGGCTGAGACCGATGATCTCGGGCAGCTCGCTGCTGATCACGACGACGGCGATACCGCTCTGGGCGAGCTGATGGACGAGGAAGTAGATCTCGCGCTTCGTGCCGACGTCGATGCCGCGCGTGGGCTCGTCCAGGATCAGGATCCGAGGGTCGCCCAGCAGGATCTTGGCGACGACCAGCTTCTGCTGGTTTCCGCCCGACAGCTCGCCGGCGCGGGCGTCCAGGCTGCCGACCCGGATGTCGTAGCGGTCGACCGCCTCGCGCAGCGCGGCGCGCTCGGCGGGACGGTCGATCAACGGATGCGCGAACCGCTCGAGCGCTTGCAGCGTCAGGTTCTCGTCCAGCCGCATCTCCGTGATCAGCCCTTTGCCCTTGCGGTCCTCGGTGAGGTAGGCGATCCCGGCCTGGTGCGCGTCCTCGGGCGTGCGGATCTCGAGGGGCTCACCGTCGAGCTCGACCCGCCCGCTGGCGGCGCGGATCCCGATCAGGCCCTCGAACAGCTCGGTGCGGCCCGCGCCCACCAGGCCCGCGAAGCCGAGGACCTCGCCCCGACGTAGGTCGAAGCTCGCGTTCCGGACACGGTCCTCGACGTCCAGGCCGGCGACGCGCAGCACGACCGGCTCGCCTTGGTCGACGGTCTTGTCGGGGTACATGTCGGTCAGCTCGCGACCGACCATCAGTCGCGCCATCTTGGTCTGGTCGAGCTCCGAGACCGCCTGCGTCGCGACGTGATCCCCGTCGCGCAGGATCGTCACCCGGTCGGCGATCCGCTCGATCTCGTCGAGCTTGTGCGAGACGTACACGATCGCGACCCCCTGGTCGCGCAGCCGCCGGATCAAGGTGAACAGCACCTCGGTCTCGGACCCGGTGAGCACGTCGGTGGGCTCGTCCATGAACAACACGCGCGCGTCGCGGGCGACCGCCTTGGCGATCTCGACCATCTGCTGATCCGACACGCCCAGACGGCCGACCGGAACGCGCGGGTCGACGTCGGTGTCGAGCTGCGCCAGCAGCTCGCGGGCCTCGCGCTCCATGCGGGCGCGGTCCAGCAGCCCGCGTCGGGTGGGCTCTCGGCCGAGGAAGATGTTCGCCGCCGCGCCGAGGTCCTCGACCAGCGCGAACTCCTGGTGGATCAGCACGACGCCCGCGCCCTCGGCCTCGCCGCTGTCGCGGAACGTCACCTCCGAGCCGTTCAGGTGGACCACGCCGGCGTCGGCCAGCAGGTAGCCCGACAGGCACTTCATCATGGTCGACTTGCCGGCGCCGTTCTCACCGAGCAGGGCGTGGACCTCGCCGGGACGGACGTCGAAGTCGATCCCGTGGAGGACCTCGATCGGCCCGAACGACTTCCTGAGGCCGTGCGCGCGGAGGATCGGTGCAGGTTCGGTCGGAGGCATCGCCTTCCTTCGGCGGGCGCAGCGTGGGCCGTCGCCCGCTGTTGAATTGACTGTCGAACTAATTAGGAGCATACTCGGCTCGGAACGCTCCGTCAACGGTCGCAGGCAGCCCCCGACGGACCCAGGAGGGAGGCGAGGTGCCCCGCTCGTCGCGCGTCAACCCCGCCCTGATCCGACAGCTCAACACCGCCCGCGTGTTCCACGCCGTCCGACTTCACCCCGGCGTGTCGCAACGCCGCGTGGCCGAGCTGACGGGCCTCGACAAGGCCACCGTCTCGACGGTCGTGTCCGTGCTGGTCGCCGACGGCCTGCTGAGCCGCGCGACGGTGGCCAGCGGCAAGCCGGGGCGACCGGAGCAGGCCCTGGCCATCGACCCGTCCGGCGGGCTGCTGGTCGGGGCCCGGCTGGAGCCGCGCTCGGTACGGCTGCTGCTCGCCACGCTGGCCGGCGAGGCGATCGCGACGCACGACCGGCCGTCCGGGCGTGGCCCCGACGAGGCGCTCGACGCCTTGGTCGCCGGCATCGGCGAGCTCCTCGAGCGCGCGGGCCGCGCGTTCGACGAGGTGCGCGCGGTCGGCGTCGGGGTCCCGGCGCTGTTCGGCCGCGACGGATCGCTGGCGCTCGCCCCGAACCTCGACTGGCGCGACGTCCCCGTCCGGCCGCACCTCGACGAGCGGCTGCCCGTGCCCGTCTACGTCGACAACGATACGAAGGCCGCCGGCCTGGCGGAGACCCTGTTCGGCTCGTGCCGAGACGTGGACGACTTCGTGTACATCGCCGGGCATTCCGGCATCGGCGGCGCGCTCTACCTCGGTGGGCGGCTCTACCGGGGAAGCGACGGCTATGCGGGCGAGCTGGGCCACCTGAAGGTCCGCCCCGGCGGACGACGCTGCGGATGCGGCGCCCGCGGCTGCCTGGAGGCGTACGTGTCCGAGACGGCGCTTCTGGCCGCCGCCCGCGACGCCGGTCTGGACGTGCCCGACCTGGAGGCGCTCGCCGCGGCGGACGCGGCCGGCGACCCGGTGGCTCGTACCGTGCTGCACGAAGCCGGGGATGCACTGGGGGACGCCTGCGCGGACCTGATCAACCTGGTCAACCCCGAGCGGATCGTGCTGGGCGGCGCGTTCGCGACGGCCGCCGCCCGGATGCTTCCCTACGTCGAGGCGCGCCTGGACGCGTTCGCCCTGGAGCCGCCACGCCGCCGCTGCAAGGTGATGCTCTCCGCCTTCGGGGTCGAGGCGGTCACGATGGGCGGCGTCGCCCTGGCGCTCGAGGGATTCCTGTCGCTGCCCGGCTGGATGCTGGCCCGCGAGCTGCACCGAAGCTGAGGCGGTCGGCGCTCCCCACGACGCCCGCGACGCGGCGTCGCCGCCGCCTTCTCGCCGGCCCCTCCTTCTCACCGCTCGCTGGCGGCGGTAGCATCCCGTTCGGTCCCGCGCGCCGCCCTGGCCGCGCACACGCCCACGTCCGAGGAGCGACACCGTGGCTCACGTCCGAAACGAAACGCATCCCCTGCGGGCCGGCATCATCGGCACCGGAAGCATCGCAGGCGCCCACGCCACCGGCTACCGAACCGCCGGCGCGGCGTTGGTCGCCGTCGCCGACCTCGATCGCGACGCCGCGGAGCGCCGCGCCAAGGCGTGGAGCGTCCCGCACGTCTACACCAACGTGGCCAGGATGCTGGACGAGGCGAACCTCGACGTGGTCAGCATCTGCACCCCGGTCTCGTCGCACCACGCCCTGGTCCTGGCCGCCGCCGACGCGGGCGTGCACGTGCTGTGCGAGAAGCCGATCGCGCTGGACCTGCACCAGGCGCAGGAGATGATCGACGCCTGCCGCGAGGCCGGCGTGATCCTGCAGATCGGCCATCAGCTGCGCAGCGACGGCGCCGTGGCGCACGCCAAGCGCACGATCGCGTCCGGCGGGATCGGCGACATCTCGTTCATTCGCCTGCGGCAGGCGCACGACTGGGGCGGCGCGGCGGAGGTGCGACCCAGCTTCGCGACGCACGCCTCCGGCGGAGGCGGCACCCTGCTGGACAACGGCTGCCATCTGATGGATCTGGCGCGCTTCTTCGCCGGCGACGCCGAGGAGGTGTACGCCCGCGTCGCGACGCGGCGCTGGCCGATCGAGCTGGAGGACACCGCCGTCGTCTCGGTCCGCTTCGCCTCCGGCGCGCTCGGATCGATCGAGACCGGCTGGAGCGCCACCGGCTGGGAGGAGGGGTTCTGGATCTACGGCACCGCCGGATCGCTCGAGTGGACGAATCGGCACCAGCAGCCCGTGCTCCGGCACGCCTTCCGCGACTCGCCCGGCACGACCTGGGCCGACACCGACGTGGCCCACCTGGAGTTCGCCGGCGACAAGGCGCACACCCGCCAGATCCGTGCCTTCCTTCGCGCGGTACGGGGCGAGGCCGAGATTCCCTGCACCGGCGAGGACGGCATGGAAGCGGTCCGCATCGTGCTGGCGGCGTACGACAGCGCAGGCAGGAACCTGCCCGTCCGCTTGGGCGACGAGGCTCCGACGCTGGACCGCGCGTACGAGGGCGTCGCCGACTGAACGGGCGGTAGCGCACGGGCGCTGGAGCGCACGGCCGTTCGCGCACGGCCGTTCGCGCGACGTCTCGACCTCAGCGGTCGTCGCCGGAGCCGTGGATCGCGCCCCTCGACGCCCGGTCGGCGAGCTTCGCGACGTTGCGCTCCGCCACCTCGTCCAGCGACGAGCCCAAGTCCACCGCCACGCTGGCCACGTACCACAGCACGTCCCCCAGCTCCGCGACGAGCCCGTCGCGGACCGCGTCCGGCAGCGGCTGGCCCGGCGTCCAGCCGCGATCGCGCATCGCCTTGCCCACCTTCTCGGCCACCTCGCCCGCCTCGCCCGACAGCTTCAGGACGGGGTAGAGGAGCTTCGCCTCGGACGGGTAGCGGGCGGTGGCGCGGGCGGCGTTCTGGTACTCGGTCAGGGTCATGCCGGATGCTACCCGCCCGCCGCCCTGGCGGCCGCCCCAGCGGTTGCGGCCGGTCGCGAGCCCGTGGTACTCTCTTCGTCGCCCGCCAGGGCCTCGGTCGGCGGTAGCTCAGTGGTAGAGCGATCGGCTGTTAACCGATTGGTCGTAGGTTCGAATCCTACCCGCCGAGCCAAAACCGATTATCCCCGTTGGGGACACTGTTCGTAGACGCGCGGTACCTCTTCCAGGAGGGCCGCGCGTCGGCGTTTGCGTGTGCATCGTGCGCACGCGCTACCGAGCGCGTCGTTGGCGGTAGCCTGAGCCATGGTCTACCTCCTCTTCGCGCTCCTGATCGGTTTCCTGTACGTCTACGTGCGGATCAAGGTCGAGGAGGCCCGCCTGCGCGAGGCGTCGCGCCACCGAGCCGCCCGCGCCTTCGAGCTGGGCCTGCAGGCTGCGGCTGAGCTCGCGGACCAGCCCGAGGGCGCGCGCGCGGAGTACGACCCGGACCTCGACCGGTACGTGATCGTGCGCGACGCGCGGTTCACGTACAGGGTCGACGACGACTCGGCCTCGATGTAGCGCGGCGTCGTCGTCTTCAGCCACGATCGGGCGCGGAGGCGGAACGCACACGAGCGAGCCGGTGCGGCTCCGACATGGGATTCGGCGGAAACCCACGAGGTCGGAACGCGCACCGGCTCACCAGCAGCATACGCCATCGCGCGGGCGAGCAGCGCTCGGGCGCCGACGATGCCGAGGGCCGACCGTCGCCGCTGCCGAACGTCCCGGGCGGGCGCGACGCGAACCCGCTACCATCGACGCGAGAGCGTCCACGAGGCGACGTGCCTGGGACCGTCCGCGTCGTGGGCCGAGCGAGCGCTGCAGCGCCGAGAGAAGGCGACCGCGGATGAGCACGCGAAGCGACGACCGGATCCCCTGGTACCGACTCCAGATCGGCGAGGTGCTGGAGAAGCTCGAGTCGTCGAGCGACGGACTGACCGCCGAGCAGGTCCGGCTACGCCTGGACCACTACGGCCGCAACGCGCTCAAGGAGAAGCCGCGCAAGTCGGTGGCCGCCATGATCGTGGACCAGTTCCGGGACTTCATGATCATCGTGCTCATCGTGGCCGCGGTCGTGGCGGGCGTGATCGGCGAGGCGGCCGATACGATCGCCATCGCGGTGATCGTCGTTCTGAACGCCGTGCTGGGCTTCGTGCAGGAGTACCGGGCGGAGCGGGCGATGGCCGCGCTGAAGCGGATGGCGGCGCCTACCGCGACGGTGGTGCGTGACGGCAGCCCCCGGGAGGTCGGCGCGGACCGGCTGGTGCCCGGCGACCGCGTCGTGCTCCAGACCGGCTCGGTCGTTCCGGCCGACGTGCGGCTCTCCGAAGCCGTCCGGCTGCGCACCGACGAGGCGGCGCTGACCGGGGAGTCGCTCCCGGTCGAGAAGACGGCCGCCCCGCTGGACCGCGAGGACGCCCCGGTGGCCGACAGGACGAACATGGCGTACAAGGGCACGCTGGTCGCCGCCGGCAGGGGCGAAGGGTTCGTGGTCGCGACCGGCATGCGGACGGAGCTCGGACGGATCGCGACCCTGCTGGAGGATCAGGACGAGGGGCGCACCCCCCTGCAGCGGCGCCTGGCCGTGTTCGGCCAACGACTGGCGTGGGCGGTGCTCGCGATCTCCGGAGTCGTGTTCGTCTCAGGGCTGCTGCGGGGCGAGCCGGCGATGCTGATGCTGCTCACCGCCATCTCGCTGGCGGTGGCGGCGATCCCGGAGGCGTTGCCGGCCGTCGTCACGATCTCGCTGGCGTTGGGCGCACGGAAGCTGGTGCGCCAGCAGGCGTTGATCCGGAAGCTCCCCGCCGTCGAGACGCTCGGATCGGTCACGTACATCTGCACCGACAAGACGGGCACGCTGACGCTGAACCGCATGACGGTCGAGCGGATCTACGTGGACGGGCGCGTCCGTCGGCCCGGCGAGCTCCCGCAGCGGACCGCCGGAGCGGACGCGGCTGCGGGGGGCGGGCCGGCGGCGGCCGACCACGAACCGACGGAAACCGATCCGGCCGGGCTGCTGCTCCGCGCCTTGGCCGTGTGCAACGACGCTCGCGTGGAAGCGTCGGGCGAGGTGGCCGGCGACGCGACCGAGACCGCGCTGGTGGAGGCGGCGCGGGAGCGTGGCTACCGTCGTGACGAGCTCGCCTCGGCGCTTCCGCGGCTGGCGGAGCTTCCGTTCGACTCCGCCCGCAAGCGGATGACGACGTTCCATCCGTGGGCCGACGGCAAGGTCGTGGCGTTCACGAAAGGCGCGGTCGAGGAGATCGTCGACCGCTGCGATCAGGTCTGGACCGGCGACGGCCGTGCGCCGTTGGACCGCGCTCGCGTCGCTGCGGCGTCCGAGCGGATCGTCGGCGAGGGCTTGCGCACGCTGGGCGTCGCCATGCGGGTCTGGGACGACGTGCCCGAGCCGCTGACGCCGGCGGCCGCCGAGACGGGACTGGTGCTTCTGGGCATCGTCGGGATGATGGATCCACCGCGGGAGGCGGCGGCGGACGCCGTCGCGCACTGCCGCTCGGCCGGCATCCGGCCGGTGATGATCACCGGCGATCACCCGCGCACGGCCGAGGCGATCGCCCGCCGTGTCGGCATCCTGCGCGGCGCCAGCGAAGCGATCGTCACGGGCCCCGAGCTGGACGAGATGTCCGCCGCGACGTTCGAGGACCGGGTCGAAAGGATCCGGGTCTACGCCCGCGTCGCGCCCGCGCAGAAGCTCCAGATCGTCGAGGCGCTCCAGGACAAGGGCCACTTCGTCGCGATGACGGGCGACGGCGTGAACGACGCGCCGGCGCTGAAGCGCGCCGACATCGGCGTCGCCATGGGCATCACCGGTACCGACGTCTCCAAGGAGGCGTCGGACATGATCCTTCTCGACGACGACTTCGCGACGATCGTGAAGGCCGTCCGGGAAGGGCGGCGGATCTTCGACAACATCCGCAAGTTCATCAAGTACACGATGAGCAGCAACGCGGGCGAGATCGTCACGATCTTCTTCGCGCCGTTCCTGGGCCTGCCGATCCCGCTGCTGCCGATCCACATCCTCTGGATCAACCTGGTCACCGACGGCGTTCCGGGGCTGGCCCTCACGGCCGAGCCCGGCGAGCGCGACGTGATGGCGCGACCGCCGCGGCACCCCCGCGAGAGCATCTTCGCGCGCGGGCTGGGAACCCACATCGTGTGGGTCGGGGTGCTGATGGGCGGCGTCGCGATCGTGACGCAAGCGCTCTTCATCGGGAGCGCGGAGGGGACCTGGCGAACGATGGTGTTCACCGTGCTGTGCCTGAGCCAGATGGGGCACGTCCTGGCGATCCGCTCCGAGCGGGAGTCGCTGTTCCGGCAGGGCGTCCTCTCGAACCGTCCCCTGCTCGCAGCGGTCGTGGTCAGCTTCGCGCTGCAGATGGCGACGGT
>CAZHCI010000023.1:15737-17978 GCA_964530905.1 uncultured bacterium
CGACCAGCGGCGACGCGGCCGTGCGCCATACTCGAGCCATGAAGCTGACGTTCCTCGGAACGCGCGGCTACGTAGAGGCGCGCAATCGCCGACACCGCATGCACGCTTCGTTGCAGGTCGAGTACGACGGCGTCCGCACCATGATCGATTGCGGAGAGGATTGGCTCGGGCGGATCGGCGACGTCGCTCCGGACGCGATCGTCCTCACGCATGCGCATCCCGATCACGCGGACGGGCTGCGAGGCGGCGCGCCCTGTCCGGTGCACGCGACCGAGGAGGCGTGGACGACGATCGACGCCTACCCCGTGGACGACCGCGTCGTGGTGCGTCCGCGAACGCCGTTCCGGATCGGCGACGTGCGCTTCGAGTACTTCCCCGTCGAGCACTCCACGCGCGCGCCGGCCGGCGGGTACCGGATCGACGCCGGCCGAGCGTCGGTGTTCTACGTGCCCGACGTCGTCTACGTGCACGACCGCGAGGCGGCGCTGAACGGCGTTCGGCTCTACGTCGGCGACGGCGCGACGGTGGACCGCTCGATGGTCCGCAAGATCGACGACGCCCTCGTCGGCCACACCCCCCTCCGGACGCAGCTGACGTGGTGCGAGAAGGAGGGCGTGCCGCGCGCGCTGTTCACGCACTGCGGAGCTGGCATCGTGGAGGGAGACGAGCGCACGCTGGGCGCCCAGGTCCGTCGGATGGCCGCGGAGCGCGGGATCGACGCCCGGATCGCGCACGATGGACTCGAGATCGTCCTGCGCTAGGAGGCCAACCATGCCCGAGCTGCCCGACGTCGAGACGTTCAAGCGCTACCTGGACGCCACCAGCCTGCACAAGACGATCGAGGAGGTGGACGTTCGCAGCGAGCGGCTCGTCCCGGCGACCACGCCAAGCGAGCTCGCCGCGGCGCTGCGAGGCCACGCGTTCACGTCCACGAGAAGGCACGGCAAGCACCTCTTCGCCCTCCTGGACGGCGGCGGCGCGCTGGAGCTCCACTTCGGCATGACCGGCGAGCTGAAGGCGTACCAGGATCCGAGCCGCGAGCCCGAGTACGCCCAGGCGGTGGTCCGCTTCGAGAACGGCGACCACCTCGCCCTGGTCATGCCGCGCAAGCTGGGCGAGCTGCGGATCGTGGACGACGTGGACGCCTTCGTGGACGAGAACGAGCTGGGTCCCGACGCGCTGGACGAAGCGTTCGACGAGGACGCCTTCGTCCGAGCGCTGTCCGGCCGTCGCGGCATGATCAAGTCCGCGCTGATGAACCAGGAGACCCTCGCCGGGCTCGGCAACGTGTACTCCGACGAGATCCTGTTCCAAGCCGGCGTCCATCCCCGCACGAAGGTGGCCGACCTGCACGAGGAGACGCTGAGGGAGCTGTACCGCACCATGCGGCGGGTCCTGCACGTCGTCGTCGATCACCACGCCCAGCCAGGCGAGCTTCCCGACGGCTACCTCACCGGACGCCGGGAGGAGGGCGCGCCCTGTCCGCGCTGCGACGGGGAGCTTCGCACCATCGAGGTGTCCGGCCGGACCGGCTACTACTGCCCGGCGTGCCAGGGGTAGGAGGGGCGGCGCATGGCGACGATCCGAATCGGCACCTCCGGCTGGCACTACGATCATTGGGTCGGGCCGTTCTATCCCGAAGGCACGCCCAGCGAGGCGTTCCTGAGCAGCTACGCCCAGCACTTCGACACCGTCGAGATCAACGCCTCGTTCTACCGCCTGCCCTCGGAGGCGACGCTGACCGCCTGGCGCGACGGCGCTCCCGACGGGTTCGCGTTCGCGGTGAAGGCCAGCCGCTACCTCACCCACATGAAGAAGCTCAACGATCCGAGCGAGCCGCTGGACACGTTCCTGACGCGGATGCGCACGCTGGGCCCGAAGCTGGGGCCGGTGCTGTTCCAGCTGCCGCCCAACTGGGGATTCGACGAGGACCGCCTCGCGTCGTTCCTGGACGTCCTGCCGTCCGACCTGACCGCCGTGTTCGAGTTTCGGGACGAGAGCTGGTTCGACGACCGCGCCTACGAGCTGCTTCGCGCGCACGGCGCGACGTTCTGCATCTACGACCTGGCCGGCCGGACCTCGCCGAAGGTCGTGACCAGCGACACCGCGTACGTCCGTCTGCACGGTCCGGGCGACGCCTACGAGGGCAGCTACGACGCCCGGACGCTGAGCGGCTGGGCCGGGGCGTTCTCGACCTGGGCGTCGCGAGGAACGGACGTGTACTGCTACTTCGACAACGAC
>CAZHCI010000023.1:18078-24864 GCA_964530905.1 uncultured bacterium
CTCCGCCATCCGGATCTGGACGGCGCGCAGCAGGTCGGTCGTGCTCACGATCCCGACCATGTCGCCGTCCGGGCCGGTCACGATCATGCGGCGGCCCTCGCTCTCGTTGATTCGCCGGAACGCCTCGGCCGCGTCGGCGTCGAGGTCGATCGTCGCGACGTCGCGCGACATCACGTCCGCGACGCGCGCCGTCGGATCGGCGGCGTCGACGTCCTGGAGCCGGACAGCCCCGATCAGCTCGCCGCTCTCGCTCACGACCGGGAAGAACACGTGCTTCCGCGCGAACATGTGGCGGGTCAGCGCCTCGACCGTCATGTCCTCGCGGACGGTGACCGGGTCGGACGACATCAGGTCGCGCACGTCGACGTTCTCGAGCGCCTTCTCGACGGTCGCGAACTGGGCTTCGGCCTGCACCGCGATCCAGACGAAGAACGCGATCGCGACCAGGAACAGGTTGAACGTGAGCAGGCCGAACAGCCCCATCGCCACGGCGAGGACCTGGCTCACGCCGGCGGAGACGCGGGTCGCGCGCAGGTGCCCCATCCGCAGCGCCAGCAGCGAGCGCAGGACGCGCCCGCCGTCCATCGGCAGCGCCGGCAGCAGGTTGAACACGGCGAGCACGATGTTCACGGCGGCCAAATAGCTCAGCACCACGAGCAGCGCGCCGCCGGCGGGCGAGATCGCGGCGGTGATCCACCAGAGCAGGACGCCCAGCACGGCGCTCGTGATCGGACCGACGATCGCGACGACCGCCTCGGCTCGCGGCTGCTTCGGCATCTCGTTGAACTGCGCGATGCCGCCGAGGATCCAGAGCCGGATCTCCTTGATCTCGACGCCGTAGCGCCGTGCGGTGAGGGCGTGGGAGAGCTCGTGGATCAGCACGCTGAGCATCAGGCCGATGGCGGACAGCAGGCCGAGGAGGTACGGCGTCGCCCCCTGCTGCAGCGGGGCGGCGTCGATGGGGAGCTCGAACAGGTCGACGTACGTCGCGACGTTTCCGCCGATCAGCCACGTGAGCAGCGCGATCAACAGCACGAAGGTCGCGTCCAGGCGGATCGGGATGCCGAACAGGTCGAAGGGCAGGCGGAAACCGGACTTGAACATGCCCCAGCCTAGCGCCGCCGACGACGCGAGGCGGTACTCCGGCCGCGCCGCATCGTCGCCCGTCGGCGGGAGGACGGAAGGCGGCTCAGGACGCCGTCCGCGTCGCGTACTGGCGGGCGCGCAACGTCAGTCCGGCCAGGGCCGGCACCACGCTGAACGCCAGCAGCAGCCCCCAGCCGGCCGCGCCGGGAGGAGCCGTGTTCAGCACGCCGGCCAGCCCTGGGAGGTACACCGCCGCCAGGAGCAGCGGGATGCACAGCGCCAGCGCTCCCCACACGTACGGGTTCCGGACCACCGGGTTGTCGAACGGGTGCGTGCCGGGCGTGGTCAGGACGAACGTGAACCAGAGCTTGCCGAACGCCAGCGTCAGGAACGACACCGTGATCGCCTCGAGCCGAGGCAGGCCCAGTCCGAACGTGGCGATCGCCAAGGCGGCGAGCACGCTCGCGGCGATCACCAGCGACGACGCGACGATCGCCCTCCAATGAACGGGCGTCAGGATCGACTCCGAACGCGGCCGCGGCGGTCGGTTCATCACTTCCGAGCCGCCGCGGCCCACCGCCAGCGCCAAGGCGGGAAACACGTCGGTGAGCACGTTCAGGTAGAGGATCTGGAGCGGCAGCAACGGCAGCGGGAGCGCCGCGAAGGCGGCGATCACCGATCCCACCGCGACCGCGAGCACCTCGGCGAGATTCGTGCACAGCATGAACAGCACCGACTTGCGGATGTTGCCGAAGATCACGCGCCCCTGGTGGATCGCTCCCACGATCGTCTCGAACGCGTCGTCCTGCAGGACCATGTCGGCCACCTGCCGCGCGGCGTCGGTGCCCCGTCGGCCCATCGCCACGCCGATGTCGGCGGCCTTGAGGGCCGGGGCGTCGTTGACGCCGTCGCCGGTCATCGCCACGGCGCGGCCGTCGGCCTGGAACGTCTCGACCAGCCGAAGCTTCTGCTCGGGGTCGACGCGCGCGAACACCCGCGTCGCGAGGACGCGCTGGCGGGCCTCGTCGCTGGCGGCGCTCGGATCCTCGAGCTCGGCGCCGTGCATCACGTCGGCCTGCTCGTCGTCCACGATGCCGGTCTGGAACGCGATCGCGCGTGCGGTCGCCGCCTGATCGCCGGTCGCGAGGATCACGGTGATGCCGGCGTCGCGGCACTCCTGGACCGCCCACGGCACGTTCGCGCGGGGCGGATCGTGAAGCCCGACGAGGCCCAGCAGCGAAAGCCCCTCGTACGGCTCCTCGTCCACGTCGCCGGCGACCTTCTCGGCGATGCCCAGCACGCGGAGGCCTTCGCTCGCCATCGCCTCGGAGCGCTCCAGCCAGCCGCTCCGGTCGTCGTCGCTCAACGCCCGCTGGTCGTCGCTGGTAGCGACCCTGTCGCACCGCTCCAGCACCGCGTCCGGCGCGCCCTTGACCGCGACGCGGTACTCGCCGTCGCTGCGGTGGAAGGTGGCCATCAGCATCAGCTCCGCGTCGAACGCCACCTCGCGCTCCTCGGGCTGGTCGGCCAGCAGCTCGCCGCGGTGGATGCCGACCGTGGCGGCGGCCCGGAGCAGGGCCAGCTCGGTCGGGTCGCCCTGCTGCTCCGCGTCCTCGGCCGGGTCGTCCCCGTCGTCCTGCCCGCGTGGGGCGAGGCCCGACGCGTCGGCGTTCGTGCAGAGCGCGCCGCTCTCCAGGATTCGCCGGACGACCGGATCGAGCCGGCCAGGATCGTCGCCGGGGTCGCCTCCGTCGAGCGTGCCCTCGGCCTCGTCCAGGCGGTGCTCGCCAGGCTCCGTGACCAGGCGCGTCAACGTCATCCGGTTCTCGGTCAGGGTGCCGGTCTTGTCGGTGAAGATCACCTGCGTCGCGCCCAACGTCTCGACGGCGGGCAGGCGATCGACCAGCGCGTTCCGGCGGGCCAGCAGCCACATCCCGCGCGCCAGCGCGATGGTGGCCACGATGGGCAGGCCTTCGGGGATCGCCGCCACGCCCAGCGCGATGGCGGTCTCGATCATCCGTCGCGGATCCTGGCCCACGAGCAGGCCCAGCGCCGCCACCAGCACGGCGGTCAGGATCGTGAGGACCGCCAGGCGCCTGCCGAGGCGGTCCAGGCGTCGCTGCAACGGGGTGACCTGCGCCTCGGCCGACTCGGCCAGCGCGGAGATCCGGCCCAGCTCGGTGGCCATGCCCGTCGCGGTGACGACCCCTTCGCCCGAGCCGTCGGTGATCAGCGTCCCGCGATAGGCCATCGAGGTGCGCTCGGCCAGCGGCGCGTCCGCGTCGACGGCGTCCGTGCGTTTCGTCACCGCGACCGACTCGCCCGTGAGGGACGCCTCGTCGACCCGGATGCCGTTCGCCTCGAGCAGGCGCAGGTCGGCCGGGACGCGGTCGCCGCTCTCCAAGACCACGATGTCGCCCGGAACGAGCGTCGACTCGTCGATCGACCGCTCGCTCCCTGCGCGCCGCACCCGCACGTCCGGTCGCGCCAGGACGCGCAGGGCGTCCATCGCCCGCACCGCGCGCCACTCGGTCGTGAAGCCGATCGCCGCGTTCACGAGCACGACCGCCGCGATGGCGATCGCCTCCTCCCAGCGGGCGGTCGCGATCGCGACGACGCCCGCCGCGATCAGCACCAGGATCACGGTGCTCATGAACTGGTCGAGCAGGATCCGCCACGGGCTCTTCGTGCGGGCCTCCCGCAGCTCGTTCGGCCCGTAGGTCTCCAGCCGGCGGCGCGCCTCGTCGTCGCTCAGACCGTGGTCGGGATCGACCTCGACGGCCGCGCACACGTCGTCCGCGGACGACGCGAACGGGGTGTCGACCGGCGCGTCACGCTCGCCGGTCGAGGTCGCGCTTCGTGGCTGTTGGTGGTCAGGATCGTCCTGCGACGGCACCGCTCCGGGCCTCCTCGCTGATCGGGTTCGCGGCGACCTAGTCGGTGCCTTCGGTCAGGCGATCGCCCATGCGCTTGCGCATCGCTCCGACCGGGTTCGCGACCGCCAGCCTGGCGGCGGCCCACGCCTTCTTGCGATCGTGCTCGTCGGGACCGAGACCGTCGTCCGGCAGATCGGCGTAGTGCACCACCTGATCCTCGTTCGCGGCCAGCACTTCGTTCAGCACCGAGTGCAGCGAGTCGCGGACCGCCAAGCCCTCTCGCAGCATGTCCTGCATCTCCAGGACGCGCTCGACCAGCTCGGCGTGCGTCATCGACTCCAGTTCGGCTCGGGTGCGTTGCATGCGTCCTCCCACCGCCACTCTACACGGGGTCCGCGCGACGCTGCAGGCCGGTACCATGCCGCATGCCAGGCGACCTGACCACGCTCTCGCTGACCGACCTCGCGGCCGCCTACCGGAGCGGCCGCACGACGCCGCTCGCCGCGGTCGAGGCCTACCTGCGCACGATCGAGCCCGGCCCGGTGTGGCGCGTGGCGACCGCCGACCGGGCTCGCGAGCAGGCGCGGCGGGCCCAGCACGCGTTCGAGGCGGGCGTGGACCTCGGCCCGCTCCAGGGGGTTCCCCTCGCCGTGAAGGACCTGATCGACATGGAGGGCGAGGTCAGCGCCGCCGGCTCGGCCGCTCGCCTGGCCGAGGCCCGGCCCGCCGAGCGGGACGCCCCGCTGATCGCGCGCCTGGACGAGGCCGGCGCCGTGTTCCTGGGCCGGACGCAGATGACCGAGCTGGCGTTCTCCGGACTGGGCATCAATCCGCACTTCGGCACGCCGCGCGGCCCTCACGACCCAGGGCGGGTCCCCGGCGGCTCGTCGTCCGGATCGGCCGTCGCGGTCGCGACGCGTCAAGCGTGCGCGGCGCTGGGGTCCGACACGGGCGGCTCCGTCAGGATCCCCGCCGCGTTCCAAGGCCTGGTGGGCCTCAAGACCAGCGACGGCTCGCTTCCCATGGAGGGGACGGTGCCGCTGTCCACCACGCTGGACACGATCGGTCCGATCGCGCGCACGCTGGAGGACGCCTGGGCGATCTGGCGCGCCCTGCGCGCGCTTCCGTCCGCGCCGTTCCCGGAGGCGCCCGGGGCGCTGCGTCTATGGGCTCCCCAGGCGGTCGTGACGGACGACCTGGACCCGGAGGTCGCGTCCACCTTCGAGGCCGCGCTTCAGGCGCTGAGAGCTGCCGGCCACCGGGTCGAGCGGCCCGAGATGCCGCTGCTGCGCGAGGCGGACGGCCTGTACCGTCGCTACGGCAGCTTCGCGTCGCACGAGGCGCTGGCGCTGTACGAGACGTTCCTGCAGCGGGCCCGGCCGCCCGTCGATCCGCGCGTCGCGGCGCGCATCGTGGCGGTCCGCGAGCGGCCGTCCAGCGACTACCTGCGCATGGCGTACGCACGCCAGCGGATCGTCGCCGAGTTCTGGGACGAGGCCAGAGGCGCGGACGCGATCGTGGCGCCGACCGTCTCGGTCCGGGCGCCGCGGATCGCCGAGCTCGACGCCGACGAGGCCGCGTACCACCGCGCCAACGCCGCGGTGCTGCGCACCACGACGCTCTTCAACCTGCTGGCGGGACCCGCCGTCACGTTGCCGATCGGAGACCCCACGTGGGGGATCGGCGGGATGGTCGCGGCCGCTCCCGGGCGCGAGGCCCAGGTGCTGGCGGTCGCGGCCCGCTGGCGCGAGGCCATGGCGGCCGGCGGCTGAGCGGCCGGCCTTCTCAGGCAGGCTCCAGGCTGGTGCGCGTCCGGTCGCGCAGCAGCGCCAAGGCGGTCGCGAATCCGCTGGCGTACTTGACCAGGACGTCGGTCACGATCACCTGGACCATCCAGCCGGCCGTCGCGAACGGGGCGCCGGCGAACGCCAGCACCGTGAACAGGACCGTGTCGATCGGTGCGGACACGGCGTTGGAGGAGAGCACGCGAACCAGCCAGCGGCGGCGGATCATCCGCTGGTACACCTCGGTGTCGGCGGCCTCGGAGACGACGATGGCCAGGAAGCTCACCGCGACGTAGCGCAGCGGCGTTCCCACCGACAGCGCCGCCAACACGTTCATCACGGCCGCCGCGAAGATCATGGCGTACACGGCGGGTCGGCCGTAGCGATGGACCCGGTCGCGCTGCGTGAACGTCACGCCGAAGAACAGCGTGCCGACGTTCACCAGGAACCAAGGTCCGACCGGCAGGAACGCGTCCAGCGTGTAGTTCGCCAGCAAGGTCGCCGCGACGTACACGCTCATGGCGCCCAGCATGCGGCCGATGCGCTCGGGCGCCGCGGCCAGCGCGACGCCCGCCAGCGCCGTCGCGGCGGGAGCGACGAGGTCGCGAAAGGGGATCCCGAACGCGGTGAGCGCGACGGCGAGCGCGAGTCCCGCTGCGAGGAAGGCCGTCCCGCTTCGTCCGGTGCGGACGAGAGAGCGGGCCAGGGCGTCCCCGAACAGGGCGCCGAAGAACGCCAGAGCGGCGATCGGAAGCCGCTCCGGCGGCGTCGCGCCGAACCCGGACATCCAGAGCAGCGCCCCCGCGCCCGCCGTCACGACGGCGGGCAGAACGAGCAGGCGTAGTCGATCGGATCGCCTTGGCGCGGCGGGGCTGGGCGCGGTCATGACCACCTCCGGAAGGGTCGGCATCGAGGCTCGCGGGCACGGCGGGGCCGGACACGGGAGCGCCCCCCGAGCGCGTGGCTCAGGGGGCGGCTGTGGTCGGGGCGAGAGGATTTGAACCTCCGACCCCCTCGTCCCGAACGAGGTGCGCTACCAG
>CAZHCI010000024.1:0-2786 GCA_964530905.1 uncultured bacterium
GCCATCTTGAACGCCTGCTGGCTGGTCGCCGACGCGAGACCGGTCTCGAACGCGATCGTGCCCTCCGCGTACAGTCGCGCGAGGTGATCGTCCATCAGCTGCATCCCGTCCAGGGTCGAGTCGCGGATCGCGTCGTACAGCTCCGACGTCCGCTCCTCGTCGCGGATCAGGTCCTTGATGCGCAGCGTGCCCTTCATGATCTCCATCGCCGCCACGCGGCCGGGACGGTCCGAGCGAGGGACCAGCCGCTGGCTGACGATGCCCACGAGCGACTCGGCGAACAGGATCCGCGCCGTCTCGCGCTCGTGAGGGGGGAACAGCTCGATCATGCGGTTGATCGTGCGGACGGTGTCCTGCGTATGGAGCGTGCTGAACACCAGGTGACCGGTCTGCGCCGCCGACAGCGCCGCCGCGGCGGTGGTGTGGTCGCGGATCTCGCCGATCATGATCACTTCGGGGTCCTGCCGCATGGCGGCGACCAGCGAGTCGGCGAACGTGAGGGCGTCCACCCCGATCTCGCGCTGGACGATCGCCGACTTCTTCGAGCGGTGCAGGTACTCGATCGGATCCTCGACGGTGACGATCATCTTGTTGTGGACCTGGTTGATCTCGTCGATGATCCTCGCCAGCGTCGTCGACTTGCCCGAGCCGGTGGGTCCGGTGACCAGGACCAGCCCCTTCTCCTTGTCGCGGAAGTAGTCCACCGTGTCCTGGGGCAGATTCACGACCTTGAGCTTCGACTCGTCGTTCGTGATCACGCGCATGACCACGCTCACCGAGCCGCGCTGCCGGAACATGTTGACGCGGAAGCGCGCCAGCCCGGGCACGCTGTACGCCAGGTCCACCTGATGCTTTTCGGCGAACATCGCGCGCTGCCGCTCGTCGCTCATCACCTCGACGAGCTTGTCGGTGAAGGCGGGAACGACCTTGCTGCCCTCGACCGGCGTGAGCTTGCCGTTGATGCGGGCGAGCGGCGGCAGCCCGCAGTGCAGGTGGATGTCGGAGGCGCCGCGCTGGACCAGGGAGGAGAGGAGGTCGCTGAAGTTCACGCGCCCACTCTACCGGCCGCCCGCGCACGCTCACGACGAGAACCTCACGAATCGGGCCGCACCGCGGCGCGCGCTGGGACGCGCTCGGAGCACTCGGGCGGCAGGCGACGCGGGATACACTGCCCGCCATGACGCCAGGACCTCGTCACGCCCCTCCGCCACGGCACTCGCCGCGCGTCGCCACGCGCCGCCGGAGGCCGGAATGAACCGCATCCTCGCGCTCGTCGCCGTCGTCCTCGCGCTTCTGGCGATCGGCGCGTGGACCGCCTTCGGCGACCTCTGGACCCAGGCGGGCCCCGCGTCCGGCGTCTCGGCGGACGCGTCGACCCCCAGCACGACGTCGGAGGCGGACGCCGCCAGCGAGCCGGCCCGGGTCGACGACGGAGCCGCCGTCCAGGACGGCGCCGAGCCGGTCCCGTTCCTGTCGGACGTTCCCGTCCAGAGCTTCGAGCAGGCCGCGCCGGTTCTGCAGGACGGCCTCGACTACGGCGCCGTGATCGAGACCACGGCCGGCACGCTGACGCTGGACCTGTACGAGCGGCGGGCGCCGAGAACCGTGAACAACTTCGTGTTCCTGGCGTTGCACCGGTTCTACGAAGGCGTCGCGTTCCACCGGGTGATCGACGGGTTCATGGCGCAGACCGGCGACCCGACCGGCACCGGCTCGGGTGGACCCGGCTACGCGTTCGAGGACGAGATCGTCGAGGGGCTCGTCCACGACCGGCCCGGACTGCTGAGCATGGCGAACGCAGGACCGGACACGAACGGCAGCCAGTTCTTCATCACCTTCGCCGCCACGCCGTGGCTGGACGGCAACCACGCGGTGTTCGGCGAGGTCACGGACGGCCTGCCGGTGTTGGAGCGGCTCACCCGCGTCGATCCGCAAGCTCCCTCCGTCGTGGCCCAGCTCTCCGAGCCGGCCTCGGTCCTGGCCGAACAGGGCGTGGACGAGGCGGCAGGCGCGGAGGGAACGGTCGGCGACTGGCTCGGCGCGCAGCTCGGCGAGCTCCCGGGCGAAGGCCAATCGTTCCAGATCGTCGGCCGGCGTGGCGTGCTGGGCAGCGTGGACGGCGCGTCCGCCGTCGGCCTGTTCGACGTCCCCGACCGCATCGAGCGCGTCACCATCGTGGCGCGACCCCAGGAGGATCCATCATGACCGACGCAAGCCACACGCCCGTTCCCCGCGCCGAGGAGCGCACCACCGAGTTCGGTGGCGCCGAGTGGGTGCTCGAGCAGGACCGCGACTACCGTGCCGTGCTCGAGACCAGCGCCGGGCGCATCGTGATCGACCTCGCGCAGGACCGGGCTCCGACCACGGTGAACAACTTCGTGTTCCTGGCGCTCCACCGCTTCTACGACGGCGTGCCGTTCCATCGCGTCCTCGAGGACTTCATGGCGCAGACCGGCGATCCGACCGGGACCGGTCGCGGCGGACCGGGCTACCGGTTCGACGACGAGTTCCACGACGAGCTCCGCCACGACGCGCCCGGCGTGGTCAGCATGGCGAACGCCGGTCCCGGAACGAACGGCAGCCAGTTCTTCATCACCTTCGCCGCCACGC
This sequence comes from uncultured bacterium, assembly GCA_964530905.1. GTDB lineage: Bacteria > Deinococcota > Deinococci > Deinococcales > Trueperaceae > SLSQ01. Next base: position 2,611 of record CAZHCI010000024.1, read on the forward strand.
CGTGGCTGGACGACCGGCACGCCGTCTTCGGCCGGGTGGTCGAGGGCAGCGAGGTGCTCGACCGGCTCGCCCGGGTCGACCCCTCCAGGCCGGGCGCGACCGAGCCGGACGTGATCGAGTCGGTGACGATCCTGGCGGCGTAGCCGCGACCCGTCGCGGGCGCGGTCAGGCGGGCG
>CAZHCI010000024.1:2886-20069 GCA_964530905.1 uncultured bacterium
GCGGGCGCGGTCAGGCGGGCGGTGCCGCGATCGGCTCGATCCGGCCCGCCCGCGCGTCGCGGGCCGTGGCCAGGTGGCGCGCGAACACGTCAAGCGACACGCCTTTCGCCTCGGGCTCCTGTCGGCTCCGGAACGAGACGACGCGGTCCTGCTCTTCCCTGTCGCCCAGGATCACGGTGTAGGGGACCTTGAGCAGCTCCGCGTCACGGATCTTGGCGTTCATCCGCTCGCTCCGGCCGTCCACCTCGGCGCGCAGGTCGACGGCGTCCAGCGCCGCCCGTACCTCCTCGGCGTAGCCGAGGTGCCGGTCGGCGATCGGGACGATCCGCACCTGCTCCGGCGCCAGCCAGAGCGGGAAGTCGCCGGCGTAGTGCTCGATCAGGAAGCCGATCAGCCGCTCGTGGGTGGAGAGAGGCGCGCGGTGCAGGCACAGCGGCGTCTTGCGCGTGCCGTCCTCGGCGGCGTACTCGAGCCCGAACCTGCGCGGCTGCGCGAAGTCCACCTGGTTCGTGGCCAGCGTGAACTCGCGCCCGATGGCGCTCGTGATCTGCACGTCGATCTTCGGACCGTAGAACGCGGCCTCGTCGTCCGCCTCGACGTGCGGGACGTCGTTCTCGACCATCACCTTGCGCACCATCTCCTCGGTGCGGATCCACAGCTCGGGCTCGTCGACGTACTTCTTGCCCAGCCCCGCAGGCGCGTGCTTCGAGAAGCGCATGACGTACTCGTCGATTCCGAACAGGCGGAAGTAGGCGAGGTAGAGCTCGATGACGGCCAGGAACTCCGCTTCGAACTGCTCCTCGGTGCAGTAGATGTGCGCGTCGTTCATCTGCATGCTGCGGACCCGCATCAGGCCCATCAGCGCGCCCGAGTCCTCGTAGCGGTAGCACGTTCCGTACTCGGCCAGGCGTAGCGGCAGCTCGCGGTAGCTGCGCGGGCGGGCGTCGTAGATCTTGTGGTGGAACGGGCAGTTCATCGGCTTGACGAAGTAGCGGACGTGGTCGAGCTCCATCGCCGGGTACATGTCGTGCTCGTAGTACGGCAGGTGCCCGCTCTTGAGGAACAGGTCCTCCTTGCTCAGGTGCGGCGAGCGCACCCGCTTGTACCCCGCCCGCTGCTCCATCTCCTTGGCGAGCTTCTCGATCTCGTCCACCATGACCGTCCCGCGCGGCAGCCACAGCGGCAGGCCGGGCCCGACGTCGTCGTCCAGCGTGAAGATCTCGAGCTGCTGCCCGAGCTTGCGGTGGTCGCGCTTCTTCGCCTCCTCGAGACGCCAGAGGTGCCGCTCGAGCTCCTCCTTCGTCTTGAACGCCACGCCGTACACGCGCTGCAGCATCGGCCTGCGCTCGTCGCCGCGCCAGTACGCTCCCGCCAGGCTCATCAGCTTGAAGTGCGGAGGGACCTTGCCGGTCGAGGGTAGGTGCGGTCCGCGGCAGAGATCGGTGAATCCGTCCTCGCCGCCCTGCTCGTAGAAGCTCAGCGGCGCGTCCTCGGGCAGATCCTCGATCAGCTCGACCTTGTACGGATCGCCGAGCTCGCGGTAGCGGCGCAGCGCCGTCTCGCGCGGCAGCTCGAACCGTTGCAGCGGCAGATCCTCCGCGACGATGCGCCGCATGCGCTCCTCGAGGGCGGGCAGGTCCTCGGGCGTCAGGCTGCGCGGGAGATCCATGTCGTAGTAGAAGCCGTTCTCGATCACGGGACCGATCGCGAGCTTGACCTCGTTCGGGTCGAACCCCTCTTCGGTCATGGTCTCGCGCACGGCTTGCGCCATGACGTGGGCCAGGGTGTGCCGTGCGAGGTCGATCCAGGCGTCGTCGCGCTTGGTGAGGATGGCGACCTCGGCACCGTCGGGAACGACGGTCATGAGGTCGGAGAGCTGGCCGTCCACGGTCGTGCCGAGCGCGGCTTTGGCCAGGCCCGGGCCGATCGCCTGGGCCACCTCGCGCCCGGTCGCGTGCTCCGGGACGTCGAGCCTTGTTCCGTCGGGAAGGATCACCTGCATGACCGAGGATGGTAGCACGCTCGCGACGGGGTATCCTGCTCGTCATGCAGCTCGTCGCCGTGCTCGGATCCAGCCCTTCCGCTCGTGCGCTCGCCCGCTATCGCGATCCCGACCTTCGGCTCTGGCTCCAGGCCGTGCCGACCGGGTCGGTGACGGCCGCGGTCGAGGCGCTTCCGGTGCTGGGGTTCGCCGGCGCGATCGTGTTCGGCGAGGACGCCCGCCGCGAGGCGGCCGTCGCCGTCGCGAGGCGCTCGCTGGACGCCGACGAGCAGGGCACGGTCGACGCGGTCAGCGTCGCCGGCGACGCGACCCTGGGCGACCACGTCGGCGGCCGCGCGGTGGTGGACGGGCTCCGCACCGCCGGCTGGGAACCGCGCGGCGCGAGGATCGTGGCGATCGGCGACGACGCCGGCACGCGGGCTCTGCTGCGCGAGCTCGCGACCGCCGGCGCGGAGGAGATCACCCTCGTCGCCGAGGACGCGCCCGCCGCCGAGCGTGCCGTGCGCGACCTGCCCACCGGCGTTCGGGCCCGCGGCGTGGCCGTCAGGGACCCCTCGCTGCCGTCGCTGATGGAGCGGTGCGACGCGGTGTTGCGCGCGTCCGACCTGCTGGCGCCGCTGCCCGAGCGGATGGGTCCCCACCTGACGATCGTCGATCTGACCGCCGGGCTCGACCCGTCTTGGCGTCGCGAGGGGCGCGCCGCGGGCGCCGCCACGGTTCGTTGGGCGGACGTCGAGGCGCACCGCGTCTCGGCCGCGCTCCGCACCGTCGTGGGCGGCGACGTGGATCCGGAGCCGCTGCTCGAGCTGTTCCACGCCGGTTGACCTGACACCCGTTCTCACCCACGTCACGCCGGATGCGACTAGCCTGCACGCCATGACCCTTTTTCCCGGTCCGCTCCGATCCTCCTGGCTGCGCGCGCACGAGCGTCGATCGCCCCCGAGCGCCGCAGCGCGAAGGGGGCAGGCGAGGGGCGTCGCGCGCCGGCTGTCGGCCTCCTCCCTCGTCGGGGTCCTTTTCGGGGTTCTCGTCGCGACGGTCGTGTCGTCGCTCGCCATCGCGCAATCCGCGTCGTCCGCGGACGACGGTCCGGGCCAGAGCGCGAGCGAGGACGCCTGGCTGGCCGTTCCCGGCGAGCTCGTGCGCGTCACGGGCGACGCGGTCGTGTTCCAGGCGTTCGGATCGGAGGTGAGCTACCTCCTCGGCCTCGGCTGGACCACCGGCTGGACGCTCCCGCCGCCGGCCGTGGACGGAGCGGCGCGGGTGACCGTCGCTCCCTCGGTGGCCGCTGCGCTCGGGCTTCCTCGGCTGGTCGGGCTTCGGACCGGGCTGGACGGCTCGACGACGCGGCTGGTCCTCGACCTGCAGGACGTGGACGCGGCCGCGCTGGCGCCCTCGCGCGGCGACGCCCGTCTCGCGCCGGACCGACCGGTCGAGATTCCTCTGCCCGGCGTTCTCGTGCCCAGCGGTGCGCTCCTGGAAAGCGACGGGCTTTCGGTGGTCGCGATCCCGGCCGGCGACGAGGGCGGTTCGCGCATCCGCGTCGCCGGCCCCCCCGCCGAGCTCGCCTCGTTTCCGCTCTCCGACCCTCCTCGCGTCGTCCTGGACCTGGTGCCTGTAGGTCCCGTCGCGACGCCCGGCGGCGGCGGCGCAGCGGCGTCGGGTCCGGCCGGGGCCGCCGAAGCCGGTGAGGAGGCGCGCGCGGAGCTGGCCCCGGGCGTGCTCTACCTGCGCCGCAGCGCCGAAGCGCTGCACGGTCCGACGATCGTGCACGTCGTCGAGCTCGCGCCCGGGGCGGTCGATCTCCGGGTCGTGGGACGCAGCGGCGAGGGGCGCACCGTGGCCGGCTGGGCCGACGGCGCGGTCGCGGCCATCAACGCCGGGTACTTCGATCCGGACACCTTCGCGGCGATCGGGCTGCGGCGCATCGGCGGCACGCTCCTCTCCTGGCCGTCGCGCGGACGTGCCGTCGTGGGGTTCGGTGCGCCCGAAACCGTGGTCGCTCGTCCGTCCACGCGCGCGATCGTGCGGGTCGACGGTCGCACCGTCGTCGACGTGGCGCTCGAGGACGGCGAGCCGGTGTCGTGGTCCGCGTCGGAGGGCGCGCGGGTCGGCTCGCCGCGACACGGCGTGCTGGTCTTGGACGCCGACGGCCGCGCGATCCGGAACGTCGTCGGTCCCCAGCGCGTGCCGGAGGCCGGCTCGGCGCTGGCGTACGATCCGGACCTCCGGCCGCTGGCGCTCGTGGATCCCGGTCAGCGCGTCGACGTCGGCGCCATCCTCGCCCCCGGCCAGCTGAACCGGTCGCCGTGGGCCGTCGAGGCGGGACCGATGCTGGTCGAGAACGGCCGCGCCGCGTTCGCCCCCGAGCTCGAGGGCTTCGCGCGCGGCCAGCGCATCCTGGACGAGCCCACCCAGCAGGCCGCGCTGGGCGTTCGAGCCGACGGCACCGTCCTGTTCGTCGTGGCGGAGCGGATGGTGGCCGAGGACCTCGTGCCGCTGTTCCTGTCGCTGCGGGCGGACGCCGCGCTGCGCCTGGACAGCGGCAGCTCGGCGACGCTGGTCGCGGACGGCAGGACGGTGAACCGGCTGCTGTCGCGGCGTGTGGAAAGCGCGATCGTCGCCGTGACGAGTGCGTCGGCCAGCATCGACCGGTAGCATCGGGGCATGCCGCCCCTCGTCCTCGCGCTCGGCCTCGCCCTCGCCCTCGCGGGCGCGGCGACGGCGCAGCCGCGTGCCGAGCTGATGCTGGGCGTGGCCGGCGCTCCCGTCGCCGACGCCTGGAATCCGGTGCGTGCCGTCGTCCGTGACGCGCCTGGCGCGGTGCTTCGCATGGAGATCGACGCGGGCGGCCTGGAGCGCGGGGAGGTGCCGCAGCTCGTCACCGCGACGGCCGCCCCGGCGGGCGGCGTGCAGCGCATCGACCTGGATCTTCCGCTCCCGAGCTGGCGGCGCGTGTCGTGGCGGATCGAGCAGGGCGAACGGGTGTTGGCCAGCGGTGGGCTGGGCGCACGCGACCGCGACGACCGACCGCTTCACGTCGTCGTATCCGCCCGGCCGGCGCGCTGGTCCGATGCGTTCGGGCCGGAGGCGCGCGTCGTCCTCGCGTCCGCGGCCGACCTGCCGACGGGCGCGGCGGGCTGGGACGGCGTCGAGACGTTGCTGCTGGACGGCAGCGCGGCCGCTCCGGCCGACGCGACCGTGGTGACGGCCGCCGCGGCGGGCGTTCGGGTGCTGCTGCCCAGCGAGGGGCCGGCCGGGTACGCGCCGTTGACGCGCCTGGTGGCGCAAGGACCGTCGTCGCTGGGGGCGGGCTCGCTCGAGGGCATGTCCGCCGCCTCGCTGGCCGCGGGTCGCTTGGGCGCCGAGCCCGCGACCGCCTGGGGTCGCGAGGCGCGTCGCGCGGCGGTCGTCGCCGGCGCGGCCGCCCTGCCCGCACCGACCTGGGACCATCTCCCCAAGCTCGTCGTCGCGGGGGTGACCGCCGGGTTCGCTGCGCTGGTCTGGACGCTTCTCTGGCTCGGTGGGCCGGCGGGCGTCGCCAGCGCCGCGCTGGTCGTCATCGCGGCCTCCGTCGCGATCCCCGCCGCCGCGCCGGCCGATTCGGAGCCCAGAACCCGCGGAGCGGTGATCGTGGCGTCGAACGGCTTGGGGGTCCGCACCGACCTGATCGCGGTGGCGCGGCTGCCCGAGGGAACGTCGGAGCTCGACGGGCTGTTCGCGGCGCTCGAGCCGCGACGTCTCGGTTGGACCGACGGGCGCACCGTCGTGCCGCTGCCGGCGGGCGGCCGGACGCGGCTGACGGGAGCCCCGGTCGTGGTCACGGTGCCCGACGACGTGCGCGAGGCGACCGCCGTGCCCGACGACGCGCCCGAGGCCCTGCGAGCGCTGGTGCCCAGCGGCGGGGCGCTGCTGCGTCGCGGGAACGACTGGTGGCTGCTACGCCCGGCGACCGAAGCCGCGACCGGAGGGGCGACCGAAGGCGCGACCGCGGTCGCGCCCGGGGTGCGGCCGTGACGCCGCCGACCGTCGCCCGGGGTCTTCCCCGCGCCGATGCCGGACTGGCGCTCTTGCTGGCGGCGATCGCCGTCGTGCTGATCGGCGCCTGGCCCGAGCGCGCGGACGTGGCGAACGCGTCGTGGTACCCCGTCGCCGTCGTCCGGACGGGCGGCCTGCTGCTGCTGGGGTGGCTGGCGGGAACGGCGGCGGAGCCCAGCCGCGCGGCTCGGCGTGTCGCGCTGGCGGGCCTCGCCGTCGCGACCGTGGCCACCGCTCCGCTCGAGGCGCTCGCGTTCGTGGGGACGGCTCCGAGCGCCTCGCTGGCCTGGGCGCTGGTCGCTCCCCTTCCGCTGGCGATCAGCGGCTACGGGGTGGCCTGGGCGGTCTCGTCGGTGCTGAGGCGTGCCCGCGCGGGCTGGGTGCTGCCGCTGGCGTCGCCGTTGGTCGCGGCCGGGCTGGCCTGGCTGGACGTGCAGGTCGGGCCGGCACTGTGGCTGCCCTGGCTGGTTCCCGCCTCCCCGTCGCTGGCGTCGGCGACGGTGAACGTGGCGGGCGCCCTGGTGACGGTGATCGTGGCGACGGGCCTGACGGCTGGACGGCGGGCGTCCGCATGATCCGGCCGGGACGACGGCGTCGGGCCGGTCCGCCCGAGCTGGACTGGCATCTGCGCCTCGCTGCCAGCCGGCGGCGTCGGCTGCGGACCAGGAGGGGCGCATGGACCGGGCTGGCCGGCGCGTTCGTCGGCGCGATCTGGGTCCTCGCCGGAGGGCCTCCGTGGGCCACGCCGGCGCTCGCAGCGCTGGGCGCCGTCGTGGGCGCGGCCGTGCCGGCGCGAGGCAGCGAGGCGTGGGCGCGCAGCTGGATCGGCGCGCGTCACGGGCTGGGGTACGACACCGCCCTCGAGGCGGAGGGGCGGCCCGATCCGCACGGACTGTGGGCCGCGAGCCGGGACCGGGCCCGCCTGGGGCTGCGTGGAGCCACGCCCCCCGCCGCGGAGCGCTGGTGGCTTCCGCCCGCGATCGCGGCGGTGCTCCTGATCACGGCGTCGCCGTGGCTCGCGACGATCCCTCGCCCGTCGGCGCCTGCGCTGGACCGGGCGGCGACGGAGGCGGCCAGGCCCGACCGCGACGCGGGAGGCGCGACGCCCCGAGCGGACGGCGAGAGCGGAGGTCCGTCGGGCCCCGCCGGCGCGGCGCCGCCGCCGGAACGTCCGGACGTCGCGACCGACGGCGCCGCACCGCCTCCCGACGCTCGCGATGCCCCGGCCGCTCGCGACCAGGCCGAGAGCGACGGGCCGGCGGCGGACGGTGACGACGAGGCCTCCGCCACGGGAGGGGCCGCGGTCGACCGTTTCCTTCGCGACCTCGAGCCCACGCCCGACGAGGCGACGAACCCGTTCGATCCGGCCGGACGTCGTGCCGACGAGGAGGGCAGCCCCGAGGCGCGCACCGGTGGGGAGGCCGCGCCCGAGGACGTCCCGCCGCGGAGCGGGGATGACGGATCCGAGACGGGCCAGCCCACGGACGCCTCCGGCGAAGGCTCGCCCAGCGACGGGAGCGCGCCCGAGGGGACCGGTCCACGCTCCGACGGCGGCGCGACGCCCGATTCGGCGCGGGACGAGGCGGGCGACGAGGCGGGCTCGGACGGCGGCGGCGATCAGGCCGACGGCGGCGACGGAGCGCGAGATCGGGAAGCGGACGGCGAGGGGGCGAGCGCCGCGCCCGACGCCGCGTCCGGCGAGTCCGAAGGCGGCGCCGGCACGCCCGAGGGGCAGCCTGACGACGGAGCCGAAGCAGCCGCGCGCGACGGCCGCGACGAGGCCGACGCGGCCGGCCTGGACCCTGGCGAGGGCGAGGCCGGAGGGGCCGGCGCCGCCGGAGGCGACGGCCGCGACGGCGACGCTGCAGGTGCTGCCGGCGGCGAGGCGGGCGGCGCCGAGCCGAGCCCCGAGGGCGAGGCGCAACCGTTCCTGGGCGGGCCCGACGGCGCCGCCGAGCGCCTGAGCGGTCGGCCGGACGAGGGGCCGGCGCCCAGCGTGGGGAGCGTACGAGGCGGCGGCCAGGCACCCGCGTCGGTGCCCGAGGGAGCGCCGGCCGATCCGTCGTACGGACGCGCGGCCGAGCAGGCCGCGGACGAGGCCGGCCTGCCCGGCGCCTACCGGGAGATCATTCGCCGATACTTCCGCTGACCGCCAGGTGGCGCAGCTCGCGCGCCACGCGCGGCGCCAGGTCGTCGACGCTCTCATCGCGGAGCGACGCCACCAGCGTGTCCTCGTCCAGTGGCGGCAGCGCGTCCTCGTCGATCAGGCGCTCGCCGACGAGGCGCGGGCCCGAGAGTCGCGCCAGCTCCGTCGCATCGGACGAGCGCACGATGGCCACGTCGAGCTGCAGCTCGACCCGCTCGCGGTAGAGCCGGCCGGCGTCCTGCACCTCGCGGGTCAGCGTCGCCGGTCCGATCGTGATCGCGACCTCGGCGCCGTTCGTGCGCGCGATCCGGGCCGCGCCGGGCCCGACGCGGCTACCGACCAGACCGCGGCGCACCTCGAGGAATCGAAGCGTGGAGGCGGACGCGAAGTCGAAGCCGGTGTCGGCCGCACGCAGCCGCTCGTCGAGCAGGCCGGCGGCGCCCGGCACGAGGTCGTCGGCGGGGACGCCCAGCACGGCCGCGTCGGGCGTGGCGTCCTGGAGCGCGCTGGGGAGGCAGCCGCCCGCGAGGATCACGAGCAGGCCGAGGGGCAGGAGCAGGCGCCTTTTCATGGCTTCATGGTGTCAGATGCGTGGCGCTGTCGGGCTCGGCGGGCGACGCTCGTCGCCTCCGGTCGCGCTCGCGCCACGCTGACGCTGCCTTCAGCGACCGTCCGTGCCCGCAGGATCGTCCAACGTCAGCTCGGCATCGCCGGCGGTGGCGTCGGCGACCGCCTCGGCGAGCGCTTCGGCTCGGTCGGCGCGCACGGTGACGGGGATCCGGACGCCGCTCGGGCCGTAGGCGGGCTCGCCCTTCCGCAGCTCCGGCCATCCGTCCAGCAGTCGGTGCGCCACGTCGACACGCGGGTAGGGAACGAACACGCGAGCGGTCACGGTCTCGTGCACGACGGCGGTGCCCGCCAGGTCCAGCGCCTGGGCCACGGTGCCTCCGTACGCCCGAACGAGGCCGCCGGCGCCCAGCTTGGTGCCGCCGAACCAGCGGACGCATACCGCCCCGACCCGGTCGAGGTCACGCTTGAGCAGCACCTCCAGCATCGGTCGTCCCGCGGTCCCGCCGGGCTCGCCGTCGTCGTCGGCGGCCATGTCGGGACCGACGCGCCATGCGCTGCAGTGATGGCTGGCGCCTGGATGCTGGGCACGCGCCTCCGTCACCAGGGCGCGCGCCGCCTCCACGTCGGCGGCGGGTGCGACGACGGCCAGGAAGCGGGATCCGCGAACGGTTCGAACGACGTGCGCGCGGTCGGCCACGGTGGTGAACGGCACGGTGGACGGTACCACCGGCGACGGAGCGTGGGATGCGCCGTGCTAGCATCCCGGCCGTGGCCTTGACCCTGTACGACACCAAGACCCGAAGCGCGAAGCCGTTCGATCCGGTGACGCCGGGCCATGCCGGCCTCTACTTCTGCGGGCCGACGGTGTACTCCGAGCCGCACCTCGGTCACGCGCGCGGTCCGGTGGTGTTCGACGTGCTGCGCAACTGGCTGGAGCACGGCGGCTACCGGGTCCGGCTCGTGAGCAACGTGACCGACGTGGGCCACCTGACGGACGACGCGGACGAGGGCGAGGACAAGCTCGCGGCGCGGGCCGCGCTCGAGCGGCTCGAGCCGATGGAGGTGGCCGAGAAGTACTTCTGGGCCTACTTCGACGCGATGGCGAAGCTGAACGTTCGGCGGCCCAGCGTCGTGCCGCGCGCCACCGGTCACATCCCCGAGCAGATCGCGCTGGTCGAGCAGCTGCTGCGAGCCGGCCTCGCCTACGAGCGCAACGGCAACGTGTACTTCGACGTCTCGGCGTGGGACGACTACGGCGAGCTGTCCGGACGCGATCCGGACGCGCTGGTCGAGGGCACCCGGGTGGAGGTCCGCGGCGACAAGGACGATCCGCGCGACTTCGCGCTCTGGAAGCGGGCCGAAGAGGGGCACCTGATGCGCTGGGACTCGCCGTGGGGCGAGGGGTTCCCGGGCTGGCACCTGGAGTGCTCGGTGATGAGCACGAAGTACCTCGGCGAGGAGTTCGACGTGCACGGCGGCGGCCTGGACCTCGTCTTCCCGCATCACGAGTGCGAGCTCGCCCAGGCGCGGGGCGCGGGCATGCCGTTCGCGCGCATCTGGATCCACTGGAACATGCTGACGCTGGGCGGCGAGAAGATGTCGAAGTCGAAGGGGCACTTCGTGACCCTCTCGGGCCTGTTCGAGCAGCACGAGCCGGCGGTGGTGCGGTTCCACCTGCTCAGGAGCCACTACCGGAGCGTGTCGGACTTCAGCGAGGACCTGCTGGTCGCGTCTCGGCAGGCGCTCGGTCGGCTGCGCGACGCCTGGCGGGCGTTGCGCGTCCGGGCGGGCGACGCCGAGCGCGAGGAGGGGTTCGCCAGCGACGCGCGGCGGGCGTTCGCGGAGGGGATGGACGACGACCTCGGAACGCCGCGCGCGATCGCGGCGCTGTTCGACCTGGCGCGCGAGGCCAACCGGCGCATGGACGCGCTCACCCCCGCGCAGGCCGCGGACGGCGCGGACGCGTTCGAGTCGCTGCTCGAGGGCGTGCTGGGCGTCGAGCTTGGAAACGCCGAGGCCAACGGCGCCGCGGCGCTGGAGCGGCTCGAGGGATTGGTCGAGATGGTGCTCGAGCAGCGCGAGGCGGCGCGCTTGCGGCGCGACTTCGCGACGGCGGACGCGCTTCGAGATCAGCTGCAGCGGCTCGGCATCGAGGTCGAGGACACGCCGGCCGGTCCTCGCGTCAAGCTGCGCTGAGGCCGTCGCCTCCTCGTCCCGAGGCGCGCCCGCCCCGATCGAGGACGTGCCCTCGGCCGGCCTCGATCCCGGACGTCGGCGCCCGCCTTCGCCGCGACCGCTAGCCTGCCCGCATGACCGACGAACCGGCCGTGCTGTACGTCGCCGCAACGTGCACCGACGGCGTCGGTCCACGTACGATCGCCCTCCTTCGCGATCGGCACGGGACGATCGCGGCGGCCGCCGAGGCGATCGGGCGGCCCGGCGGGACCGAGGTGGCCGGCGCCGCTCAGGCGGCGTTGCGGAGCGCGTTCCGCCCGGCCTCGTTGCGGGCCGCCGCCGCCACGCTTCGTCGCTGGCGCGCCTCGTGCGACGCGCTGCTGCATCCCGAGCATCCCGGCTACCCCGGCCTGCTGGCCGCGATCCACGACCCGCCTCCCCTGCTGTTCGTCCGCGGCCGCCTGCCGTGCACGCCGAGGGCGACGCCGGGGGCGACGCCGGACCGTCCGGCCGTCGCCGTCGTCGGGACGCGTCGGGCCACGCCGTGGGCGCTTTCGTTCGCCGAGCGACTCGGTCGCGAGCTGGCGTCCGCCGGGGTGACGGTCGTCTCCGGCCTGGCGCTCGGCGTGGACGGCGCCGCGCACCGCGGTGCGCTGGACGGCGACCCGGCAGGGACCGTCGCCGTGCTGGGCGCAGGGTTCGATCATCTCCACCCGCCCGCCCATCGCGCGCTGGCCCAGCGCATCGCCGCCGGCGGCGCGCTCCTGACCGAGCATCCGCCGGACGTGCGCGCCCGGCCGGGCTCGTTCCCCCGGCGCAACCGCGTGATCTCGGGCCTGTCGCGGGCGGTCGTCGTCGTCGAGGCCCCGGCCGCGTCGGGCGTCCGCCACACGATCGAGTTCGCGCTCGACCAGGGTCGCGACGTGTACGCCGTCCCGCAGCGGCCCGACAGCGAGGTCGGTCGCGCGGCGACGGCGCTGCTGCGCGAAGGAGCGACGCCGCTGGGGAGCGCCGCCGACCTGCTGAGCGACGACCGGCTCGCGTCCCGCGGGACCGCTCCGTCCAGCGACCGGGGAAGCGCGCGACCGGGCCGGCGACCGACGTCGGACACGGACTCGGCGCGGCAGCGCACCCTCTCGGCGTCGGCCCTCGCCGAGCACGTCATGGCCGTCCTGGACGAGCACGCGTCGGCCTCGCTGGAGCGCCTGATCCAGCCCTCGTCCTCGACGGCGGCCACGCTGGCGGCGCTGACGGAGCTGGAGCTGGCCGGCCGCGTCCGGCCCGACGGAAACGGCGGCTGGCGGGCGGCGTGACGCCCGTTCGCAGGCACGTTCGGTCCGCCTGCGAACGGTGGGCGGTCGTCGTCGTCCCCCGGGGCGAACGACCTTTCACGCCGTGGACTCCGCGGGTAGACTCGATTCGTGACCGACGACCTGCGGACCGGCTCGAGGAGCGAGGGCGAGGGCGACCTCCAGATCGCTTCGCGGGCCGGACTACGGCGTCACAGGAACGAAGGGAGACGTACATGAAGCGACTTCTCGCAAGCCTCGTGGTTCTCGGGATGGTGGCCGGAGCCGCCTTCGCGCAGGGCCTGACCGTCTGGACGACGTTCAACAACCCCACGCTCGACTACCTCCAGCAGGACGTCGCCGACTTCGCGTCCGCCTTCGGAGTCGACGTGGAGGTCGTGAAGCTCGACATCAACGAGCTCAAGCAGCAGATGCTCCTCTCCGCGCCGGAAGGCCAGGCGGGCGACGTGATCGTCGGCATCCCGCACGACCAGATGTCCGAGATGGCCGTCGGAGGCGTGCTCGCCGACCTCACCGGCGCCGCCACGGAGGGGTACCTCTCCGACCTCGGCGAGCAGTCCCGCCTGGCGTTCACCTACAACGGCCGCCTGTTCGGCCTGCCGCTCTTCGTCGAGGGTCCGGCCCTGCTCTACAACCGCGATCTCGTGACACGGATTCCGGACAGCTACGAGGGCTTCATCGACCTTTCGCAGGAGCTCACCACGAGCGACACGTTCGGCTTCCTCTACGACATCAACAACTTCTACTTCAGCTACGGCTGGCTGCACACCTACGGCGGCTACGTCTTCGGCCGCAGCGACGGCACGCTCGATCCGACCGACGTCGGCCTCGCGAGCGAGGGCGCGGTCCGTGGTGGCGAAGAGCTCCAGGCGCTCCGCTTCGAGCACGGCATCATTCCGGCAGGGACGAACTACGACGTCGCGAACGGACTGTTCATCGACGGTGCGCTCGCGATGTTCTACACCGGCCCGTGGGCGGTCGGACAGGCGCGCGAAGCCGGCATCGACGTCGGCGTCGCGCCGATGCCCGCGCTGGCCGACGGCACCCCGTGGTCCGGATTCATGGGCGTTCAGGGCGTGCTCGTGAACGAGTTCAGCGAGCGCGGGACCGATGCGGTCAACCTCGCGAAGTGGCTGACGCGCTCCGACTCGCAGCTGGGCTACGCGCAGCTCGAGGGACGCGTGCCCGCCTCGCAGAAGGCTCTGGCGCAGGTGGCCGAGGATCCGATCGTCGCCGGCTTCGGCGAGGCGCTGCTGACCTCCGAGCCGATGCCGAACATCCCCGAGATGGGTCAGGTGTGGGGCCCGATGGCGAACGCGCTGGGCGTCATCACCGAGAGCGCCGACGCCGACGTCGAGTCCGCCCTCGAGCAGGCCGTCCGCGAGATCAGGGGCGAGTGAGCTAGGGACCACGCGCGCACGGAACCGGACGGTGACCAGGGCGCGCCCTGGTCACCGTCGTCGTTCCGGGCCGGACCGCGAAGGGGACTCTCGTGGACATCTCAAGGCCACTGGCCGACTTCCTGCCGCGACGCGGCCGCGGCGGCCTGCTGCTCTCGCTCGTTCTGCTGACCGTGGCGCTGGCCGTCGCCGCGGCCGGCGGCGTGCTCACCGTCGTCGTCGCGCGCTGGATCGCCCCAGGCGCGCCCGTCTGGCTGGGCATCCTCGGCGGCATCGCCACGCTGATCCCGACGTTGCGGGCGATCGCCCGCCGCTACGACTGGATCCTGCCCTGGTACTACCTCCTGCCCGCGCTCGTGTTCCTGCTCACGTTCACCCTCTTCCCCGTCGTCCTGACGGTGATGCTGGCGTTCACCGACTACGCCGGGATCCGCAACGGCCAGCTGAACGTGGCCAGCGAGACGGCCGTCGTGGCCGTCGACGACGGCCGGACCACGATCGAGATCGCCGACGCCCGCGTGTTCGATTGCGACGACCTGCGCGCCGGCTGCGCAGGCGTCCGCGCCCGCGTGTACGGCGCCGGCGACGTGGACGTCGAGGCGGTCGCGATCGACGGCGCGCGCCTCGAGCTGGCCGAGCCGCCGCCCGAGGATCGCGCCGTGCGTGGGGTCGACCTGTACCTGCCCGACGTGGGGCTCACGTTCGAGAGCGCCGTCGACCGCGTGGAGGGCGCCACGCTGGTGCTGGAGCGCGCCCCGCCGTTCACGCCCGATCTCGGCGACGTCGTGCTCCGGCTCGAGCGCTCCGTGCTCGAGATCGACATCGTCTCGGACGAGGGGACCGCCGTGCGCCTCGCCGAGCCGCTTCCAGAGGGATTCGAGGCCGTATCGATCGCCCGCTACAACGACTTCGGCTACATCGGGCTTCGAAACTTCCGGACCATCTTCGCGCAGGCGTCGCGCGCGCTGGGCCCGGTGTTCGTCTGGAACGTGGCGTTCGCGACGATCACGGTGATCCTCAACCTGGCCGTCGGCACGCTCCTCGCGGTGCTGCTGAACAACCCCGACCTGCGCTTCCGTGGGCTGTACCGCACCCTGCTGATCATCCCGTGGGCGCTACCGAACATCATCACCATCCAGGTGTGGCGCGGGTTCCTGAACCAGAACTTCGGTGCGATCAACCGACTGCTGATGCTGCTCGACATCACGCCCGAGCCGGTGAACTGGCTGCTGGGCAGCGAATGGCCCGCCCGGGGCGCGGTCCTGCTGGTCAACTTGTGGCTGGGCTATCCGTTCATGATGGTGGCGGTGCTGGGCGCCCTCTCGGCCATCCCCCGCGAGCTGTACGAGGCGGCCCGCATCGACGGCGCGTCGGCCTGGCGCTCGTTCACCGACGTGACCGCTCCGCTCCTGCGGACCGCGTTGGTGCCGATCACCCTGACCGGCTTCGCGTTCAACTTCAACAACTTCAACATCATCTACCTTCTCACCGACGGCGGGCCGGCCGTCGACTGGGGGACCGCCACGGCGCGAGGAACCGACATCCTGATCAGCTGGGCGTACAACGAGGCGTTCAGGAGTCAGGGCGGGTACGCGTACGGCCTCGGCTCGGCGATCAGCCTGCTGATCTTCGCGATCACGCTGGCGGTCAGCCTCGTCAACTTCCGCGTCACCGGCGCGCTGAAGGAGGTATCGAACGCATGAGGCGGAGCGACCTTCCCATTCCGGTCCTGCTGGCCCTCTGCGTGGCGGGAATCTGGGCCCTGTTCGCCACGGCGCCCGCCGCCGTCGTTCAAGACCGCTTCCTGGTCGTTCCTTTTGGATGGGCGCGGGTCCTGGGCGCCCTGATCCTCGGGATCGGCGGCGTGGCGGGCAGCGCCTGGCTGTGGGGCCGCTCCCGCAGGCCGCTTCGCGCCGGCCGGTACGCGATCACCGCGGGAACGCACCTGTTCCTGTGGTCCGCCATCGCGACGACGTTCTACCCCGTGATCTACCTGCTGGCCGTCTCGTTCAACCGCAACGACACGCTGGCCGGATCGCTTCCGCGCGAAGGGCCGCTCTGGGTGCGGGCCGGGATCCTGCCCGACCCCTCGACGATCTCGCTGGAGCAGTACCGCAAGGTGCTCTCCGCCACCAACGTCGTCCCCTACCAGTGGATCTTCGTCGCCGTGGCCGTGGCCGGGCTGCTCGCCCTCGTCGCCCTGTCCATGGCGGCACGGGCCGAGCGGATTCCAGGACACCGCGCCGACGGCTACCGGCGGACCGCCGGCTTCGTGCTGTTCGGGGCCCTGGCCGCGCTGGTCGTCAGCATCGGACCGGGCCAGTTCTACACCGTCGCCGCCGACGGGAGCCGCGTTCCGGCCGCCAGCGACCGCACGATCGTGCTGTTCATCCGCAACACGCTGCTGGTCTCGGGCATGACGGGACTGTTCGCCGTCGCGATCAGCACCACGGCGGGCTACGCGTTCGCGCGGATGCGGTTCGAGGGGCGCTACCAGACGCTCCTCACCTTCGTGTTCGTGCAGATGTTCCCCGGGTTCATGGCGCTCGTCGCGATCTACTACCTGATGAGCTACCTGGACCTGATCAACACCTTCACCGGGCTGATCCTCGCCTACTCGGGGGGCGCGATCGCGTTCAGCGCCTGGATCTTCAAAGGCTACCTCGAGTCGATCAGTCCCGCGCTCGAGGAGGCGGCCCGCGTCGACGGCGCCACCCGCTGGGGGGCGTTCGTTCGGATCATCCTGCCGATCAGCGTGCCGATGCTGCTGTTCATCTTCCTGCTGCAGTTCATCAACACCTACAGCGAGTTCATCCTCGCGAACACGCTGCTGATCGGTCAGGAGAACTGGACGGTCGGCATCGGGCTGCGCAACTTCACCACGGGCCGCTTCGACACCCAATGGGGCGCGCTGGCCGCCAGC
Source organism: uncultured bacterium (assembly GCA_964530905.1). GTDB lineage: Bacteria > Deinococcota > Deinococci > Deinococcales > Trueperaceae > SLSQ01. Next base: position 19,451 of record CAZHCI010000024.1, read on the forward strand.
GCCGTGTTGGGATCGCTTCCGATCCTGGCGATCTTCTACAGCTTCCAGGAGGCGCTCACCGGCCAGTACCAGTCCGGCGGCGTGAAAGGCTGACGGCGCGCGCCGTCGCGTCGCGACCGCGGCGACGATGGGGCCGTCTCTCCGCGGCCCCATCGCTCTGGTACGATCGCGCCCTGATGCCCAGCGAACCCTTGGCCACCGGAACGCTCCTGACGCTCGCCGGTCGCGGGGCCGGAACCGAGCCGCTGTCGGACCCGGACGCCCTGGATCGGCTCCTGCGCGATCTGGCCGAGCGCATCGAAGGGGGCGACGTTCCAGGGCCGCACCGCCTGATCGAGGCCGACGGCTCCAGCCACGTCGTTCTGCTGGACGAGGCGCACCTCATGCTGCACGCGTTCCCCGACCAGGGGCGCTTCGCGTTCCTCGCGTTCAGCCGGCACGCCATCGGCGACGCCGAGCTGCAGTCCGCGGTGTCCGAGGCGCTCGGCACGGGCCGCTCCGAGAGCTCGGTCCGCCGGCGCGCGTCGGGGCTGCCACGGGCGCCGGAGGCGCTGGCCAGACGGCTGGCCGGCGAGCGCGCCTGGGCGCGGGCGCGCCTCGTCCCGCAGCCCGCCCGCGA
>CAZHCI010000024.1:20169-24635 GCA_964530905.1 uncultured bacterium
CGCCGACCGAGCGCACCGTCCCCGGACATCGATGCAGCCGTCGACGGCCGTCCCAGACGGCCCGCAGCGCCGTGATACGATCCGCGTACGCTCGCTTCATGCGGCACCCGCTCCCCGAGGAGGCACCCCGTGGCCCACACCATCCTTGCCCTCGATCAGGGCACGACCAGCTCCCGCGCCATCCTCTTCGGTCGGGACGGCGCGATCATGGCGGTCGCGCAGCGCGAGTTCGAACAGCGCTACCCGCGGCCCGGCTGGGTCGAGCACGACCCGAACGAGATCTGGAGCAGCCAGTCGTCCGTCGCGACCGAGGTGCTGGCGCGTGCGGACGTCCGTCCGCGGGACGTCGCGGCGATCGGCATCACGAACCAGCGCGAGACGACGGTGATCTGGGATCGGCGCACGCTGCAGCCGATCCATCCCGCGATCGTCTGGCAGGACCGCAGGACCGCGCCGATGATCCAGCGATGGGTCGACCAGGGGCTGGGCGACGAGATCGTGGCGCGCACCGGGCTGGTGCCCGACGCGTACTTCTCGGCCAGCAAGATCGCCTGGATCCTCGACCACGTCGACGGCGCCCGGGCCCGAGCCGAGGCCGGCGAGCTGGCGTTCGGAACGATCGACGCCTGGCTGGTCGCCCGCCTCACCCGCGGCGAGGTCCACGTGACCGACGTCAGCAACGCCAGCCGGACGATGGCGTTCGACATCCACCGACTGGCCTGGAGCGACACGCTGCTCGACGCGTTCGGCATCCCGCGCTCGCTCATGCCCGAGGTCGTGGCCAGCTCCGGCGTGGTCGGCAGCGTGCCCGCCGCGTCGTTCGGCGCCGAGGTCCCGATCGCCGGCATCGCGGGCGACCAGCAGGCCGCGACGTTCGGTCAGGTCTGCTTCCGGCCCGGCCAGGGCAAGATGACGTACGGCACCGGCGGCTTCATGGTCATGAACACCGGCAGCGAGCCGATCGCGTCGACGAACCGGCTGTTGACCACCATCGCGTGGGACCAGGACGGCCTGGACTACGCGCTCGAGGGGAGCATCTTCATCGCCGGCGCGGTCGTGCAGTGGCTTCGTGACGGCCTCGGCGTCATCCGCGCCAGCGAAGAGGTCGAGGAGCTCGCCCGCCGGGCGACGACCAACGGCGGGGTGTACCTCGTTCCCGCGTTCGCGGGCCTGGGCGCGCCCCACTGGGACCCGTACGCCCGCGGCGCGATCTTCGGGCTGACCCGCGGCAGCGGCGCCGCCGAGATCGCTCGCGCCGCGCTGGAAGGAATCGCGTTCCAGGTGCACGACGTGATTCGGGCCATGGAGGCCGACGCCGAGATCGAGCTCGAGGAGCTGCGCGTCGACGGCGGCGCCTCGAACAACGACCTTCTGATGCAGATCCAAGCGGACGTGCTGGGCGTGCCGCTGATCCGTCCCAAGATCACCGAGACCACGGCGCTGGGCGCCGCGTACCTGGCGGGCTTGGCCGTCGACTTCTGGTCCGGACGCGACGAGCTCGAGGCCCAGTGGGTCGAGGACGCCCGCTTCGAGCCCGCGATGCCGGAGGCCGAGCGGACCGCCTTGCTGGCCGGCTGGACGAAGGCGGTCGGTCGGGCGACCGCGTGGGAGGAGGCGGGCGAATGAGCCGCATCGACCGAGACGCTCAGCTTGAGAGGCTGAGCGAGGAGACGTTCGACCTGCTGGTGATCGGCGGCGGCGCGACCGGCGCCGGCGTCGCCCTCGACGCCGCGACGCGTGGACTGAAGGTCGCGATGGTCGAGCGGGACGACTTCTCGGCCGGGACCAGCAGCCGAAGCACGAAGCTGATCCACGGCGGGGTGCGGTACCTCGAGAAGGCCGTGAAGGAGTTCGACCGAAGCCAGTTCGGGCTGGTGCGCGACGCGTTGCGCGAGCGCGCGATGCTGATCAAGATCGCGCCGCACCTCGCCAAGCCGTTGCCGCTGGTGACGCCGCTGTACAACTGGCTGCAGGTTCCCTACTTCATGACCGGCCTGAAGATGTACGACTGGCTGGCCGGGAAGACCAACCTGCACCCCAGCCGCTTCGTCGACGCCAAGGAGGCGCTGGAACGCTTTCCGATGCTGAAGCCCGACGGGCTCCGCGGCGGCGTCGTCTACTACGACGGGCAGTTCGACGACGCCCGCATGAACGTCGCGATCGCCGTCACGGCGGCCGAGCAGGGCGCCGTCGTCGCGAACCACGCCGAGGTCGCCTCGCTGCTCATGGAGGACGGCAAGGTCCGCGGCGCCGTCGTGCGCGACCTCGAGACCGTCCAGGAGACCACGGTGCACGCCCGCGTCGTCGTGAACGCGACCGGTCCGTTCACCGACGCGATCCGGCGCATGGAGGACCCGACGGCGAAGCCGATGCTGACCGCGAGCAGCGGCATCCATATCGTGCTCGACCAACGGTTCAGCCCGCCCGAGACCGGCCTCCTGATCCCGGAGACCGAGGATGGGCGCGTCCTCTTCCTGCTGCCCTGGCTGGGGCACACCCTGGTGGGCACCACGGACACCCCCGCCGAGATCGAGTACCACCCCAAGGCGGCCGAGGACGAGATCGAGTACGTGCTCCGTCACGTCCGCCAGTACTTCTCGGCGCCCGTCGGGCGGGAGGACGTCCTGTCCAGCTGGTCCGGCCTGCGTCCGCTGGTGTCGAACCCCGAGGCGGCCGACACCGCCGGGTTGTCGCGCGACCACCTCGTGAACGTCTCCGAGGGCGAGCTGGTCACGATCGCCGGCGGCAAGTGGACCACCTACCGCAAGATGGCGATCGACGGGGTCGACCAGGCGGTCCGCGTCGGCGGGCTTCAGGCCGGCCCGTCGCGGACCCACGAGCTGTTCCTGATCGGCGGCGAGGCGTACACCTCCGCCGGCGCCGGCGACCTGCAAGAGCGCTTCGGGATCGACCACGACGTCGCCAGCCACCTGAACCGGGCGTACGGCGACCGTGCCCCGCGCGTCGCCGAGCTGGCCCGCGACGAGGACCTGGGCGCTCGCCTGACCGAGAACCACGCGTTCATCGAGGCCGAGGTGATCCACACCGCGCGCGAGGAGCTGGCCCGCACCAGCATCGACGTCCTCGCCAGGCGGACCCGGCTGGGGTTCCTCGACCGCGACGCGGCGATCGCCGCCGTCCCGCGCGTGAACGAGCTGCTGGCCGGCGAGCTCGGTTGGGACGACACCCGGGCCACGGGCGACCGGGCGGACGCGATGGCGTACCTGGTGTGAGCTGGGCGGGGAGGGACGCGAGCCGCGCGTCCCCTTCCTCCGGCGACCGGGCCGAACGAGCCGGGATGGCGGAATCGGTAGACGCTGCGGACTTAAAATCCGCTGCCCGCGAGGGCGTACGGGTTCGAGCCCCGTTCCCGGCACCAGCTTCGAGCGACGGACGAGCGCTCCCGATACGAGAGGGGGCGCTCGTCCGTGACCGCTATCATGGCGGCATGCGAACCGCTGGCTCTCTCCAGGCGCTGCTCGGCTCGCTCGACATCGGCTGCCGGCGCTCGTGAGCGAAGGGGGACGACCGACGTTCCTTCGGCGCGTCGTGGTGACGGCCGCGGTGGCCGTGCTGGCCGTGCTCGCGGCCGCCTTGGCGTGGCGCGCGGCCGAGACGTTGCTGCTGCTGTTCGCAGGTGTTCTGCTGGCCACCGCCCTTCATGCGCCGACCGCGTACCTCGTTCGCAGGATGAACGCCCCGTTCGCACTGGCCTTCGCGATCGTGCTCGCCGCGTTCTTCGCGATCGTCGTCGGCTTGCTGGTCCTGTTCGAGTCGCGCCTCGTGGGCCCCACGGCCGAGCTCGCACGCCAGATTCCGGACGGCATCGGAGAGCTGCGGGACCGGATCGAGCAGGAGCCGTGGGGTCCGTGGCTGCTCGAGCGCACCACCGGCGGCAGCCAGGACGCGGCCGGCGGCGCGAGCCTCGCGTCGCAGCTGGTCGGGACCGTCACGACGCTTTGGGACGTCGCGGCCAAGCTCCTCTTCGTGTTCTTCGCCGGCGTCTTCCTGGCCGCGAGCCCCGTGAGGTACCGCGACGGCCTTCTCCGCCTCCTCCCCGTCGCGCGTCGTGATCGCGCGCGGGCCGTGGCGAACGAGATCGGCCGCACCCTGCGCGGATGGATCGTCGGCCGCTTGGTCGCGATGGCGATCGTCGGCGTGCTGTCTTGGATCGGCTTGCGCCTCGTCGGCGTGCCGGCCGCTGGAGGGTTGGCGCTGATCGCGGGCATGCTGGAGTTCGTTCCGTACTTGGGGCCGGTGCTGGCGTTGCTTCCCGCAGCGCTGCTCGCCCTGACGCAAGGCGTCCCTGCCGTGGTCGCCGTCGTGGTGCTGTTCGCCGTGATCTACCAGCTCGAAGGGAACCTCGTCACCCCGCTCGTGCAGCGGCGGACCGCGCTCGTGCCGCCGGTGGTGACCGTCGCGGCGATCTTCGTGGGTGCCGCCGTCTTCGGGGTCGTGGGCATGCT